>CAZQUQ010000180.1:0-5863 GCA_964596445.1 uncultured Oscillospiraceae bacterium
TCTCAGATACTATGATGCTTGCCAACTTTGATCCTGTGACCTGTAAGATAAATATTATGTCAATCCCGAGGGATACCAGAGTCTTCATTAAGAATAAGGAAAGAAAGATCAATTACGCATATCCCAGCGGAGGTGTCGAGCTTACTGTCAAGACCGTATCCGAGCTGCTGGATGTCAACATCAAGTATTATGCCTTCGTTGATACTGCAGCTTTCAGAAATATTATCGATTTGCTGGGCGGCGTCGATTATTATGTTCCGGTCGATATGGATTATGACGATCCGATGCAGAATCTTCATATCCATTTGAAGAAAGGACAGCAAACGCTGAACGGTTCACAAGCCGAACAATATGTAAGGTTCCGTAAACCGAACAAATGGACCAAGGAACTCAGAAAGTACTATGACGGAAGCGATCTGAAAAGAAATGAAGCCCAGCAGATGTTCATAAAGGAGCTTATGCGGCAAAAGCTCACTCTGCAGTATCTGCCGAAGCTCACGAGCGTTATAGATACGGTGTTTGATAATGTCGATACTAATCTGACACTTAATGAAGTTGTAAAAATGACCGGTTATGTCAGCAAATTCAGTATCGATAACGTCAACTTCATTCATATGCCCGGGACGACTTATGATGTTTCCCCATATTATTATATCTGTAACGTATCTGCGGCAAGAGAAATAATGGCAGAAAGCTTCGTATGCGATGACAGCTTTATAAAGGCTGATCCTGATGCAAAAGCATTTTATCTTACAGGCAAAGCTAAATATGATCCGCCAAAACCGGCTGCAGAGCAGGCTAAAGATGATGAGCCGGCCACTGACGTAACACAAAACAATCCTTCCAACGGTGATACGTCGATAAAAGGATCGGATCAGGATCCATGACCGCACCATAATAAAATATTGCAACTCAATCTATTGCAGACGAAAAAAAGTCCGGTTTTGATAGTCCGGACTTTTCTATTATTACATTTTATCTCAGCTAGTTTAATTTAAGTAAGCTCATTTCAGGCTACAAAATACTTTATACGCATTATATGTCGTGAAGATATCCATCTTGCTGGTGATCTCAAAAGGCGAGTGCATGGAAAGAACAGCTATACCGCAGTCCAGTACATCGATGCCCAGATTTGCTGCATACTGTGCAATCGTGCCTCCTCCTCCCTCGTCCACTTTTCCGAGTTCACCTGACTGCCAGATAATATTATTGTCGTTGAAGAGCTTTCTGACTTCGCCTATAAACTCTGCACTGGCATCACTGGCGTCATATTTGCCTCTGGAACCGGTGTATTTCTGAAGAACTATACCATGGCCCAGATATGTGGCGTTTCTTTTCTCATATACGTTGTCATAATTCGGGTCCACAGCCGCGTTAACATCTGCCGACAGCATTTTGGATTTTGAAAGGCATGAGCGCAGCTTCAGATCAGAATAATCTTCTGACAATGCGATTATGTTTGCCAGGAAATCCTGAAGGAGGTTGGACTGAGCGCCTGTATTCCCCATGCTCCCTATCTCCTCTTTATCTGTAAGCAGACAAACAGCAGTACGCTCGGGAGTACCGATATCCAATACAGCTCTCAATGCCGGATATGCGCAAACCCTGTCATCCTGTCCGTAACCGCCGACCATGCTCTTGTCGAAACCGACGTCTCTTGTTTTCTGAGCCGGCACGATCTCAAGCTCTGCCGACTGGAAGTCCTCTTCGACGATACCGTAACGTTTGTTAAGTATGTTCAGTATGTTCAGCTTGACCTTCTCTTTTACCTTCTCATCATTGAATGGTATCGAGCCGAGAAGAAGATTGAGGCCTTCGCCTGACACTGCTTCGCTCATTTTCTTCTGCATCTGCTCGCGGGCCAGATGAGGCAGCAGGTCGGTTATATTGAATACCGGGTCGTCATCGTTTTCGCCGATCACGATCTCAACTGATGTTCCGTCTCCCTTTACCACGACTCCGTGTATGGCAAGTGGTATAGTGAGCCACTGGTACTTTTTCAGTCCGCCGTAATAATGGGTCTTGAAAAACGCAAGTTCAGTGTCTTCATAAAGAGGGTTCGGCTTCAGGTCTATACGGGGTGAATCAATATGTGCTCCCAGTATATTTACTCCGCCTGATACAGGCTTACTGCCGATCACTGCGAAAACAGCCGATTTGTTCCTGTTTACGTAATATACCTTGTCGCCGGGCTTCAGCTTGCTGTTTGATCCGATCAGATCATCGAGTTTTTTGAAGCCTGCAGCTGCAGCCAGTTTTTCTGAATTTACGGTAAACTCGCGTTCAGTTTTAGAGTTGTCAAGGAACTTTTTATAGTCCTCGCAAAAATCGAAACCATTTTTAATATAAGTTTCATCAACTTTTTCCCATATGTTTTTCGATTTGTACAAAAGCTGCTCTTCAAGCTTCTGGCCTTCAGTTTTGGTATCACTCATGATTTGCTTCCTCCTCTTTTGGTATGTATTTTCAATTGTCGGACTTCTTTATTATATACCTTTGAAACTGATTTATAAACCAAAATTTTCTGCAAGAGGTATGGTGACACTCCTCTGCAAAGACGTATTCCATTACTGATGAGGAATGTCACGCACATGAATGAGGTGTGTTACCACACCTCTTACAGTTGATTTTATGTTCTGTCGGTGATAATATTGATTTCAGCAGCAGAACAATGGAGGTAATTTATGTTTGACTGCCATGTACATACATCATTCTCCACAGATAGTGAATTGGATGCGGATCAGGCCTGTGAATCGGCAATAAGGATTGGCCTTGACGGCGTTGCATTTACAGATCATCTCGATTATGACTTCCCCGAAGGCATAACCTTTCTTATAGATTTTGAAAAGTATTTCTGTGTTATGGACGATATGCGTAAAAAATATGCGGATCGGCTGAAAGTCCTTCGTGCTCTGGAAGTCGGAATACAGCCGCATGTGCTCAAAGAATCGATGGAAGTGATCTGCAGATATCCGTTTGACTATGTACTTGCATCGATCCATATAGTAGACAAGCAAAATCCTTACGACAAGACATATTACGAGGGCAAGACAAAGAAAGAAGCTTACACGCGTTATCTCGAAGAAATATATTTTATGGTTAAAAACCTGGAGTCCTTCGATATGTTGGGCCACTTCGGGTATATAGTAAGATATGCTGACTATAACGACAGGACGTTAAGATATGCTGATTACTCTGACCTGTTCGATATGATATTCAGAGAACTGATAGAACATGGCCGGGGATTCGAACTTAATACAGGGACATATAGGATCTATAGGCCTGACGCTGTTTATGACACTGAAATACTCCGGCGATACCGTCAGCTTGGAGGAGAGTTGATATGCCTGGGTTCAGATGCACATCAGACAGACTTTTTAGCGGCCAGATTCGAGTATTTTGCCCAGGTATTGCGCGATGCAGGTTTCAGATACACTGTTCATTTTGAAGACAGAAAGCCGGTATACGATAAACTATAACATGAAGGTGCATTTTAAACTGCAGCATGATTGATCCAGACAGGTAATTGCGCGAATATCAGGCAAATTCTCTGTAGTCTGCAATTTCACTGCTAATCTATAACTCCCCCGCCGACAACGATATCTCCGTCGTAAAAAACCACAGACTGACCTGGTGTAACTGCTCTTTGTGGTTCGTCAAAAAGTACATGCACCCTATTGTTATCCAGAGGCTTTATGACAGCAGCCGCCTCTTTGGCAGAATACCTTATTTTTGCGGTTACTCTCATTTCGCTTTTCAGTTCGCTGATTGATATCCAATTTATATCTGAAGCTGTAAGCTCGGATGAGAAAACTTCATTTGCATCGCCAAGGACGACGGTATTGTCTTCAGGTCTGACTGCAACGACGAACATCGGTTTGCCGAATGAGATGCCAAGGCCTTTCCTCTGTCCGACCGTATAGTGGATTATTCCTTTGTGCATTCCAAGCCTGTTGCCTTCGGTATCGACAAAATAACCGCGTTTGATATCGGTAATGGTATTTTCCTCGATAAACCTGCCATAATCATTATCATCAACAAAGCATATCTCCTGGCTGTCAGGCTTTGTTGCGACAGGCAGCGCCAACTCCCTTGCCAAGGCTCTTACCTGATCCTTGGTGAAGTCGCCTATAGGAAACAGTGTTCTCTTGAGCTGGTCCTGCGTCATAGTATACAGGGCGTATGTCTGATCCTTTTGGGCAGTTGCCGATTTTTTCAGCAGATACCTGTCAAGCGATTCATCATAAACTATTCTTGCATAATGGCCTGTTGCGATATAGTCCATCCCCATGGAAACAGCTTTGGTAAGCAGCGCTTCGAACTTTACGAAGCGGTTGCAGGCTATGCATGGATTGGGTGTCCTGCCTTTGAGATATTCATCGGTGAAATAATCGATGACCTTTTGCTGAAAAACATCCTTGAAATTAAGAACATAATAGCTTATGCCAAGCCTGTCGGCGACTCTGCGCGCATCATCCACAGCAGAAAGAGAACAGCAGCCGCCTTCCGTCTGCTTTTTGTCCTCCTGCATATCGGGCCATATCTGCATCGTTACACCGACGACTTCGTATCCCTGTTCACAGAGCACCGCAGCAGCGACCGAACTGTCTACACCGCCGCTCATGCCAAGCATCACTTTGCCTTTTGACATGATTCACCTACTCATCATCATCTATAACATGGTGCACATCTTCACATCTTTTACAGCAGGCATCGCAATTACTGCTTTCGTCGATAAGCCCGTTCCTGATCTGATAATCCTGTATAGCTGCTCTTATAGCTTCCTCAGCAAGGTTTGAACAGTGCATCTTGACTGGAGGCAGTCCATCCAGAGCTTCTGCTACCGCCTTGTTCGTGATTTGCAGCGCTTCTTCAACTGTTTTGCCCTTTACCAGCTCTGTTGCCATACTGCTGGTAGCGACAGCGGCTCCACAGCCAAAGGTTTTGAACTTGGCATCCACGATAATATTATTCTCTATTTTAAGATACATTTTCATTATATCTCCGCATTTGGGGTTGCCGACCTGGCCTACACCATCGGCATCGCTGATTTCGCCTACGTTTCTCGGATTTGTGAAATGATCCATTACTTTTTCGCTATACATATACATTCCCTCTTTTCTAAGGTGACATCCACCTGGTATATTTGATGGTACAATTATGCCTTTTCATTTTTGCACTTTGCTTCGTAAAGCGGCGACATTTCCCTGAGTCTCTGAACTATCTCAGGAAGTACCTCCATCAGATAGTCTACATCTTTATCCGTGTTTTCTTCTCCGAATGTTATCCTCAGCGAGCCATGAGCTATTTCATGCGGGAGTCCGATGGCAAGAAGCACATGGGACGGATCCAGCGAGCCTGAAGTGCAGGCGGAACCGCTCGATGCCGCAATGCCTTTCATATCAAGCATAAGAAGCAGTGACTCGCCTTCGATGAATTCAAAGGAGAAGTTTACATTCCCGGGAAGTCTCTTCTCCCTGTGGCCATTCAGCTTTACGAACGGCACCTTTTTCTGTATTTCCTCAATAGTCCTGTCTCTTAATGCAATGAGTTTTCTGTTATACTGATTCATATTTTCTGTCGCGATCTCCAGTGCCTTTGCCAGTCCGACAATGGCAGGCACGTTTTCAGTACTTGCCCTTCTGCCTCTCTCCTGTGCTCCCCCATGCATAAAGGACGTCAGCTTTACTCCCTTCCTGACATATAGAGCGCCTATGCCCTTTGGCCCATAAAACTTGTGGGATGACATCGAGAGCATATCTATATTCATTTCAGAAACATTGATACGGATATTCCCCATAGCCTGGACGGCGTCAGTATGGAAGTATATTCCCTTTTCCCTTGCTATCGCGCCTATTTCGGC
>CAZQUQ010000181.1:0-5775 GCA_964596445.1 uncultured Oscillospiraceae bacterium
TGAATATGTGCCTGTAGCTCAGCTGGATAGAGCAACGGACTTCTAATCCGTTGGCCGGGGGTTCGAATCCCTTCAGGCACGCCAAGCCCTTGAAATTACTAGGTTTCGAGGGTTTTTATTTATCAGGAATCATTTCGGGACGTAAGATTTGGATACTCTTTTTTAATAAGGATTAAAGAAACAAGCAGTTCAAAGGAGGTCATTACCCATAAAATTGCCGGTATATTACCAATTGGAGTACCAATAATTACACCGTTAAGCTTATTCAGCTGCCACATATATTCATAGCAAATATAAATAACAATAAATTGCGAAATAACTGCAAAAAGTAATTTTACACCAAACTTAAACATGGTAAATATCTCCTCTGCGATTAGTACACGCTACAGTATAATACACATTATACATATATATGTTATACACAATATGTTAATACAGGTCAATATTACAATTCAAGCTATTATTTACAAAATTATCAGAAGCAGCTTTATAGAAGGTAGCCTGTGATAACAACAGAGTTTATGCTCAGGTTGACCAAGAAGATGTGCAGCGGACACATAGTGAGTTCGCAAAAATTATTATAGACATAAAGCAGAAAAGAACGAAGGTGTTATGTCTTACCGTCGCGGCAAACTACTGCTTACGCTCCTTTGTCTTCTCGAGCACCTTCCTGTACGGTGCGATCATGCCTTCGTTCAGCTTATTGCCTAACTTGGCCTTGATCCCGCGGTTTGAAATTAATGCACCGACAAGATACATCCTGAGCATGGTGCCGAACTTCTTCTGCGGGAAGTCGTATTGGCCGTGGGATTTGTAAAAGCGGTGGTCGGCCTTCATCATGCCCTGCATGAGCCAGATAAGGTCCCGGAAAATCTTCATGCCGCCGACACCGTAGAAATTCGATGGCTGAGTATACCGATGCTCCAGCGCATATGCAAGTCTTTTGGCCATCGCATCGATTTCGCTGTCCGGGTCAAACTCATCTGTTGCAATGCCTGCCAGAAAGTTGCCGCCGACTTCGGCACGGCCTTCGATGATCATCTGCAGATTGAACTCCCTGCTGTAATTGCCGCTGACCAGGTATCCGAACGGCATGCCCATTGTGACTGTACGGTGGCCGTTGCAGAACTGCCGGTCGTCATACATCTTGAAAAGCGAGCCCATAGAATGGTCGCGGATAGTAAAGGCAATTACTATAGCCTGGGCGGACTGGATATTACTGCGCAGAAAATCATCAAAGCCATCCTTGTAGACGCATTTGCCGTCTGTTGCGCAGTTGAAGCAGCTGATGCAGCCGCCCTTGAAGGGAAACTCCCGGATATTCACGATAGTGGTCTTCAGAGGCAAAACCGCCCTGAAACGTCTTATCATTGCGGATAGCTGCGTATCATCCGGTGCACAGTCTGTGACGATGACAACATTGCCTTGTTTGTCCGAATTATCGACAGGTACTGTGACAGGTTTGCAAACCGCAGGTGCCGCTGGAACCGGAGCAGGTTCGTGGATGCTGTGCTCCATGCACCACAAAACGTAATCAAAAAAGCTGCTTGCTTCCTTTTGTCCCTTGCTTGTGAGCAGATCGTCCATGTCGGCTGAAAGGCCTCGTATAAACTTCATTCCAAGATCCCGACAGTTATCATGTATAAAGCGGTGTGCGGTCACATCATAAAAATGCTTTGAGGTCGTTATCTGGGTGGCAAATTTGCCGGCGAGAGAGATGCCGGATGCCTTAACGAGCTCAACGAAGCGATGCAGCTGACTGGGCACGCTGAAAGTATAAACAGGATACGAAAACAGGATCAGGTCGGCCTTTCGGATCGCATCAACGGCGGGTGAGAAATCCTTCTCAAGCGATTTGATCTGCGCCCCGGCATTAAGTATCTCAAAGCTGTGCTCCGGGTGCAGCAGCTCCAGATAAAGAACTGTCTGCAATGTAGTGCTGTATTTGCCCTTCGGGCTGCCGTTCACAACAAGAATATCCATAATGATAACCTCGATCAGCTTTCTAATTTATTATGAAGAAATGAAATGCCTGCAACAATGTTTACGACAATGCCTGCAACAATGCTTTACAATATAGTATACTTCATTGTATTCCTGCCTCACAAAAATTAAGCTATAATCACAAAAAATCGAGCTACAATTATTATACAGCTATACACAGCATACCGCAGTATTATTATTGATATTTGCCCAGAGAAAAGCCGCTGAAGATCAGCGGCTCATCATCTGCTTGTATGCTTCCTCGGCAAGCTCATCGCTGCCCATTTCGTCAAGTTTTTGTATGTAAGCGTCCACTTCGGACATATCCTGTATCTCACCTCGTCCGAGCTTTTGATCAAGTTCACTCAGGATCCTGGCTCTTTCGTCCGCTCCCTGCTGCATAGGTCCATAGTTCGGGTAGAAAGCGCCGTGAGGAGGATATTTCGAATACTTGTCCAGGAACTCTCTGAATGTTGCAATTTCTGAGCCTCCTGATATGGACTCATCCATCATATACTCCAGGTTCCGGAAAGCCCAGTTGCCATCCCAATACATATATGAACTGTTGAAGTAATCCATGCCCTGAGGGAATGATGGGATGCCGTTGGATAATATGTAGTCCTCGTCTTCGATGCCGTATAAAAGAAGATAATGATTATCCCTGTTGATCTGCACCAATTCCAGAAATTGCAGCACTCTTTCCGTATTTTCAGAAGCTGCCGGGAATACGAAGGATCCATTGTAGTGGAAGCTCCCCATTGGATTTTCTCTCTGGACCTGTTTCTCGGGATACAGGTGAAATGATCTCATCGGGTTGGATTCCTTTATTTCATTCGTTTCGCCTATAGTGAAGGTTATCGTTGTAGGTTCATCCGAAGGAGGGGTCAGCATGCTTTCAAGTATGAATGATGCTGTTTTTAAGTTATCAGGTCTGTGTTTCAGGTAACCTTTCTTGTACCAGTCGATCGAACGGCTTACCACCTCATAGAATTCAGGTGTTTTTTCCCACGGGACCAGCTTCATCTCCGGATCGTCCCATTTGTATACAAGTCGTTTTGCTTCATCTGCGATCACATAGCCGGATGCTCTTGCAAATAGCTGTATCGAAGAAACATGATTCGCTATGGTCCCCGGTGTCAGATCCGGTTCATTGTCTTTTACTGTTTTCAGAAAAAGCTCATATTTATCATAATCTGTGATATCCGGCAAGTTATATTTTTTAAAAAGTGCATCATCGACTACAAGGTATGTGCAGCGTGCCTGAGGATACAGTGATGGAACGGCATATAGCTTGCCATCTACTCTTGCATATTCCAGTTCTTCACTTGTATATTTAGAAAACAGGAGGGGTGCGCTTTCAGGGAATATGCTTGTTATATCTTTCAGCCTGCCTTCGCGTGCAAGGACTGTAAAATCAGGATACATCGGTTCCGGCTTTGCAACGATTAATGCATCGTATATTTCGTTTGACGCATCAAGTACCTTTGCTAAATTCAGGTACTGAGCATACTCGATCCATTTGAAGTCCAGTGAAGCATTCAGTATGCCGCTTGTGCGTTCCTCCAGTTCTGCCTTCACCTTTTTCCAGTTCCTTGGTTCCGCCCCGGGGAAGAGGAATTTGAGACTCGTGTGCTCCATCTCTGTGGGCGGCTCATATCCATCAAGGAACAGATCCTCTTCATTATCAGTCTCACTGCCGCAGCCTGCAAGTGTGAAGATCAGGCATACCGTAACAAGCATCGCGGCGATCGATCTGACATACCTGCGCATGTTTTTTGCTTTTGAAATGTATTCCATTTATCAGACACTCCTTCACATATATTCTAATGTTTTTCAAGTTGTGGCTGCCTTTATATACGATTGTATATGCGGCCTCCGACAATTGAAAGGTGATGATTTTATGATGATTTGTAGTTTTTTTCCGGTTGGATCAGGAAGCCGGTTGGTAATATATTACACTGCCATGCAGCATGAATATAGACATAAAAATTGAATAATTTGTAAATTTACTATGAACATCAGTCGTTCGCCGGATTCTGAATCAGGTTGTATTATTGCCGTATAAGTTATATAATGGTAACAGACCTTGTACTTCAGAGGTCGGCATGCAAAGTCGTATATTTTCTGATTTGGGGGATTTGGATAATGCTGTTGTTATATATATGTATTGCAGCCGGAGCTTTCTTTATATTGTTCTGGTGCGCCCAGCTGATATTCTTCAGACTGCACATGAACTGGACGAACCGCATCATACCATCCGACGAGCAGGATGAAAATGTAGGAGTGTCAATAATCCATCCTATCAAAGACCTTGATTTCGAACTGGAAAAGAATATTGAATCCTGGTTCAGGCAGAACTATACAGGGCCGGTCCAGCACATCTTCAGCTTTCAGGATCCCAACGATCCTGCAATACCGGTGGTCAGATCCGTGATTCAGAATCATCCGTCTGTAGACTGCCAGATCACGATAAATCCCGTCATGCATGGGCTGAACGGAAAGAGTTCGAACATGGTCCATGGCATGAAGCTGGCCAGATATGATATCGTACTTTTCGGCGACAGCGACGTTCGAGTCAAGCAGGACTTCATTGTTAAAATGGTTAGGCCGCTTAAGGATGAAAAGGTCGGCATCACTACATGCGGTCAGATAAATATCGGCGGGACCGATTTCTGGACCAGGTTTTTCACATTCGCGCAGAACAGTGAAACAGATTTCATTTGGGCATTCCTGACCAAGCTTGGCATGGATCTCGGAGCTACCGGCGCCGCATTTGCAATGAGAAAGAAGCTGCTTATGGAAATAGGCGGGCTTGAAGCATTCGGAGGCTCTCTGCTCGAGGATCTCCATCTTGGGAATACGCTGTTCAAAATGGGATATAAGCTGATACTGGGACCCTTTATAGAATGTCATGTAAGTAAGCTGCCCAAGGAGAAATCCCTGAATTATGCAAGGAGGATCGGTGTCGGCATCAAGGCGCACATAGCAGTTGAGCTGCCGACTTTCATCCTGATGATATTCTGGTATTGGATCATATTCCTGCTGGGCTTTATTTTCGCAGATCCCTTTGTGTTATATCTCTCACTGATTTTCATGGTGCTGAGAATATTTGACGGCGTAATGATGAGAATACTGACAAAAAACAGGATCATGCTGACAGATGTGATCACACCGTTGTTCTTCGACCTGTTCGCCACATTCTATCTGTTGTTCTCCATCAGCAATCCGTATGTTGTCTGGAGGGGAATCAAATATTCCGTCAAAAAAGGCGGCTTTATTGAAGCGGCGGTGGTAGAAGAACTGAAGGAGTTTGAGGAAGAGGAGATAAACATCTGACGGACAGTGAAAAGCAATAAGGCAAACAGCAAGCAAAGAACAGCAAATGATAGGCTTACAGATATTAAACATGCAATAAAAAAGGAACTCTGATCAGAGTTCCTTTCTGTATATTCGGTATGTTTTGTAATGCCGGGCCCCCGTACTCTCGATATCGGCTCTCATGCGGAGGTTCGTCTCGCCTATTGTGGAGGCTTCTCCGGCAAGGATACCTCTTTCGATGGCATTTTTGAATATCGTATGGTAGATCGCAAATGATACGCCCTTGCTTCTGAATTCCGGGACGACGAACATGACGAACACTCTGGCGAACTTGATTTTACGCTTGTACCAGAGGTATTTTACGGCCCCGAGAGGAGTTATCCTTCCGTTCAGGTGCCGGAGCACTTCATTGTAATCGGGAAGCGCGATGGCAAAACCAATGGCTTCGCCGCCGCAGCGGGCGATCGGGATCAG
>CAZQUQ010000182.1:0-5724 GCA_964596445.1 uncultured Oscillospiraceae bacterium
GCTTAAGAAGGCATTTGCTAAAATTCTTGAAAAGACAGAATCGGAGACAAAGAGGAAAGCGGTTAACGATGCAAAAAGATATATATTGAATAACTGGGCAGGAATAGAGATAAAGGTAGATAACTATGAAATTGTAGGATGCAGTGCTGAAGGGCATGTAAGCCATATTCTATCCGATAGGTTAAGCAGCAGGCCAATGGGTTGGTCAAAAAATGGTGCGGACAAGATGGCCCAACTCAGAATTTTCAAGAAAAACGGAGGAAAAGTATACGACTTGGTAATGGCTCAAAAGAAGAAAGAACAACGGGAGCAGGCACAGCAGCTACAAGATGAATTAATTCGTGAATTGAGAACAAATAGGAATAGATATGATGGTGTTTGGGACAGTAATCTAACAATAATCAGTAAAGGCCATAAAACACTGCTTTATAGAGCGCTAAGAGCCTTTGTAGGGTAACAATGAACGAAGGGAACGGCGAAGCGAACCCTTTACAATAAGAGGGACCCATATGGTATAATGGGCTAAAGTGGCAGCCAAAAGCTCCAGAGACATTCCCCTGTTACAAGGGGTGCCGCCCTGGCTGACAAACCATATGGGAGATGCTTGTTGTCAAGGGCGTGACCGGAGTGGACTTATTTTAGGAAGTCGTCTTATCTTCAATTCCCTACAGTAAATTGACTCAATCGAAGCAAATAAAACATTTGACAATATAAAATGCCAATGTTATTATTATTAAAAGCTTTTAATAAGATGATTATAAGAAACGATAGAGGCGCGCTTCTCATCAGTAACTCCGTATAAGGCTGCAGGAGCCGATGAAACCGAGTGAAAGGGCGAAGCGCCGAAGGAACGGCCGCCTGCAGTACCGTATCCTGGTTGTAACTGCGAACAGCGTTGCAACTGTCATCAAGTATTTGATGGAGCGCTATCAGTTCTTTTGGATCCTTGCTTGCAAGGAACAGACAAACAGGACTGCTGGCACGCTGCCGGCAGTTTAATTTTTTATCTGGAGGTTTTGCTATGAACTCTAAACTCAAGGTAGGAGTACTCGGGGGCACTGGTATGGTCGGACAGCGTTTTGTAACGCTTCTTGAAAACCATCCCTGGTTTGAAGTCACAGCCATCGGAGCCAGTGAACGTTCTGCCGGCCTTCCATATGAAAAAGCTGTTGAAGGACGGTGGAAGCTTGATATTCCAATACCCGAAAAAGTAAAAAACATCGTTGTCTGTAACGTCAATGAGATCGATAAGATCGCAGATGAAGCGGACATGGTTTTCTGTGCCGTAGATATGAAAAAGGAAGAGATCAGAGAACTTGAAGAAAAGTACGCCCGTGCGGAGCTTCCCGTGATATCGAACAACTCTGCTCACAGATCTACAGAAGATGTCCCTATGATAATACCTGAAATAAATCCTCATCACACTGCAGTTATCGAAAGCCAGAGAAAAAGGCTCGGCACCAGGAGAGGCTTCATAGCCGTCAAGTCCAATTGTTCGCTGCAGAGCTATGTGCCTCCTGTACACGCACTGATGAAGTTCGGCCCCGAAAAGATACTCGCATCGACTTATCAGGCCATATCAGGCGCAGGCAAGATTTTCGGCGACTGGCCGGAGAACATTGAAAATGAGATACCCTATATCGGCGGCGAAGAAGAAAAAAGCGAAAAGGAGCCGTTAAAAATATGGGGCTCCGTTGAAGACGGCAGGATCGTTCCTGCAGCAGGTCCGGTTATTTCCGCACAGTGCTACAGGGTACCGGTATCAGACGGGCATATGGCAGCTGTTTACATCTCTTTCAGGAAAAAAACATCGAAGGACGAGATACTGGCATGCTGGAAGGAATTCAAAGGAAAGGCACAGGAGCTGAAACTTCCAAGTGCACCCGCACAGTTCCTCACATATTTCGAGGAGCCGGACAGACCGCAGACAAAACTGGACAGGAACCTTGAGAATGGCATGGGGATCGCAGTTGGAAGATTGCGTGAGGATAATATTTTCGACTACAAGTTCACCTGCCTGTCCCATAACACGATCAGAGGAGCGGCCGGCGGCGGAGTGCTCATGGCCGAATTGCTCAAGGCCGAAGGCTGGCTTTGAGATATAACTGCCAATCAAGAAAATGGAGGTCGATAAAGCATGAAGAAGTGTATTTTCACAGGATCAGGCGTTGCCATTGTAACGCCTTTCACAGAAGATGGCATCGATTATGAAAAACTCGGAGAACTTATAGAGTTCCAGATAAAAGAAAAAACGGATGCGATAGTGATCTGCGGAACTACGGGTGAAGCCTCAACGATGCCGGATGATGAGCATGTAGATGTAATCGCCTACACTGTAAAAAAAGTAAACGGCAGGATTCCTGTCATTGCCGGTGCGGGAAGCAATGACACCAAACATGCGATAAATCTGAGCAAACGTGCCGAGCAGGCCGGTGCAGATGCTTTGCTGAGCGTTACCCCCTATTACAATAAAACGACACAGCGCGGGTTATATGAGCACTTCAAGGCTATAGCGGAAAACATAAGCATACCGATGATCCTTTACAATGTACCTTCAAGAACCAATTTGAACATAAATCCTGATACGATAAAACAGCTTTCGGAGATAGATAATATAGTAGGCATAAAGGAATGCAACCTGAATCAGGTCGCAGAAGTTATGAACCTTTGCGGTGATGATTTTACGATATATTCAGGAGAAGACGGGCTTGTAGTACCTCTAATGTCACTTGGCGGAAAGGGCGTTATCTCGGTCCTGGCCAATATCATACCGAAAGATACTCATGATATGGCTGCAGGATACCTGAAAGGCGATGTCGAAGGCAGCAGGAAGCTTCAGTTGAAAGTAGCGGAGCTTGTAAAAGCGCTGTTTATCGAAGTAAGTCCCATCCCAATCAAGGAAGCGATGAACCTTATGGGCATGAACATAGGCAAATGCCGGATGCCTCTGGTGGATATGAGTGAAGCTAACAGACAACTACTGATAAAAGCAATGAAAAACTATAAACTGATATAAGGAACTGTGTGATTTGATCAAAATCTTACTGAGAGGCTGCAATGGAAAAATGGGCCAGGTCATCACAAGACTGGCTGAGCAATATGAAAATATAGATATAGCTGCAGGATACGACATCAATGACAACGTTAAAAATACATATCCTGTCTTTGCCGATTTGAGCAAATGCAGCATGACTCCCGATGTTGTCGTCGATTTTTCCAATCCGGCTGCACTGGATGGATTGCTCAGCTATTCCGTAAAGAAAAGGATACCCGTTGTCATCGCCACCACCGGATTGTCCCAGATCCAGGTCAAACAGCTGGAAAAGGCTTCGGAGAGTATACCTGTGTTCTTTTCCGCAAACATGTCGCTCGGTATAAATCTTTTGATCAGCCTTGTAAAAAAAGCAGCAAGGATACTGGAGTCCGGTTTTGATATCGAAATAGTCGAAAAGCATCACAACCAAAAGCTGGACGCACCAAGCGGTACTGCACTTGCCATAGCCGACGCCATAAATTCGGTTTTGGAGCGCAAGCAGGAGTATGTATATGACAGGCATTCCCGCAGAAAAAAAAGGAGCAGGACCGAAATAGGCATACATGCGATCAGAGGCGGTACGATCGTCGGTGAACATTCGGTGATATTTGCCGGTAATGATGAAATAATAGAAATAAATCATACGGCAATGTCAAAGGAAATATTTGCAGCAGGTGCACTGAGGGCAGCCGAATTCATCTTCGGTAAAAAGCCGGGGATGTATGATATGGGTGATCTGACCGGCGGAGATTGACTTTACTTTCTGTTCACCGACAAAAAACATATGGAAACGGAGGCAGCAATATGAACGAAAAACCGGTTTCAAACGTCAGCGTCACTTATAATGTTGCATTGGTTACGATCGATAAATTGCCCAACGATCCCAGGCTGATTTCAGACATATTCAATTCCATCGCAAAGAAAAACATAAATATTGATATGATTACCCAGGCTCCCCCGTATAAGGGCAGCATCAGCGTATCATTCAGCATTCCTAACGAGGACCTTGTTGATGCACTCAGCATAGTGAATACATTCAAGCAATCAGTAAAGGAACTGAGAGTCGAAGTCGATGCAGGCAATACGAAGCTGCAGGTATACGGCGAAGGAATGCGCAATCTTCCCGGAGTCGCAGCCCGCCTGTTTACCGTGCTTGCAGATGAGGGCGTAGAGATAAAGCTTGTCACAACTTCAGAAGTCGATATATCATGCCTGATATATGAAAAAGATGTTGACAGGGCCATCAGTGCTGTTTCAAAGGAATATGGACTGGATCATATTTAGATTTCCAATATATCGCCGTCAACTATTGAAAAGCTGTTCCTGCAGATAACAGGAACAGCTTTTCAAGTATTATCAGAAGTATCTCTTGATTCCGTCATCACCGACAGTGCCGCCGTCGTCATCTTTTATATCATCTGATCCGGTACTGTCAGTCGCTGTATCTTCGTCGGGATCTTCCGCCTCGCTCTTCTTTTCTATATCGGTCTCTTCGTCTTCCTCTTCATCGTTATTGTCGTCGTCTTCATCATCCTCTTCTTCCTCTTCTTCCTCGATTTTGGAGATTATATATTTCTTCAGTTTCGGATATGCATAGAAATTCGTTATGAACCCTGTAAGACTCGTTGTAAGGAAGATGTAAGGTATAAATCCTATCATAGGATTAAAAGGTATGATCAGACCGAAGGATAAGAATATCAGCAGTGCGTTCAGTAATACAATACCCAGATTGGGCAGGAACTTGATCAGTGCAAAAATAAGCGCATTCTTGTAGATCTGCTTCAATGTCAGGTCAAAAGTCACCATAACTGGATAAATGTATATATTCATACATACGAACAGCGTAAATATCATCACCATTACTACCAGACCGATGGCACCGGCAACATCAGGTATCTCTCCTGAACCGATAAGGACCCAGTAAAACCGTATTGATATCAGTGTCAGGAATGTGATGAAGAAATTTATCGTGCCTACTATCAGGCTTTGCTTCAGGTTACTTTTTGCTGCATCCTTGAAGTCGCTCCAGATAAACGCATGTTCCTCCCGGGCATAATTCCTCAATATATATGTGAAGCCTGCCTGTGCAGGTCCGACTGCGATCATCGGGATGCATGTCATCACTGTCAGCAGTATAAACTTCATTATGGTATCCATCAGGAAATAATCCGGGTCCTCCATCGCATTCGGGAATATGTTCGGGAAAAAGAAAAACATGATGAACATTCCCGCCAATACGGCAGGCAGATTGAATAAAACATACATCAAGTTGATTTTGACAAGATTCCAGAATTTCCTTTGAAGAATTTCAAAAAACACTATAAACGGAGACTTTGGCGGCGCATCCTTCGGTACGCCCGGTCCCGGTTTATTGTAATCAAATAGTCCAAAAAAACCAGCCATTTCATTTTTCCTCGCTTCTTATATGATTGGTCATTGCATTTTCATTTTTGTGTCAATGCGATAGTGATATATTAATTCTACCAATAGACAGAACATAATTCAATACACGGTATTTACATTTATCTGGCTTGTTTCCCGCATATTTTCCGTCTCATTATTTTTGCCCAAAAGTATTGACACTGTATGCTTATGTTAGTATAATTAGTTTTGCTGACCGTCGCAGGACATGATAAATGCGGTCGTGGCGGAACTGGCAGACGCGTACGTTTGAGGGGCGTATGGGAGAC
>CAZQUQ010000183.1:0-5698 GCA_964596445.1 uncultured Oscillospiraceae bacterium
AAGAAAGCTGATTCTTACAAAGCGTTTGCAGATAGCGCTTCCATAGCAGCATATGCTCAGGGACATGTCAGCGCGCTGTATGAAGCAGGTTATATGGTGGGCGTGCCGGGTGGAAATTACAACCCGAAGAAAGGCCTTTCCAGGGCAGAGGCGCTGCAGATCATTGACAATATACTCAGCGACATAGTAGCTGAAAAAGGTACATATACGCAGAATGTTGAAAAGAGCCTGTTGGTAAATAGCAGCGATGTAACGCTCAAGGATATCGTCATAGCAGGCGACCTCATCCTGGCTCAGGGTATAGGCGAAGGCGACGTCACGCTTGACGGAGTCAAGGTAAACGGCAGAGTCGTTGTCCTTGGCGGCGGCGAAAACAGTATCAGATTCGTCAATACCACAGTCAGCGGTTCACTGTTCGTTATAAAGGAAGGCGGCAAGGTCAGGATAGTAGCATCCGGTTCTACCGCAATACCGCAGGTACAGACTGGTTCAGGAGCTTTCTTTAAGGAAGAAGGACTCACCGGTACAGGCTTCGGCACAGTAGAAGTGCTGGAATTCAAGCCCGGCGAAGCTCTCGTACTCGACGGTGACTTTGATGAAGTATCGGTCGAAGTTCCCGGCGTGACAGTCGACGTAACAAGCGGTTCTATTGGAAAACTCACAGTAGCTCAGGCAGCTGCTGATACATCTATTAACCTTGCTGCTGCTGCAACAGTAACAACCTTCACAGCAAACGCAAAGGTTGAAGTCAAGGGTACAGGAAACATTCAGGAGGCAGTTATCAATGCCGACAGCGTCAAGATCGAAAAAGCTCCTGCAAAAGTAACTGTATCAAAGGATGTCAAGGAAGCACCGGTAGTTGCCGGTAAAGTGGTAGAACCCGGAACGACTCAGACAACCCCGGTACCTCCGGCAGGATCAGGATCCGGTTCCTGTGATCCATGTACAACAACGAATGCTATTACACTGGCAGGTATCTCACTGATCGATACAGACGGTGATGAGCATGATACTGATTTGTCAGATGAGACAGACGGAAGCATCAAAATATCAAAATTCAGGGCGACTTCCAATGCATCCACTACTGAAGCTACTATAGAAAGCATTACTTCTCCGATGACAGGCACTATCACCCTTGGTGTAAAGAGAGTATTTGACACTGCAACTGCAGATATAACAGTAGCAGACATATGGCCTCCATACCTTGGCGATAGGACCAGCATTAGCATAGACGGCCTCAGGCAGGTATTCGGCGATAGTGTAACCATAAGAGGAACTCTGAGGGGTACACGAAGCATTGCAAGCTATAGTCCTGTCATAAGCACTATAGAAATTTCTCTTTCAGATGAACATGAAAGTGCATTGCCTGTTATCAGCGACTGGGCAACATTCAGCTACAATGAATCCAACAACACTGTCACCGCTGTTATAAAAGAAGACAAAAAAGACATAACATTTGCTGAATATAAGGATCGTGTGCTCCAGCTCTTCATAAGCATGGCAGATATACTGAATGAGTACACAGGCAACGAGGGCGGAGTTTCAAATCTGTCGATATCTATTGACGGTGTGAACTTCTACAACGATGCAACGAACCAGACACAGAAAAATGATCTGAAGGCTGATTTGCAGGAAGTATGGAAATTGGATCTGGATAGCGCTACTTTGGCAGATCTGAACGGCAAAACATTAACATGCAGATATAAGAACAATGCAACCGAATACTTTATAAACATAGAAGCATAACATTGCATCCGGGCTGCAGTTGAATAACCAATCAAAAAAATTAAAACGGGCATAACAGAGAAGAGATACCGCCCTGTCTACGGACTGACGGTATTTCTTCCTGTAAAGCCTGAAACAACAATTATATCAATCATATAGAAATATTTACAGGTGGGCCGGAGTTATGGGATCAGATCGATACATGGATAATGAGTGGTATGCACTGTTTGTATTGACAGGCCAGGAAGAAAAAGTCAAGCAAAGACTGATGTACCGATTCGATGACAGGATCCGAATTGTTGTGCCCAGAAGAGTATTGAGAGAAAGAAAAGAGGGAAAGTGGCGCCTTGTCACAAGAGTGCTGTTCCCCGGATATGTACTGATCAATGGACGCATTGACACCGATTTGTATTACAGCATGAAATCTGTCCCGGGATTGCTGAAGCTGATAAAAAGCGGAAGCGATCCTGTCAGTATCGATGAAAGAGAAATAATGATTTTATCTAAACTCATATCAAATGGAGAAGAAATCGGAATATCCAGCGCAATAGAAGAGGGAGGCAAAATAAGGATAACAGACGGCCCCCTTTATGCAATGGAAGGATATATCAGGGAAATAAACCGAAGAAAAGGAAGAGCCAAGGTCAGCCTTGACTTTTTAGGCGAGGAGAGACTTGTAGAGCTTGCGATTTCAGTACTGCAGCCGTCCTGAAACAAACCGGACGGTAAATCAGCAATAATCCGAAACCTCTGTCAGGTGTTGCGGCCCCGGCAGCGGCGGGGAGGTCATAAGGCAGGCAGATGAAAGTGAAGCGGAAATGCAGCTTCACTATGGCGAAGCTATGCCTTTGACAGACAGGCCCCGTGACTCGATCCGGGACATTGATCACAGCACATTGCGGGAGTTGAAACAATGAAAACATTTTTCCGTAAGGCAATGCTTGCAGCAGCAGACGCAGTAATTGTAAACGTAGCATTATTCGCAGCACTATCCCTGAGATTTGAGGGGAGCATTCCAGAAAAGTATTTTGAAGCATTTCTAAGCAACCTTTTAATATTGACAATAATCAAATTACTCATATATACAGCCTTCCGGCTATACCGGAGCCTGTGGGAGTACGCCAGCATCAGCGAGCTGATACAGCTGTTCATGGGCACCTTGTGCGGTTCAGCGGCAAGCTTTATCATAATGTTTGCACGTGGTCAGCTGCTGCCGAGGTCTGTCTATTTCGTTGCGTGGACGCTGACATTTCTGTTTATCGGCGCCAGCCGCTTTAGCTACAGAGTCGCAAGAAAGCTCAAACGGTATTATGAACCCGGCAGAAATATGCAGAACAGAGCATTGATAATAGGCGCTGGACAGACAGGATCAATGGTCATCAAGGAGCTGAGGGCCCATCCGGAGCTGAAGACGGAACCTGTCGTAGTAGTAGACAAGGATCAAACAAAGTACAACAGCAGTATCAACGGCGTTCCGATAAAGGGCGGGGATGAAAAAATTGCCGAACTGGCAAGCAAGTACAATGTAAACGTAATGATCATCGCTGTGCCGTCAATACATAAAAATGATATCTCAAGGCTGCTCAAGGTCAGCAGGGAACTAAACTGTAAACTGAAAATGCTGCCCGGCGCGCAGGACATAATGAAAGAGGATATCGTTGACATAAGGCAGATGAGGGATGTCAATACAGACGACCTGCTGGGAAGGGACAGAATCGAGTTAAGTACGGCAGAGATAGCCGGTTACCTGAAAAATGAAACGGTACTGGTCACCGGCGGAGGCGGTTCCATTGGCTCCGAGCTATGCAGGCAGATTGCCCGTTTCTCGCCCAAAAAGCTCATCATACTAGATATATATGAAAACAATGCATACGACCTTCAAAATGAACTCCTTGCCAACCATGGGGACGAGCTGGACCTGGAAGTCCTTATAGGTTCTGTCCGGGATATTGGAAGGCTGGATGAAATATTTTCCCAATACAGGCCGGGAGTCGTATTCCACGCTGCAGCGCACAAGCATGTACCACTGATGGAACTGCATCCTCAGGAAGCTGTAAAAAACAATATCATAGGCACATTGAACACGGCCAGGTGCGCAGAGAAATACGAGGTCCGGAAATTCATACTGATATCTACCGACAAAGCTGTCAACCCGACTAACATAATGGGTGCAACAAAGCGGATGGCCGAAATGATCGTGCAGTCCATGAACAGAAGGAGCAAAACGGTTTTCGCAGCTGTTCGCTTCGGCAATGTGCTAGGCAGCAACGGCAGCGTTATCCCGCTGTTTATGAAGCAGATAGCAAACGGCGGTCCCGTGACGGTGACACATAAGGAGATAACAAGGTTTTTTATGACGATATCAGAGGCATCCCAGCTGGTCATACAGGCCGGGGCGATGGCAAGGGGCGGCGAGATATTCATACTGGACATGGGCAAGCCCGTTAAAATAATCGACCTTGCCAGGGATCTGATCAGGATGGCAGGCTTTGAGCCGGATGTGGATATCAATATAGAATTCACCGGGCTGCGGCCGGGCGAAAAACTCTATGAGGAGCTTATGCTTGAAGAGGAAGGGATCGACCAGACAACACATGAAAAGATATTCATAGGAAAGCTTTCAGAAGTTGACCATAATGAAGTCCAGAGATACGTAAGCGTATTGGAGAAAAACCTTAACAATGTAGAGAAACTGAAAAAATGTCTTAAATGGGCAGTGCCCACATATCAGCCTAAAAAGGCGCAGCCGCCTGATGAAAAGCCCTATCGGAAGGAACCCGAACCGGAGAAACAGCAAGTTAAAATGAAGATTGGAATGCGGAGGGCAGCTACTTGAAGATCAATATAAAAAGTGCTGCAGTTATAATTGCAGGAATAGCAGTAACAGCATTTTTGGCAATATATATACCGCGGTCGCTGCAAGTTGACGGGAAGGACAGCTATGTCGCGGTCAACAGCGATGAACAGGATAAAGCCTCCCTTGACGCTGAAGTAACACCTGCAGCACCTCAATCGCCTGAATCCGATACACAAACGGTGATACAGCCGGAAGCAGCCGGACAGGACTTACTGTTGCAGGACACTACCCAACAGCAACCGGAGCAGCAAGCAGAGCAACAACCGGAACAACAGCAGCTCAAGGATCAGGAACAGCTCAAGGATCAGGAACAGCTCAAGGATCAGGAACAGCAGATACCGACCTCCTCGGACACAGCACCGGAAGCTCCAAAGGAAGACATAAATAAAGGCAGCATTGAGACAGACGGAGAAGAGAAAAAGTACAGCAGAGCCTGGGCTGAAAAGAAGATCGAGGAGCATAAGGAAGAGATAGAGCCGGGAGATCTGGAAAATTTCAAATATATCATGGGAAAGCTCGGAGAAGATAAAATCTCATCCAGCTTCTCTGGGGGACTTACACAGGAAGAACAGGGCGAATTGTACACCTACATGAGAAACACCCTGACCGATTCAGAATACGAAGACGCAAAAATGCTTTTTGCAAAATACAACTGGATCCTGTTTGAGGAATGAGGTACGAAATGGTCGACTTGCATGCACATATACTATATGGATTGGATGACGGCGCCAAAGATGAAGAAATGATGCTCAGTATGCTGCATATAGCCCAGCAGGAAGGCATTACTAAAATCGTCACCACCCCGCATTTTATCTGCGGAGCAAACAAATACACAGATGAAATGCTGCAAAAACGCTATAACGAGGCAGTTGAGCTCATACAGGACAACGACCTGGATATAGAGCTTTATCAGGGCAATGAGCTGTTTCTTGACGAATACGCGGCAGACAGCCTGACTAGCGGACAAGCCAGGACACTGGCAGGTACAAGGTATGTATTGGTGGAGCTGCCTATGCTGGGTTTCCAGAAGCATACAGAGAACATACTGTACAGGATGCTAAGCGACGGCTACATACCAATAATCGCACATGTGGAGCGTTACACGGACATACAAAA
>CAZQUQ010000184.1:0-5680 GCA_964596445.1 uncultured Oscillospiraceae bacterium
GCGGCGAATATTTATTCATTGATCGTTTCTGACTAAGAAAATTTTAGTTCGCCGAACGATATCCAACAAAAGACAAATCACAGATGAAGGTGATATTTTTTATTCATTTGGAGGATTTGTTATGTATAGTGTTGGTGACAAGGTCGTTTACCCCATGCATGGTGCGGGGGTGATCGAATCGATAGAGGAAAGGGAGATTCTCGGGCGCAAGCAGAATTATTATGTCCTGAGGATGCCGCTGGGTGACATGAAGGTGATGATACCGACGCAGAGTGTGGACGATATCGGGATCAGAGAGGTCATATGCAGCGATGATGTGGACAAGGTGTACGAGATACTCCAGGATCAGGACGTCAATGTAACCAACAACTGGAACAAGCGGTATCGTGAGAATATGATCAAGATTAAGAGCGGGAACATATACGAAGTTGCTGATGTAGTAAGGATACTTATGAAGAGGGAAAGAGAAAAGGGGCTTTCGACCGGCGAGAAAAAAATGCTCAACAGTGCAAAACAGATACTTGTGAGTGAACTAATACTGGCGGAAAATTTGGAACAGATGGAAATCGAATCTGCAATTGACGGATTTCTAAGTGTATAGGCATTATTGAACGCAATAGACCAGCCAGACGGAGAACTCGAATTTTTTATCAATGCTGAATAAGGGAGTTAGATAATGTGCTGAATAATATTATTAGATTCTCTTTTGCAACTGTTGGGTGTGTTACGGGAATCACACTGACCAGGACATTTTTTATATATCAACTGACAGGCATTACGCCGGAGCTGAAAATTCTGGTCTACATCGTAGTAGCTGTAGCTCTTGCATTTATCTTCTATACGACCGGCAATAAACTGATCGAAGTAGTCATGGAATCGCTCGACAGGCTGGAAGCCTTCCTGCAGAAACTCACTCTTTACGAGCTTGTGATCAGTTCTATCGGGCTTATCGTCGGTCTTGTCATTGCAAATCTTGTGACGATACCTATCAAAGACATTGAAATAATCGGAACACCCATATCGATAATGGCGAATGTATTATTCAGCTGTCTTGGTATTGGGATAGCAGCCGGCAAAAAGAATGAAAGCATCTTTGACAATATGAGGCGCAGATCATCCGACGGCCCTCTTGCGGGCAAAGGGCGGCCGGATCCCAAAATACTTGACACAAGCGTCATTATAGACGGCCGGATCGTAGATATCTGCAGAAGCGGCTTTATTGAGGGTGAATTGATCGTTCCGAGCTTTGTGCTGGATGAACTGAGACATATCGCCGACTCGCAGGATCCGCTCAAGAGAAACAGGGGAAGGCGCGGTCTCGATGTATTGAACATGATACAGAAGGATCTGGAATTCCCGATGTGCATCGAAAATGCGGAAGTCAAGTCGGATGCGGAAGTGGACGGAGCGCTGCTGAAAATGGCACAGAAGCTGGGAGGCAAGGTCCTGACCATAGATTATAACCTGAATAAGGTGGCCAATTTCCAGGGAGTTTCAGTACTGAACATCAATGAACTGGCAAATGCGCTGAAACCGATCGCGCTGCCCGGAGAAGAAATGGTGGTGCAGGTCGTCAAGGATGGAAAGGAAAACGGACAGGGCGTTGCATACCTTGATGATGGTACGATGATAGTTATTGACGGCGGCAGAAGGCATATCGGTGAAAGCCTTAATGTAACCGTAACAAGCATACTTCAGACGGCGGCGGGCCGAATGATATTTGCCAAGCCGAAGTATTTCGTCGAAAGAGGAGTCTAGGGCAGACAAGATGCGTAGAGCAGATACTGTTCTCAATTATTCCTAATATATTCCGATAACAGTATACGGGTAAAATACCCGTTTTTTTTATGGCCAGGATTTGATACAATAACGAGGTGGCAGATATCTCCATCTTTTATCAGTGGAGGTACAATTAAAAGCAGGTGTGAAGATATCTCTTCCTGAAGGCGAGTATGTCTTCAACCTCATTGATGAAAGTATTTACAGCAGGCTGAGCTGTCAGGATGGGACAGGAGTGTTATTCAATGGACAATGCGGATGGGAGCGCCGGGATCGATAGGGATCCGGGCATAAGGCGGACCAGCGTCGTTATAGCTGCAGCGGGCAGGGGAACGCGCATGGGGGCAAATGTCAACAAGCAATATATCGAGGTGCTGGGCACTCCGGTGTTGGCAATGACAATACGGAAATTTCAGGAATGCAGCCGGATAGACGAAATTATCGTAGTCGCTAATAAGGACGAGGTAGACTATTGCATTGATAATGTCATAAACAGGTATGGCTTTAATAAAGTGCGAACAGTGACAGCCGGAAGCGAAAGTCGGCAGAAGTCTGTTTTCAATGGTCTGAACAGGATATCCCCCGACTGTGGCATCGTTCTGATACATGATGGTGCCAGACCATTTATTGAAAATGAAAGTATAATATCATGTATTGATGCGGCCGAAAGATTTGGTGCAGCATGCACAGCGGTGCCGGTGAAGGACACTGTCAAATCGGCTGATAAAGGAGGTTTTGTGGACAGGACCCTTGATCGGAGCGGTTTGTGGCTCATACAGACACCACAGGCGTTCGAGTACGGATTGATCATGGATGCACACAAAAAGGCGGAAGCAGATAATTATGAGGGTACGGACGACGCAATGCTGGTGGAAAGATCGGGGCATAAGGTGAAAATCGTTATGGGTGACTACTGCAATATCAAAATAACAACGATGGAGGATCTGGTTTTTGCTGAGGCTATATGCAGGCTGAAGGGGCAGAACGTATAGGCTTGGCCGGCCGGATAACAAACTAAAGCGAGGATGTGTATGAGAGATGATTGAAGTTGTAGAACTCGAAAAAAGATTTGGCGATTTTACTGCAGTCAACAAAATTAGCTTTACTGTCAATCAGGGCGAAATTTTCGGTCTGCTGGGAGAAAACGGAGCGGGGAAAACCACAACTCTGCGTATGCTTGCGACCATGCTGAGGCCTACATCGGGACATGCGGTTCTGAAAGGTTACGATACCCAAAAGGAACCCGAAAAGGTAAGGACTCACATCGGTATACTCTTCGGCGGCGAAACAGGGCTTTACGACAGGCTGACGACAGCAGAAAACATTGCTTATTTTGGCGAACTGAACGGAATGAGCAAGGAAGCTATCAAGGAACGTACACAGCAGCTTGCGCAGGCTTTCGGCATGCAGGAGTTTATGGATAAAAGGGCAGCAAAGCTCTCAAAGGGAATGAAACAGAAGGTGGCGTTTGCCCGTTCCATAGTGCATGATCCTGACATCATGCTGTTTGACGAGCCGACATCCGGATTGGATGTTACGGCTGCCAGGGAAGTTCATGAGTTTATACTGGGCTGCAAAAAGCAAGGGAAAACGATCATTTTTTCGAGCCATTCCATGAATGAAGTCGAAAAGCTGTGCGACCGCATAGCAGTCATACATAAGGGGAAGCTGGTCGAATGCGGTTCGGTTGAAGAACTCAAGAATAAATATGGTAAAGACGATTTGGAAGAAATTTTTGTCAGATTGGCGGGTGCAAAATGAAACTTAAGCATATATTGATTGTTTTCAAAAAAGAAGTCATGGATATTATGCGCGACAGAAGGACTTTGATAACGAGCATATTGCTCCCGATGATACTCATACCTGTGATCAATATTTTTATGGGCGGAAGTATCCAGAAGCTTGAGCAGAAATTTAACGAGAATGTAAGCATAGCTCTTTCCCAGACATCCGATACGGCTGAGCTAAGGCAGTTGGTGAAGGACAGGATCCTGACCAAAAACCCCAACCTGGTGCTCGTTGAGACAGATGATCCTGCCAAGGCACTCGAAAATGAGGATATAAGGTGCATTATTGATTTTGAGAGCGGGTATGCGGAGAAGCTGAAAAATGGGACCCCTGTCAAAATAACTCTCATGTATGACGAGTCCAAGACAAAATCCGGTATGGCTGTTGAAATCGTCTCCGAAGCGATCAATGAGTTCGGAGCTGATGTCGTCAATGAAAGGATAGCCGCACTGGGTGTTGATATTGATATACTGCGCCCGCTAGAGATAGAGAGGAATAATATGGCGCCGGACAATCAGGGAAGCAATATGATGATGCAGATGATGCTGCCTCTGCTGATATCGATGCTGGTTTCCATCGGAGGTATTCCGGCAGCTACCGATCTTGTTGCGGGAGAGAAAGAGCGCAATACCTTTGAGCCTCTTCTTACGACTATGCCTGACAGAGGTTCGCTGCTGATGGGCAAGTATTTTGCCGTTACATTTTTCTCGTTCATGAGTGTTGTTGCGATATCTACAGGACTGGCGATAGGATACCTGATCAATCCGAATTCACTGACAATGGGTATTGATACGCAGGTCGGGCTGACAATCGATCCGCTTGCCGCCGTTATGGCAATTCTTATAACTATCGCGCTTGGAATGACTTTCTCCGGTATCCAGATAGCACTGAGTACCATTGCAAAATCGTACAAGGAGGCGCAGACCTACCTTTCCTTCCTTATGATTGCTGCAATGATCCCGGGATATGCAACTATGTTCCTGGAAGCCGGTGAAATGTCCCGGATGCTGTTCATGCTGCCGGTACTGAATACTATTGCGTCATTTAAAATGCTGCTGGGCAGAAGCATCGATTATATGAATCTTGTCATAGCTCTTGCATCTTCTGTCGTATTCGTCGCCCTTACCCTTTGGTTTGTAACATCATTGTTCAAAAAGGAAAAGGTGCTGTTCAGAAGCTGAGGATATTTTAACAGGTTTTATGGGACCGTTCTCCTTGGGGGGACGGTTCTTCTCTGAGGGACAGTTCTCAAAAAGGGGACAGTCCTTCAAAAGGGGGACAGTTCTCTAAAAAACGGACGGTTTACTCAAATGTGATAAAGGGGACAGTTCTGCGAAAAAGCAGTATGTCCCCTTTTAGCAGCTTGGCTGTATTGCGCGGTTGAAAATCATATTACTGTTATTATACTCAGGACTTGTATTCCCTGACCCTGACCGAAAGATGTGAGACCCTCCCCGCTGGTTGCGGTGATGCCGATGCAGTTTTCCGGGATACCCAGCAGGATCGACAGGCTCCGGCGTATCTCGCCTATTCTTGGTGAGATCTTTGGTCTTTTGCATTCTATCGATATGGAAAGGTGTACTATTCTGTAATCATTCAGGTATTTCATAGCTTCCTTGAGATAGACGCTGCTGTCGGTGATCCCTTTATTGAGGCACAGGTCGTCGCTGATTTCGCCCAGTATATTGACACAAGTCACGCCTGATATCGCATTCGTGATGGAATGAAGGATCACATCCGCATCACTGTTGCCTTCCAGCGGAGGCTCGCCTTCAAAAACGATCCCGCCAAGAATCAGTTTTTTTTCTTTATTTTCAAAGTCGAATCTATGACTGTCCTGCCCTATGCCTACCTTCATGTCAACACTCACATTCCGCCGGATTCGGCTTATATTTGCGGGTTGGCTGCATTGCGCCTAATAGAATTATATTGCCGGCTGCCAGATTTGTCAAAAATATATTGCCGCTATTGACAGTTTTACAATGAGTGTATTATACTACACCTTAAATATGGAAATGTCGATGACGCGAATCCGAAAGGCCATGCCTTTCTTCCCACCCCCGAGATGCAGCCGATGAGGGTGCCGTATAAGCTGCGATATAAGCTGTGTGGT
>CAZQUQ010000185.1:0-4474 GCA_964596445.1 uncultured Oscillospiraceae bacterium
TTGATGAAAATTACAGAAGAAGCATTAAACATAAGAAATAATACAAATCAAATGCGCAGCGGTAATCTTGATATAAAAATCGATAAGGGCCATTTTGAATTTTTAGGAGAGTTAGCAGATGATATCAATCAAATAAATAATACCTTTAATACGTATATAAACGAGATAACCCACATATTATCGCATCTGTCGGCTGGTAATATGGCGGTTGCCTTTTCAGAGGATATACAATATCAGGGAGATTTTTTGCCGATCAGAAATGCTCTTCATAAAATCAGATACTCTCTGAATTGCTCATTCGAAGAGATCCATAAGCTATCCATAGAAATAGATGCCATGAGCAGCAAGGTTGAGAGCGGTTCCTCCCTTTTGGCGGCAAACACGACTGAGCAGGCAGCATTGATTTCTGATTTGACATCAACCATTTATGACATTACGGACAAAACAGTACATAATGCAGAAAATGCAAAGTCAGCAGCAAAAGCCATTGAAGCAATCACAAAAGAAACTGAAACCGGCAGAGACTATATGGATCAAATGTTAACCTCCGTAGATAAAGTAAAGTCCTCCATCGATGATATATCTCATATCATTGAATTAATAAGCGGAATTGCCGATCAAACCAGATTGTTGGCCCTAAACGCAGCAATAGAGGCTGCAAGAGCCGGTGAGAACGGTCAAGGGTTTTCGGTGGTTGCCGGTGAAGTCAGCAAACTGGCACTGAAGAGCAGCGAAGCTGTTAAGCAAACAACGGAGCTGATAAACAACAGTATAACCGCAGCCGATGAAAGTGCAAAAATCACGAAGAAAACAGCAGAAAGCTTTAAGAACATAAATGATTCGATCGAAGGGGTAACCGGTCTGTGTAAAGAAATAGCAGAGTTATCCAATATACAGGCAGAAAACCTTAAAGAAACGTCGGCTATCATTACAAATATATCAGAAGCAGTGCAGAGTAATGCAGCTTATGCTCAGGAGAACAGCGCAGGAGCAATGGATCTGTCGAATATATCTGCTCATCTGAAAAAGGTCCTTCAGCGTTTCAGACTGATGGGTCAAGAAAGTGCACCGGTAAGTGATAAAAATAAGGAGGAGGAATTCGCGCGAGAGCTAACCGGCAAATTAGCGGCAAAGCTGTTAAATGCAACTACCACCCAGGCTGTAGATGCGATACTTGAAACGGAAATCCAAAATCACAGCGATATCGAATGCCTGTATGTTATTAATGGAGAGGGCAGGCAGTTAAGTCATACGATTATGAGTCCAAAAATCATGGTGGAGCAGGATGAGAATTTCAAACCCGCGTTGCCCGGCGATGATTACAGTTCAAAGAAATATTTCCGACAGGCCATGAAAAATAAGCAGGAGTTGTGTACTTCCTCGGAATACATATCAAAAGCAACAGGAAATTTGTGCAAGACAATTTCATATGCATATCAGTGTGCTGACAAAAGGTACTATGTGATTTGCATCGACCTGTTATGCAGGTTCTAGAACAGCAATTAGCAATGGCCAGATAGCCTTGTCGCCATTATTGCCATTGCAGCTGCTCAATGCTGAAGGATACTCTGTCTCAGAAGTTCACCAGCATATATATCAGCTTCATCCGGATAAGAATAGCTGCAATAACTGGCAACGCATTTGGCAAGATTACTGAATAACTCATAGTTTGATATCAACGCAGAAATTATATCATCCCTGTCATAATGGGCAAAACAGGACCTTAATTTATCAATTATCTCCTTATCCGCCCATTTTTCTAAAAATCTTCCGCTGTGCCAAACATCCGCTTTGTTTACAGAAATCGTATACATCTCGATGATCCTGAGGAGATGATTTTTCATATACGAATCAAGGCACATCTTTGCAGTCCAGAGTTCACCTCTTTGAATCTTTTTAGAAGTCCAGACTGTGTGGAAAAAGAAGTCATTCACCATGTTATTAAAATCTTCCTGCGAAAGCAGGTCATGTTTTACGCCTATCCTGACATATTCTTTCAGAACACTGGCGATACCCATAGTATCATATATAACGACATATCCTCTGTTCATGACCTCATTGCATAGTCCACTCACAACAGCATCTCTGAACTGATCTGGTGTTAAAGCGATTAAATCCACATCGTAAGATCCTTCATAAAGGACTCTTCTTTCTTTAACACCGCCAATCGCAGGTTCAACAAATGACATCTTCATCTTGCCCAGCCTTGCCGGATATTCTCCATAAAGCCAGGCTTCAGGCTCTTCTGTAGCAACAATAACATCCAGATCAGAATACTCATCCGCTTTGGAATAGGTTCTGGCAGAAGACCCGATTACGACCAGAGCTTTGATTTTTGCATCACTTTCTGCCAAAGAGCAAAGCCGTTCTTTGATTTCTTTAAATCTATCCATATTGGGTCTCCTCCCCGATATGACACTTTATATCACAAAGTAGGTTTTGATTGTTTAATTATATCACAACTCTACTCTTCTACAGAGATGCGAAACACTCCGTACTTTGCCGTGATATAAAGTGACCCGGTCTCGAATCCGCCTTTTCCGAATGCCAGCGTTGTCGGTTCCTTTAGTAGATTGCCGGCGGCGACGGTCGATTCCTCACCGCTTGGATCAATCTGAACAAGCCTGTTCTCAGCCGGCAGGGATATGTAAATATTTCCACCTTTATCTGTTTCCATGTACTCTGCCGATCTCAGAGGTGTATATTCCGTCATTTCTCCGATGGTTCCGTCTTCTTTCAAGGTGCATTTCACTACCTTGTTCCCGAACACATCGCTAACATATAGTTCCTTGAAATCCCTGCCGAAGCAGATGCCGACAGCTGCCCTGAGCTGCGGGAAATCCTTTCGTCCGTCAAGCAGGGTGGTTTTGGTCGGTTTTGTGTCTGATACGATGCAGTATTTTTCCACCATTCTGTCATGCACAACGTACAGATTCTCTTCCAAATCGAATGCAAGGTCACAGGCGCCCCATTCGCCTTCAAAGTCATCCTTTATGAAGGTTTCAGCCATACCCTCGGAATTGATCCTCAAAATGCGGTCGCCGGCCGCAGCATAAATATATTTGCCTGGGCCCATACTCATGCTCCAGATTTTTGATTTGTCAGTTTTATCATCAAGAGAGTCGACCGACATAAATAAAGATGCTTGGGCATCTGGAGTAACTTTGTATATTTCCCGGGTCTTTTTCCCAATGAACATATTGTCGTTGTCATCAAAGACTATCCCATGGGCACCTTCAAATTCAATAAAAAGCTCGCCAGATTTTTTTTGCTCTGCAGGAGAACTGACAACTGCATCAAATTCAGGCTGAGAACCTCCTTCTTCCTCTGCATCTGCATCAGTTGAAACTGCTGATGACTTATTTGCTGATCCTGAAGATGATATTGAAGGTGTTTGCCCGGTCGACCCCTCAGATGAACCCTCAGCAGAAGCTGCTTCGCTTGGCATCTTCTGCTTGTCCGTAGCCGTTTGGTTTAAGCATGCAGGGAGTATGACCATCATTCCAGAAATTATCATAGTAAAGATAATCAATGTTAATCTGCGCATGATTATTCTCCCTCTGCCAAATAATCCAAAGGATTTACAGTATCACCATTAATCCTGATCTCAAAATGCAAATGAGGTCCTGTTGACATTCCGGTACTTCCAACTTCCGCTATCTTCTGGCCAACGTCCACCTCGTCCCCTGCATCGACGCAGAGAGAACTGCAGTGGGCATAAAGTGTGATCGCTCCGTTATCATGCTCTATCATGACCATTTTGCCATAATCACCGGCCCATCCTGCTAAAATTACCTTCCCTTCGTCAACTGCCAAGATGGGAGATCCCTTTTTGGCCTTCATGTCAATTCCGGTATGATAACCTTCTTTGCCGGTTATTGGATTAATACGCATTCCATATTCAGATACGACCTCATACCCATCTGTCAAAGGCCATATCAGGGAATCCAGAGCCGGACCTTCCGATATGGCTACGGTTGCCGCAGTTGCACCGGCAGCTGCAAGTACTATGAAGCTTAACAGGGAAATAACAAGAACTTTTATACTCTTTCGCTTGTAATCCATCAAGTGGATCAGCCTCCTCTCAATATTTTGCCGGGTTGAATACAATGTGGAAAACAGTCCGTCCGGGATGGAAACAGCTCTTTCCATTACGCACAGGATTGCAGCGGCATATTTCTTTCGTTCCCGCACACCCATATTCTTAACGACCGATTCGTCACAGGACAGCTCGCTCAGGTGATGTATGTTCCTCACAAGCACATAGCTGAACGGGTTAAACCAATGCAGACTATTGGCAGCCAATGCTGCTGCCTTTATCCACAAATCTCCTCTTGCCAGATGCGCTAGCTCATGTTTGAAGATTGGAAGCAGAACCTCCAGGGGTAAATCCGTATCCGGGATTATAACTATCGGCCTCATCAGTCCTGTCAGCATCGGGGTATGGATTGCAGAATTGACTGCCAGCCTGACT
>CAZQUQ010000185.1:4574-5661 GCA_964596445.1 uncultured Oscillospiraceae bacterium
CTGCATATATCTCTTAGTCTGAATACATAAAAGGCACATATGCCGGTGATTCAGGCCACAAACAACAGGGAACTTATATCGATTTTCACTGTGTCATCGGATCCGGTTGCCTTTTGTTCAAAAATCCATGTGTCAATTTCGTCAGATATCCCGGTTCTGCCCCGATTGGATACAGTAGGTTCCTGTGTATACAGTTCAGTTATCCGGCCAGCATTATGGTTTGCATCGATCCGGAAAGAGGTCATCCAGAGCGAAAAGGGAAGCAGGAAGAATACAATAACAATCAAGCTGGCCATATAATGCCAGGTCGCACTGAAAATCCTTGAAGAAAGCGGCTTAAGCGCCAGAAGCAGTATGCTGATTATAGAACCGGCCAGGGACATTACGGTCAGTGTTGTTAGGATTTTTTCCACGAAAGTCACCTACCTTTCCTCAAGCCACTTCTTAAGTTCTTCTATTTCTTCGCGGCTGATATCATTGCCATCATAAAGGGCAGCAAAAAAGCTCTTAATGGAACCGCCATGCAGACTTTCGAGGAAAGCTCTGGATTCCTGGCGCTTATACTCATTCTCGTCCATCTGCGGGTAATAATAGTTTTTTTTGCCAACCTTTTTATTTTTCAGAAGACCCTTTTCTACCAGGCGCGATAAAAATGTCAAAACGGTCGTAATCTTGAGATTACGCTCGGGAGGCAGCCTTTCGAGGATTTCGTTCGAGGTGACGGGGCCATCGGATGCCCAGATGATTCTCATAACTTCCTTTTCAGCTTCGGACATAACAGTTGTTTTTTTCATATTATCATCCTTCTTCTACGCGTTGTAGTAATTCTACATGATGTAGAAGATGATGTCAATACTAATTTTACATTTTGAAGTAATAAATTTCTAAAATACAAGCAAACTCATGAGACTTCTTTTCTTGTTCATTTCATCGACTTGCTAATTGCCCACTGCTATACATATGCATAATATTCCATTCAATCTTAATTTCTCTGGCTTCATTGCTCAAGTGTTTCCACTCTGTCAGCAGCATCTTTTGCAAGCTCCAGACCCTACGCATATGCATTTGCATTTGCATTTGCATTTGC
>CAZQUQ010000186.1:0-5613 GCA_964596445.1 uncultured Oscillospiraceae bacterium
CTTTTTGGAGGAGGCTTCTGCTTTTTTCGCCGCGAGCCGTCAGAGGTTGGCAAAGTGAAGTCCGATGATAAGATCAAAAGGGACTTCACAGCAGAAAGACCGCTTGAGAAGGCCGTGACTGACATTACAGAGATTCTCCGCGAAAAACATCGGCAGCTGCAGGGTATCCCATTCATAAACTCAAAGCATTTGATATGTCCGTCAAAGAAAGCTTCCTGCGTTAATGCATAACCAATTTGGAAATCACAAAAAATTATATTGTTTCTATGAGCAAAGCGTCGCCATGCTATATTCATACCATTGACAAATACACAGGGGAGAGCATTACATCCATACCAGTAACTTCAGGCGGATTCAAGATAGCAATTTCTCAGCCTGCCGGAATGGACCGACAGGCTTCTCTATTTATGTTGGGGGTCTATTTGACTCAGTTGTTATATATCCGCCATATGACGGTTGCCGCTTGCTGCATAGTAAAGGTGCCTCTTGGATCGAGAGAATTGTTGTAACCTACAAGGAAACCGGCTTTCACCAGTATTGCCATGCTTTCCTTCGCATAGTCGGATATTTTCACGGAATCATTGAACTTGTTCAGTTCCGAAACGCTGGCTGCGGGATATTCCCTGTTCACCGCTTTTAGTGCCCGTGCCACCAATGTCGCCATTTCCTGGCGGGTTATGCCCTGTTTTGCTCCGAGCTTGTTGCCTCCTGTCCCGTTGGATATCCCGTACTTTTTAGCAATGCCTGCCGCTTCGTAATATATGTCTCCGGGGTCCACGTCCGAGAAGTTGTCATCAAATGTGCCATCGATATTCAGTGCCGTTATCAGCAGGTAAAGGAATTCACCCCTTGTGATTTTCCTGTTAGGCTCGAAGCTGCTGCTTTCGATCCAATCATAGAAGCCTTTGGATGCCAGGACCTCTATCTCTGCTTTTGCGTAAGCTTTTGAGATGTCGTTGTATGTTTTCTCAACATATGAGACTGCGTAGATGCTGAAGTGAGTGACCTTGAAGGTTAGCTTTCCTGTGGCGGGATCGTACCTTCCGTTTGGCACCGGGACAGCATTTCCCTTGCCGTCGATATACCATACGACGATATGACCCGGCTTTTTAAGCTCCTTTTCAGTCGGCGTATAATCGATCGTTACAGTCACCTGCGCGTTCTTGTTTTTCCATTCGAATTGCTTTCCGTCAGCATATGCGGCAATATTTATCACCGGTCTGTCCCCTATTTTGTCAGCAAGCTCTTTCTTAAGTTTTGAACGATCTGCGTACGATACGGATATACCCATCTGCTGCTTCTTTTCAGTCGAGGCTGAAGGGAACATATTCCCAGGGACAGTGATGGCGGCAATAGGAGTTTTGATTTCGTATTGCTCCTTTGCAGTTCCCTTCCTGAAAAGGTCCGCCGGGATATTCTGTTGGTATGTGCATGCATTTTTGATCTCAGGCAGTGTCAGTGTGACACTCCTGATACCGCCCTTGCCGGGCGCAGCCTGTTTCATTGCACTGTTGAGTTGTTCTGCGTTTGTGGCAGCTATGGCCGTCCCGCCTGATACGACCAGAGATTGCGTGGCAGTCGTACCGGAGAAAGAAGTAATGGTAGCTGACGGGGGCGTTGCGGTTGTATCCGGGATATTTTCATCCACCGGGGGAGTGATTATGACACTGCCGCCGGGGTTGGTGGTGCCTCCGCCGGGGTTGGTGGTGCCTCCGCCGGGGTTAGTAGAACCTCCGCCGGGGTTGGTGGTGCCTCCGCCGGGATTAGTAGTTCCGCCGCCTGAGGTGACGTATTCATCCGCACCGATATCCGGTGTTGTTCCGCGGGCGTTACCGTCGATATCATCGGTTACTTCCGCAAGCTGCACACCATTGTTGATGGCATTGGCTGCAGACGCTGTCAGATGGAGGTCACCGGTTGATACATCCACCACATACCCGGATGATATATTGCCGCTTAAATTTTTTTCGTTCCGGCTGATAGTGAGATCGTTGTCAAAGACAAGCCTGCCGTAAACCAGATTGTTGACCATCTGTGTATTGGCGATATTCTGTATGAACCGTATGCCTCTGCCGTTATAGTCATTGTTCAGCCGCCAGACAGTATTATTATAGATCCTTACATTGTCCACGTCGGAGCACTCGATGCCAGCGTCGCTCTGATAGCCTGTCTTGCTTCCGGGCAGTATGAAATTGTTCCGGACGATGGCATCCCTCACATGACGCCCGCCGCCGAGGTCAAAGCCTGGCAGTCCAAGTGTGATGCCCCTGTCGCAGTTAATGATCCGGTTGCGCTGTATGGTCAGATTCTCGGAGAATTGCCAGATCATTATGGCAGAACGCCCTTCTCCGCTGTTTCCTTGAATATTGCGGAATTCATTATCCTCGATCACCCAGCCGTCCAGTGACATCATATCTATCGCGCCGATATAGTTTCCGTCAAAATGCCAGCCGCCGGTGGATGGCGGGGTCACTGTATTCTCAAAGTAACAGTTCCGTATTGCTCCGCCTTTAATTCGCTTTGTGGAGGAATTGCTGTCCTTTGTTCCCTTTATGTGACGCGTGCCGATATCTATAAACCGGCAGTTTTCAATATATATAGAGTTGGGGTTTGAATCCCCGTCAAGCTCCAGCTTGATGCCGTATCCGTGCGCTTGTGTCAGTGTCAGACCCGATATATGGACATTGATGCAATCCCCGATGCGCAGTATGTCGTCCAGTTCATCATAGGAGCCTGTCCCTGTAAAGCTGGTGCGACCGCGAAGAATGACCCTTGTTGGATCATTGGACTCGCTTCTGATAGCGATATCGTCCACATTATCCAGTATCAACGGATTTCCGTTTCTGTATTCCCCGTCTGCTATGAGGATTGTGTCGCCATCCCGGGCATTGGTGATGGCGCTGCGCAGCTCCGCGATTGTAGTGACCCTCACATTGCGTCCCTGCGGGGGAGTATTGGACATATTCCTGACAGTGATCACGACATCTTCGTAATCGATTTGCTTCCCGTCGCTGACTGTAAAGCGCAATGTATAGGTCCCGCTCTGATCATAGCCTGGCGTCCAGCTGAATACGCGGGTCGCGCTGTTGAAGCTGATGCCTGACGGCAGCGTTGACGGGGAAACCGGGCTTAGGGAATATGTGAGCGTATCCCCTTGGTCGCGGTCAGTAGCGCTTACGGTAAAGGTGAGATTTGCACCCTCATTTACCGTCCTGGCACCTATCGTGCTCAGCACCGGAACGTAATTCCACTGCCCGCCGGGAGTGTCATATTCGATCGTCAGTGACGGGCGCATTTCCTTCAGTCCGTTTTCCGAGGATATTATATCCAATGCGCCCCATAATTCGAGGTGCTGCAGCATGAAGCCATTGTTTGGCGTTCCGTTGAGCCATGCCAGCACCTGGGCTGTCACGTCGGCCTCTATGCAGTCCTTTCCCTGGGCAATTGTGCCGGTGGCTACAGGTGCATTTCCGTAGGCCAGACCGTCGCTCCAGATGATGCCGGAATGGTCTCCGTTGCTCCAGGTCCCTGTGCCTTCGGTCCAGGTGCTGTTTATTGCATAGATTTCATAATCAAAGTCCTTTGTGACTGGTGAACTCGTATATAGCTTGAGCTTTGCGGACGTGATCCCGTTCTTGTCGACACCTGTAAGATCGAAACGGAACAAACCTTGTGTACGCCTTACAGCATCGTCATTGTAAATATTCAGATTGTATGCGGCGCCATAGTTGCTGCTGCCTCCCCATAGCTGTGAGATGTAGGTATCCTTTACTGCACCGGGATCTTCAGCGGTCCGCCTTATAACGATTTTGGGGAACCTGCTTGCAATGATGCTATAGTGCGCGGCCGGTCCCCATGTGCCTCCGCTGCTGCCCCGTACGTGAAAATACCATGTGCCGTCGCTGGGCGCCGTTACGGTCACCGTAGTACTGCTGCCTTCGGGTACCGTATCCGGTATCGTATCCGGGTACTGGTCCAGCACCCAGCTATAGCTTCCGGGGACAGGCCCGCTGTCATGGTGTATGTTGAATGTGGCACTCAGGCCGACTGTCATTGTTTTATACGGATGTGTCGGTGAGGAAACTGTCAGGATGGGTGATTGTGCACCGTCTGCAGGTCCATTATCAAATACGATCCTCTTAAGCTTTTCAGCCATATCAAGCGTCAGTACGCTTCGGATATTATATCCGTCATTTCGAAGCGCAGCGTCTGAAAGGTTTCCCGAGTCATAAGTATGGGAGGGATGTACGCCGTCGCCCAGAAGCACGGTGCTCCAGTCATTAGGATGCAGTTCCATGAACAATCCGTAGAGATCGACCAGAGGAATGTTCAATTTCTGAGCTACCCGGCGAATGACCGTGTTTGCTTCACCGACCTGCTGATTATAGTTAGTGCGGGGAGGGATCGTACTCAGGACAGGGATGATCCCTTCGTCTATATTGATCTGGATAAATCGCTCCAAATTCTTCTCAAAGGATTGTGCATCCCACGAGGTGATATCATTCGTGCCGAACATTGTCAGGGACCATGACGGGTTGACCCCTTCGACGGCATCACTGATTGCTGCAAGTCCGTCTGTTATCCTCCAGCCGGAATAGTTGCCATAGCTTTCCCCCTTGAAATTGTGCAGAGGATTGTTGGCACTGTTCGGCGAGGCACCCATCCACAGCAGGATAGGTTCATAATCATGTCCGTTGGAGGGAGGTGTGCTGATCAAGCCCCAGCTGGCCATACTGCCAAGGTAGGCCTGCGAGTAGGTTATACTGTCGCCCCACTGGCCCAGCACGCCTTCACTTCGCCGCTCTGCGTCGCCCCTTAGCTTGATGGCCCGCAGATTTGCCTTCATTGAAGCGTCTATGGCCGGGATATATTTCAACCTGAGGTCGTAAAGACTTTCCGTACTATCTGTCACTGTGATCACAACATCCTCGGAATCAGTCGATTTTCCATCGCTGACCGTAAAGCGCAATGTATAGGTCCCTTTCTGACCGTTACCCGGCGTCCAGGTGAAGGTGCGGCTTGCCGTATCGAAGGATGCGCCCTGCGGCAGGCTTCCGGATGGACTGGTGCATGCTGAATAAACAAGTGTGTCACCCGGATCTGAGTCGCTTGCATTGACAGTTATAGTAAGTGTTTCACCTGCTTTTACAGTCCTTGCTCCAATTAATGCCAGCACCGGCTGATTGTTGGCAGGAACAGTTCCGTCATCGGTGAATATGGCGATCCGGTTTCCTCCGCCGGTCGAAGTGATGCGGTTCACCGCAAGATTATTTATCGTGAGCAGGCCATTGCTGTCACAGGTGACAGTACCCGACTGGATCTGTGTGTTATTGCTGAGTGAGGTGTTTGTCCAGCGGTAAACCTTGCCGGGGACCGGGTCAAAGTTCTGAAGGCGCCTCGGTGTAAGGCTTACCGTACAGGACTGGGCAGGGGCTGTCTGAACCACACCGATGGTCATTTCCCATCTGTTCTGTGTATCAACGATATCTTCTGTTTTCCAGAACATATATGCGTTGATCTGGCCGGAATCATCTCCGTTATCCGTGATCCCGTTTCCGGGATCGTCATCCAGACTGCAGTTTGTAAATGCAGGCAGGCTCTGATCAGTACGGA
>CAZQUQ010000187.1:0-5608 GCA_964596445.1 uncultured Oscillospiraceae bacterium
ACTCAAGCCTGACCCCGATTTTATATGTTATAATATTTCTATACTTTATCAAAGGACATAATATAATGAAGCACCTTTTTATTTTAAACCCGGTGGCAGGCAAAGGCAAAACACTGAAGCTGATGCCGGTGATCAGTGAATACTGCAAAGAGCTGGACATCCGGCATGAAATCGTGACGACAAGGTATCCGGGTCACGCTGCAGAGATCGCCAAAGAACATAGCGCTGCAGAGCGCTGCAGGATATATTCCGTCGGGGGCGACGGAACCCTCAACGAGGTCCTCAACGGCATGGCCGGCAGCGGAAGCAGCCTGGCCGTCATCCCCAGCGGCTCGGGAAATGATTTCATAAAAAGCATAGTCGGTAAGGATATCCCCGATAATATTATCAAACCGACCATCGAAGGTACCGAGCGGCTCATCGATTATGCCCGCGTCAATGACAAATATTTTCTGAACATAGCATCGGTAGGCTTCGACGCCGAGGTAGCTTACCAGACAGGCCATTTCAAGAAACTGCCGCTCATATCCGGAAAGGTGGCATATATACTCGGCATACTGAACACGATACTTATCAGCAGCCATAGATATATGGAACTGACGCTCGACAGCGGCAAGATCTCCGGGAAATCACTCCTGATCGCCGCAGGGATCGGCAAATATTATGGCGGCGGCATCAATGCACTGCCCGACGCTGAGATCGACGACGGCATGTTCGACATTTGCCATGTTGAAGCAGTGCCGCGTCTCAAAATCCTCAGGCTTTTCCCTCAATATATCAAGGGTTTGCACGGCAGCATCAAAGGCGTGCATCTGTACAGAAGCAAAAAGGTGGAAATCGTTTCCGAAAAGCCGATACCGCTGAATAGGGATGGCGAGATCATCGTTACCGACAAGGCGGTTTTTGAGATATTCCCCAGAAGTCTTCCCTTTGTGGTACCCGCACTCTGACCAATCTTATTACATTGCGTCAAGCAGACTATACTGAGCCGTATACAGGTGATAGTAAGCCCCTTTCCTTGCCATCAGCTCATCATGGGAGCCATGCTCTATTATCCTGCCTCCGTCTATGTACATAATTTTATCTGCCTTTTTGATCGTAGACAGTCTGTGTGCGATTATGAACGATGTCCTTCCCTTCAGAAGCCTCTGAAGCCCTTCCTGCAGCGCCATTTCAGTCTTTGTGTCTATGCTGGAGGTGGCTTCGTCAAGCACCAGTATCCTTGGATCCGCCAGAAGCGCCCTGGCAAATGATATCAGCTGTCTCTGACCGACCGACAGTCTGGATCCCCTCTCATTCACCTCGGTATTATATCCCTCAGGCATTGCTGAAATAAACTCATGTGCCCTAACCGCTTCTGCGGCGGCAATTGCTTCCTCGTCTGTGGCATCAAGCCTGCTGTACTTTATGTTGTCCATTATTGTGCCTGAAAATATAAATGTATCCTGAAGCATGATACCCATCTGTTTCCGCAGTGATTCCAACGTGACGCTTTTAACATCTCTTCCGTCTATCACGACGCTTCCCTTGCCAACGTCGTAAAAACGGCTTACCAGGTTAACGATCGTCGATTTGCCCGCGCCGGTAGGTCCAACGAGCGCAACTGTTTCACCCGGCTTCACACTGAAGCTGACATGGTCGAGGATGACCTCATCCTTATCATAACAGAAGACAACATCCCTGAACTCCACAGAACCCTGTATGGACGGCATTTCCACCGCTCCGGGCAGGTCTGCCACCGTCGGCTTCTCGTCGATGGTCTCGAATATCCTTTCCAGGTATGCCACCGCATTGATTATAGAATTATAGAAGTTGCCCAGATTGCTTACAGGCTCCCAGAACCGCCAGATATAGCTCATGAAAGCAATAATTAGTCCTACGGTGATGCCTCCTGTTCCAAGCCAGTGGACTCCGGCAACAAATACAGCACAGACGCTTGCAACAGAAATAATATCAATAAAGGGCCACATAAGGAACTGTATCCTGACGGCAGCCATCCACGACTTTCTATACTCGTTGCTCTGTCCCAGGAAAATATCCATGTTTTCTTCTTCCCTGGCAAAGGATTGCGTGACCTTAATGCCGCAAATACTTTCATGGATATAAGCATTCATATTTGCCTGTTTCCTGCTGACCTTCTGCCATGCCTTGCGCTGCGCATTCTTTACTAATAGAGTAACAACCGTCAGTACAGGAAGCCCGGTAAAGCATATCAAAGAGAGCCTGACGTTCATAAACAGCATAAAGCAAATTATAGCCGCCAGCGTGAACATATCTGTTATCAGGTTTATGATACCGTTGGACAAAAGGTCGCTCAATGAATTGACATAGTTGACGACCCTTACGAGTATCTTTCCGTGAGGCCTGCTGTCATAATAGGTAAAGGGCAGCTTCTGCAGGTGCGTGAACAGATCCTTCCTGATGTTGTGGATAACGTTCTGTCCAATGAATGACATTGTCCTTATCCTGAATTTCATACAGATCGTATTGAAAACAAGAATGGCAAGATAAACAACGCCCAGCATCAGCAGCCCGGGTATGTCTCCGGCCGGTATGGTCTTATCGATAGCAACCTTGACAAGATAAGGTCCGAGCAGTGCAAGCATACTTGCGGCAAGCATCAGCAGTACGGTGATTATAACCTTGTCCCTGAATGGCTTAAGGTATCCAAGCATCCTCTTGAATTGCTTGAAATCAAACTTTGAGTCAAGTTCTTCATCTATGTCAAATTTATTTCTGGCCATTGTTTCACTCCTCTGCCCCGTTTTTGTCAAAATCTCCGTACTGGTTCAGGAATACACTGTAATAATGCCCCTTCATAGCCAACAGTTCTTCGTGGGTGCCTCTTTCCACGATCCTTCCTTCGTCCAGCACAAGGATCAGGTCGGCATTCCTTACAGACGATATCCTGTGGGCTATGATAAATGCGGTTCTGTTTTTGCAGAACTCGCTCAGATTCTGCTGAATCATATGTTCAGTTTCGATATCAACGCTCGATGTCGTATCGTCAAGGATAATTACAGAAGGTTCCTTGATCAGTGCGCGGGCCAGTGCGATCCTCTGCTTCTGGCCTCCCGAAAGCCCAACGCCTCTTTCTCCGATAATGGTGTCATACCCTTCGGTGAACTCCTTTATAAAGCCATTTGCACAAGCCATCTCAGCAGCCCATTCGACCTTTTCGACAGAGGCTTCCGGCACACCATAGGCGATATTGCCCTCGATCGTATCCGAAAACAGGAATATATCCTGCATCGCAACTGCGATACACTCGCGTAAGGACTTCAGGTCATAGTCCTTTATATCTATGCCGTCGATCAGTATCTTTCCCTTCGAGCAATCATAAAATCTCGAAATAAGGCTCACCAGCGACGATTTGCCGGAGCCGGTGGGTCCTATGACAGCTACCGTCTGCCCCGGATTGGCTTCAAAGCTGATGTCGGTGAGCACGGGTTCTTTTCCGTAGCTGAAAGATACATTTCTGAATTCGATACGCCCTTTGATCTTCCTGTCGGCGACAGACCCTTCCTTGCTTTTGATTTTCGGTTCCCTGCCAAGCAGAAGCATTATTTTCTCTGCAGATGCGGCAAATCTTTGCGTGTCGTTTATAAGCCAGCCTATCATCCTCATCGGATTGTTGATCGCCCATACAAAGCTGTTGAAAGTCACCAGCTCTCCGAGAGATATTTCCTGTGTTATGACCATGATGCCTCCGACCACGATGATCACAATGGACAGAAGACCCGCCAGCGAGTCCAGCACGGGCAGGTAGCGTTCCCATATCTTTGCCGCTCCGATATTGCAGTCTTTGAAGCCGGCATTTTCTCTCGAAAATTTATATATTTCATAGTCTTCTTTAGCGAATGCCTTAATTACCCTGTTTCCGCTGATGCTTTCCTGCACTACTGAATTAAGTCTGGAAAACTGTTCCCTTATGGCGGAGAAAGCCGGTTTGACCTTTTTTGCCAGCTTTACCGCAAATATTGCCGTCAATGGTGTTACTGCCAGAAGTATCAGCGTGAAACGTGCACTTATCGTGAAAAGTATAACAATAACTGATACGAAAGTAACGGCATGCATAAAGTAAGAATAAATGACATATGCCGAGAAATGTCTGACCGCTTCCAGGTCACCAGTAAGCCTCGCCATGATGTCACCGGTCTTGGTCTTGTCAAAAAACTCGAAGTCCAGCTCCTGCACCCTTTTGAAGATAGATTTCCTGGCATTGAACGCAACATTCTGAGAAACATATTCAAACATATAAAGATACGCATATCTGAACACAGACTTCAGAACCGTGGAGCCTATCATTATAAGCACACATGTAAGCAGCAATTCTGTCCGGCCTTCGCCTATTACGTTGTCAACTATTTTTCCCTGTACTATAGGATTGATCATGTTCAGCAGGTTCACCAGCAGCACAAACGCCAGCGCCGTAAAGAAGATGACCCTGTATTTCCTTATAAAACTCCAGACCCATTTAAATTCCGCCATATTATCAGCTGCCTTTGCTTTTGTCGTTTTAACACAAATATTATCGTTTATTTGCCCCTTCAAGGAAATGTACATTTCCTGTTTCCTGATGTATAATCTTATATTGACGGCAGTAAAAATCTGAGGTCATATTACATTTGATCACATATAAAAGCAAAAGGTTGGATGGTCGATGTGCATACTCGGTATTAATACTGAGAGTTTCAATCCACATATTTATTATACATTCAAACGCAGATTCGGCGAAAATCATATTACGAAAGTGCACACACATGATTTCGTATCCATGGTCTATATTCTGTCGGGCAGCTGCGTCTATACTATCGGCAGCGGCACATACCGCGTAAAAAAGGGAGACATGCTTGTCTTCAACCCCGACATGCCGCACGGAAAGACTGTAGGAGCAGGTGAAGAGGTGCTGGAGCTTCATATCGGCCTGGGAAACATAAACGTTGACGGCCTGCCCCGCAACCATCTCATCGATCCGTCATCATCACCCGTATTCAGCCTGCAGGACTACGAACAGGTATTTCTCGGATGCTGCAGCGATATCTGCTCCGAGCAGGAGAATAACGAACCCGGCTGTGAGCTTATGATAAAGGTGCATGTCATGAGGCTGCTGATATATTTCATGAAGGCCACACGAACTGACATACACCGGAACAAGAATACTCTGGAAGGCTTCGATTCTTCGGACAAGGCTGTTATAGTCAACACGCTGATGAAGTATCTGAATGAAAACTATATGCGCCAGATATCGCTTGAAACGATATCAAAGAGCATCTACCTTAGCCCGGCATACATATCGAAGGTGTTCAAGGAGGAAACCGGCGAGACGCCAATCAATTACCTGATAAAGGTGCGGCTTTCAAAAGCCCGTGAAATGCTGCTCGAGGGCAGGCATTCCATCAAATCCGTCGCCCGCGCGGTAGGCTACGATGATGCGTATTATTTCAGCAAGCTGTTTAAAAAGTATCATAATGTATCTCCGTCAAAGGTCGGGAAGACCACAACCAGCCACAATTAGGGCAGGTCACTTACACAACTTATTCGGTTTTTACAAAGGTAACACCTAACGAATGTATGTATTGTTTCTGATACGCTTATGTTTTAGTCA
>CAZQUQ010000188.1:0-5607 GCA_964596445.1 uncultured Oscillospiraceae bacterium
TGATTATAATGAGACTATTGATTTCAACAAGTTGGAATTTTGCATGTTTTTTGCATATTTAAATATTTTAAGATTACGATGAATTGTGAACGCGAAGGGATGTCAATTCATTCAGAAACAGTTTATTAAGGAGATCTTATGGAAAATCCGTTTAGATTCAAACTATGTATCATGTTAATTTTCCTTGTTATTGCTGGCGGTTTGTCATCCGGCTGTAAACAATGGACGCATCCGGCAAATCTTACAGACAATATAAGTCCTGACGGCCAGCCTGCAAAAAATCCCCAGATGGCCATCAACTCAACCGGGATCGGTCTGGTTGTATGGGAACAGTCCGATGGAGCAAATTCCCTGATATACAAAGCAGAGTTTGTAAACGGGGCATGGACAAAGACCAAAGTGACTGATCATATCAGTCCCGAAGGCGGAGATGCATATTATCCGAGAGTTGCAATCAATGATAATGGGGATGCAATTATAGTATGGGTCCAGCATGATGGAGCAAATTACAGGATATATAAGAGTGAGAGAAACAACTGGATATGGACACATCCTGTCGGTTTGGATGATTCCATAAGCCCCGCGGGAACAGATGCAAATTATCCCAGGGTTGCAATGAACACTTCAGGAGATGCAGTGATTGTATGGGAGCAGTCTGACGGGGCTAATTGGCAGATATTCAAAAGTGAACGAAGATATGGCATGTGGGTGAACCCTTTAAGTATTGGGGATAATATCAGTCCCAATTTCGAGGATGCATACTATCCTCAGACGGCAATGAACGATTCGGGTCAGGCTATCATAACTTGGGAGCAAAGAGACGGTTTCAGGTATCAGATATTTATGAGTGTCTTTTCAAATGGAGCCTGGGTGCATCCGGCAGGACTGACAGACAACATAAGTCCTGATGCCGGTAATGCATACTATCCGCAGGTTGCACTGAACGACAGCGGGAATGCCGTTATCACATGGGAACAGGAACTTGATAGTGGTATTGTAAGGATATACAAAAGTGAATTGAGAAACAAAATCTGGACGCATCCCGGCAGCATAACAGACAGTATAAGTGTTGCAGATACGTCTGCATGGCTGCCCCAGGTAGCGATAGACAATAAAGGAAATTCGATTATTGTCTGGTATCAGCGAGACTCCAAGAACGAGGCTGCCGGAAAGTACCAGATATTCAAGAGTGAATTCCGTGCGATTTCAGGGCTGCCGGCTCAGCTCCTTAATTGGTCAGTACCTAAGTCACTGACCGATAATATAAGTCAGGACAATCAGGATGCCATTCTTCCCCAGGTCGTCATGAGCAGCAGCGGCAATGCGGCGATTTCCTGGGAACAGTCCGATGGTGCGAATTCTCAGATATTCAAAAGCGAATACCATGACATCCCCAGTGTATTAGGTTTATAGAACTTAAATTTGAAAACATTTTAAAAAGGCCGGTTCATACCGGCCTTTTTTATTTGTCTGCAGGAAAACCTCGGGCATTGACAATTAGAGGATTCATGCGATACAGACGATGAATATTCTAGGAGGTAGTGATGGATTACAAGGATACGCTTTGTCTGCCGCAGACTGCATTTCCCATGAAGGCGAGCCTTACAAAAAAAGAGCCCGAACTTCTTCAGCGCTGGGAGGAAACAGAACTCTATAATAAGATAATTGATAAATCCAAAGGCAGGAGAAAGTTCATACTCCATGACGGGCCTCCGTATGCCAACGGCCATATACACCTAGGAACCGCGCTCAATAAGATTTTAAAGGATATAATTGTCAAATCCTTTTTCATGATGGGGTACGATACCTTTTACAAACCTGGATGGGACTGCCACGGCCTTCCGATAGAGCATCAGGTCGAAATCAACATGGGGGAAAGGAAAGCAGAACTAGGCAAGCTTGATATAAGGAAAGAGTGCCGAAAGTATGCCTTGGAGTTTATTGATATACAGAGAGACGAATTCAAAAGGCTCGGGGTCCTGGGGCTCTGGGAAGACCCGTATCTTACTATGAAAAATGAATACGAGTCGGCAATTGCACATGAGCTTGCGAAGTTTATTTCAGCAGGCTCGCTTTATAAGGCGAGAAAGCCTGTTTACTGGTGTGCGAAATGTAAAACGGCGCTCGCCGAAGCCGAGGTCGAATATCATGATCAGGTAACGCCCGCAATATTTGTCAGATTCAGAATGAAAACAGATGTTTCCGGGATCATACCTGAGCTTGAGGGTGAGAGTGTATATATCGTAATATGGACCACTACTCCCTGGACGATACCTGCCAATCTGGCTATAGCACTGCATCCGGACATGGAATATTCTGCTGTAAAGACCGACAGGTTTGATGTCCTGATAATAGCGTCCGAACTTGTGGAAAGCGTTATGAAAGCATCCGGAATCAGCGAATACAAGACTCTTGCAGTATTCAAAGGAGAGGTACTTGAAGGCATGAAGGCAAGTCACCCCCTGTATGAGCGTGATTCGCTGATTATTAACGCACCCTTTGTAACCCTTGATACAGGTTCTGGATGTGTACACATTGCCCCGGGTCACGGCGAGGAAGACTATGAGATAGGAAAGCAGTACGGTCTTGATGTTTATGCGCCGGTCGACAATGACGGAAAGTTCACGAAAGATGTAGAAGGCTTTGCAGGGCAGTTCGTTTTCGATGCCAATCCGAATGTAAACAGGGTGCTGTCTGAAAAGGGCGCTTTGCTTAATGAAGACAAGTATTCCCATTCCTATCCATACTGCTGGCGCTGCAAAAGCCCTATCATTTTCCGCTCGACATGGCAGTGGTTCATATCAATGGAACATAACGGCCTGCGCGAAAAAGCTTTGAAAGCAATCGATAAGGTGCGCTGGATTCCCGAGTGGGGTCGCGACAGGATATACAACATGATTTTGAACAGACCTGACTGGTGCATTTCGCGTCAGCGGGCCTGGGGTATTCCTATTCCTGTCTTTTACTGCAAATCATGTAACGAGGTCCTGGTTTCGGGTGAGGCGGCCGAAAATGTTGCCAACATATTCGCTAAAGAAAGTTCGGATGCCTGGTTTGCTTTAAGCGCTGAAGAGCTGCTGCCAAAAGGGACCAAATGCCCGAACTGCTCATCCACTGATTTTGAAAAAGAGCAGGACATTGTCGATGTGTGGTTTGATTCGGGAGTGAGTTATGCGGCAGTATGTGAAAAAGACGATAGGATCGGCTCGCCTGTTGACATGTATCTCGAAGGTTCTGATCAGCACAGAGGATGGTTCCATTCGACCCTGCTGTGTTCCGTTGGTACGAGAGGAGACGCCCCTTATCGTTCCGTCCTCACGCACGGTTTCGTCGTTGATGGCGAAGGCCGCAAGATGTCCAAATCTCTTGGCAACACAATAGCCCCGCAGGAAATAATAGACAAATACGGCGCCGAGGTTTTAAGACTGTGGGTCAGCGCCCAGGACTATACCAACGATATACGCATCTCAAATGAAATAGTAGACCGGCTCGTCGAGACATACCGCAAGATAAGAAATACAGTCAGGTTCATATTAGGTAACATCTCTGATTTTGAACCCGGTAAAGACGCTGTTGCTTATACCGATATGCTTGAACTTGACCGCTACGCCCTTCATCTGCTTCAGGATCTCATTGAAAAGGTCAGGAAGGCTTATGATGATTTCGAGCCCTATGCTATCTACCAGCAGATCTATAATTTCTGCGTTGTGGATATGAGCGCCTTTTATCTCGATATATTGAAGGACAGGCTGTATGTCTACAAGAAGGACAGCTTAGACAGACGCTCTGCCCAGACCGCGCTCTTCAATATTCTTTCCAGTCTTACCAGACTTGTTGCCCCGATTCTCTCGTTCACGGCAGAAGAGATATGGGATTATATGCCTGCATTTGAAGGCAAGGAGGAAAGCGTACACCTTTCAGCTATGCCTGTTGTTGAAAAAGCAATGAAGGACGATGCTCTGGCAGCGAAATGGGCGAAAATAATTGCACTCAAACAGGAAGTATCTAAAACCATGGAACAGGCAAGACGTGATAAAATTATCGGGCATCCTCTAGATGCAGTAGTAAAAATAACTGCTGATGGTGACACCTTTGCTTTTGTCGATTCAGTAAAAGACTTCCTCAAGGATGTGTGTATCGTATCGGAAGTCGAAGTGGCAAAAGGCAGCGGCCCGTTTGTTGAAAGCGAAATATTCAGGCAGCTTGGTATTGCAGTTGCCAAATCAACCGGAGTAAAGTGTCCCAGATGCTGGAACTACAGTAAAGACATAGGTGCCGATAAAGATCACCCGGAGGTATGTGCAAGATGCGCTTTTCAGCTGAAATGAAATCATATCTGAAGTGGGGGCTTATGATGCTGCTCCCGCTCTATCTGATTGATCAGGTAACGAAATGGGCAATACTGTCAAGAATGCAGATAGGTGACAGCATATCCGTGATTCCGAACTATTTCGAGATCATACATGTCAGGAACACAGGGGTTGCATTCGGACTGCTGCAGGACATACCGGATTCATACAGACTTGCATTCTTCCTTACAGTGACAGCAATTGCCGTAATTGCAATATTCATCATTTTTAAACAGTCCAACGATGACTCGCTGATATTGAAGGCGATACTCTGTCTGATACTTGCAGGTGCAATCGGAAACCTGACAGACAGGATTGTTCATAATGAGGTAGTGGATTTTATAAACGTCCATGCATTCACATACCGTTGGCCTACATTCAATGTTGCCGACATGTATATCTCCGTCGGTATGGTAGGACTTCTGATCTACACTTTTTTCGTTCCTGAAAAAAAAGGAAAAAAAGACTTGATAACCGGATGAAAGACATCTGTCTGTTATAAAGATGAATTAGTAAGCTAATGAAACGAGGCCGGTTTTACGGCCGCTTTCCTAATCAGGATAATTTATCTTATAGTTTGAGATAATTATTTCGCGGGTCTTGTCAATCAGTTCCTGTATGGTTTCCTGGGAATAACCCGAGGTTTCAACTGGCTCACCGACTATTACTTCAATCGGGCCGGGACTGAAGACGAGGCTTTTTTTTGGCAGTGTCCTGCGGCTGCCGTTGATGGTAACAGGAAGTATGGGAAGACCTCTTTCGACTGCTATCATGAAGCCGCCTTTCTTGAATGGCTGAATGTTCCCGTCATTGCTCCTGGTTCCCTCGGCAAAGAACATGACACTAGTTCCTTCCGGAAGCCTGTTGATGCCTTCGTTGATGCTCTTTATGGCATCTTTTGTGTTTGACCGGTCGATAAAGATATTCCTCGACTTATATAGGGCATAACCGAAAAGAGGGGCTTTTTTAAGTTCTTTTTTTATAATCCATCTGAACTGAATGCCAAGAGTGGTCACCAGCGCGAGTATGTCGAACTCCGACTGATGGTTCGAAATGATTATGTACGACTGCCCTTTTTTGATCTTTTCCTTTCCAGTAATATGAGGACGAACATTAGTTCCGATTAGCAGGGTGTATGCCGAGAGCTTGGAAAGGGTGAATGCGAGGTTGCCGGTTCTGCTAAATATGGCTGCTGATGTAATGGGGATAAAAAGCACCAGAGTGGCTATTACAGCCCATAAAGAAAGCCATACGATTT
>CAZQUQ010000189.1:0-5592 GCA_964596445.1 uncultured Oscillospiraceae bacterium
ATCATCATTATTCCGATGGTAACGGCGACGATAATCTTTTTCAGAAACAATCGGTCAAACATAATGAAATATGTGACGCAGTTGGGTTATTTTGTATTGTATGCATTTACGATGTTCGCAGCCGACCCGGACAGACTGCTCGTATTTTCATACATGTTCCCAATAGTGCTCAGCTACTTCCTGTATTTTGATATGAAGATCATAGTAGCAGCAAATATCGCGTTCTCACTTGTGAATGTAGCGAAAATCGTTTACTATATAATCTTCCTTGGACTCGCAAGCAGTTATGACACAACGAATTATCTTATTGAAATCGGCTGTGTTGCCATGTTCTCGATATCACTCATTTTTTCTACAAAGATATCCAACACCTTCAGCGATGAAAAGATAAGAGATATCCGGGCAGAGCAGCATAAACAGGAGAGCATTCTCGCCGATGTCCTGAAAACAGCGGCGGTGCTTGACAAGAACTCGAAGGAAGTACACAAGATAGTTATGGAGTTGAGTGAATTCACCAATGTAGTATCGAATGCTGTTCATGAGATAGAAAAAGGTGTCACGGATACGGCAGCAAACATACAAACACAGTCCGGACTCACACACGACATACATAACCTGATCAGCGACACTTCAAAGGATTCCGGAGTAATGGAACAATTGTCGGTGAATACTGCGGAGGTCGTCTCGGAGGGAATGGAGATCATAGAAAAGCTGAACGGCAAATCTGCCGATGTCAGCGAAAACAGCGACAGCGCATATAACATAATGCTCGATCTGAAGCAGAAATCTGATGAGATCCGTACCATAACAGATCTGATATCAAGCATATCGGAACAGACAAACCTGCTGTCGCTTAATGCCGCCATCGAAAGCGCAAGAGCCGGAGAAAGCGGGAAGGGCTTTGCGGTCGTGGCCGATGAGATAAGAAAGCTGGCTGCCCAGAGCAAGGAATCGACAGATGGTATAGTGAAGATCATCAATGAACTGCACGAGCAGACCGACAGATCTGTGGAGGCCGTCCTGAAGCTCAAGGAGGCAAACGAGGAGCAAAACGCTCTTGTTTCGAGGACCATGGAGATTTTCGCCGAAATCAGTGATAAAATGAATGAGGTAAGAGAAAATGTCAACAGAGTCAACGAAAAGGTGAACAAGATCCTAGATGCGAACAACAAGCTTGTGGAAAGCATAAATGAAATATCCGCCGTGAGCGAACAGGTGACTGCCAGTGCAGAAGAGGCATGCGCACTTTCGGCCCAGAATATCGAAAAAGCACAGGAAGCCGGAGGGTATGTGGAGGAACTGATCGAAACCTCGATGGAAATGAGTAAATATCAGACAGCGGAGGAGCAATGAAGGATATTCTATTTCCGAACCTATATGTTGACAGTATAAATGAAATAACAGCCGAAATACTTGAGGATAATCACATAAAAGGTTTGATCCTTGACATCGACAACACGCTTGTACCGAATCATGTGGCTGAAGCTGACGACAATGCGGTCAAATGGATCGAAGAGATGAAGGCACATGGTTTCAGGCTGTGTATTGTATCCAACGGAGCAAAAAAAAGAGTGATAAGGTTCAATGAGAGACTGAAGCTGTACGCAGTGCACCGTGCAATGAAACCGGTCGGAAGAGCGTTCAGGAAGGCCGGCAGGATGATGGGACTTGAAAACAGGCAGATTGCAGTTGTGGGAGATCAGATATTTACCGATATATATGGCGGCAACCGTGCCGGCATGTTCACTGTCCTGGTAAAGCCGATAGACACCAGGGAAGGCAGGCTGGTAAGGATGAAACGTATTTTTGAGAAACGGATACTCGAACGGTATTCCAACAGAGCTAATAATGAAGAAAATCGATGAGGTCTTTCAATATGATGCTTGATCAGAGAGTCAGCGGGTCGACTATACTTACCGGATTGATAGGCGATCCGGTGGAGCATACTGTTTCACCGGTTCTTCATAACAGTTTGTTTTCATGTCTTGGAATCAACGGTATATATATACCGCTGAGAGCTGAAAAAAGAAACCTGGCTGCAGTCGTCGGCGGGTTGAAAGCAATGGGCTTTGCAGGATTTAATGTGACGATCCCTTATAAGGAAGCCATATTGGATTTTCTGGATGATGCGGATGATGAAGTAAAACTTCTTGGTACCGCCAACACGGTTAAAATCAAAAATGGCAGGCTGATAGGATATAACACTGACGGAACCGGCTTTGTCGATTCATTCATAAAGAACACCGGAACCGGCTTTGACGGGAAGTCGGTCTGCATCCTCGGCGGCGGCGGGACTGCAAGGACGCTGGCAGTCAAGATAGCTGCCGCAGGCGCAAAGAAGATTTACATAATCAACAGGACCGGACCTAAGGCGGAAGATATAGCAGAGCGCATAAATGACATGTTTTGCGGCGGAAAACATGACCGGGAATATGCGGTTGCCGCCGCAGTGCTTCCCGGCACCGAAGAGGCGCACTGCAGCATGAATGAGTGCGATGTCGTCATAAACACTACATCCGTCGGTATGTACCCTCATATCGAAAGCAGCCCCGTAGGAGACGATGTTGAATTTTCATCCGGAACTATAGTATATGATGTCATATATAATCCCGCTGAAACCAGATTTCTTGCCAAAGCGAGGATGAAGGGCTGCAAGACCTGTAACGGGGCAGGAATGCTGTTCTGCCAGGGCATCAGGGCATTCGAGATATGGATGGAAACTAAAGTTGATACTACTGTTTCCGATAAACTTTCGGCAACATTTTTAAAATACCTCGAAGCATAAAGGATTTTTTGCCGTGTTTGGCGAATTATGCACTGATTTTACTGGCAGGTGGGTCTATGGCAGCTATATATGTATGCATTTTCGTCTTTGGACTTATAACGGGTGCTTGTATTAATATCATCATATACCGTATCCCCAGGGGCGTATCGGTCGTTTCTCCGCCGTCATGCACAGCCTGCGGGAAAAGGCTGGCAGTTGCTGATCTGATACCGGTATTCAGTTATATTTTTTCCAGGGGAAGGTGCAGATACTGCCGCGTACAGATATCTCCAAGGAATCTGCTGACCGAGTTGCTTACGGCTGCTGTATTTGCAGTATTATTCGCAAGGTTTGGATTTACGGTCCCGTTCTTTGCATTTACATACCTGATGATAATACTGATTGCCGTATTCTTTATTGACATCGATCACAGGATCATTCCAAATGGTCTTGTTTTGGCAGCGATGGCGGGAGGATTGCTGTTTTTTGTGTATAATTGCATCGATCCGATGCCGGAGATATTCGGAGACAACAGGTGGTGGACCCCGCTGGCGGGTATCTTTCCGGGTTCGGTTTTTTTGCTGTTGATGTCCATACTCGGTTCGATGATATACGGAACAGGTGATGTGATGGGCATGGGAGACGTCAAGCTGATGGCGCCTGTAGGCCTGTTCCTCGGCTGGAAGCTTTGCATCGCTGCGATGGTATCTTCTGTGCTGCTTGGAGGTATTGCATCAATACTGCTCATGCTGTTCGGCATCAAAAAGAGGAAGGATAAGATCGCGTTCGGCCCGTTCATAGTGATCGGAGCATTTGTGACAATTATGTGGGGCTGGGAACTGGCGGATCTGTTTTTCACTTACATTGGTTAAGAAAAATAATAAATAATTCGTTCAGAGGAGGAAATACAATGGTCCAGATCAAAAATTACATGGAGGAGATCGTATTCAGTCAGATGAAGGAAGTACTGAGTGATATCAACATGTGCACCTGCGAGAAATGTCTTCTTGACATAGCAGCAATAGCCCTCAATGATCTCCCACCCAAGTATGTCGTAACGGAAAAGGGAGAGCTTTACTCCAAGATCAACACCTTAGGGCAGCAATTCGAGGTCGATGTGATCTCTGCGATCACAAAGGCGGCTGTATTGGTGAAAAGAAGACCAAGGCATATTTGACTTCTTTGGGAACCAATGCATTTGATAGCTTATAGAAGGGGAAACATATCGATATGGGGAAAAAGATCATTGTTATCAACGGTCCTAATTTAAATTTGCTTGGGACTCGTGAACAGGATGTATACGGTACTGTGACGCTGGCTGAGATAGCGGCAGCTGTGTCAAGAGAGGCACAGATGCTCGGAATGGATGCTGATTTTATCCAGTCAAACCATGAAGGAGAGATCATAGACAAGATCCACGAGGCCAAGGGGACGTATGATCTGATCATTATCAATCCCGGAGCATTTACTCATTACAGCATTGCTATCCGTGATGCCGTAAAAGCAGTCGGACTGCCCTGCATCGAAGTGCACCTGTCCAATATACATGCCAGGGAGGAGTTCAGGAGCAAATCTGTCATTGCACCGGTCTGTAACGGTCAGATATGCGGTTTCGGTGCAGACAGCTATCTGGTGGCGCTGCGTGCTGCGTCGCTAATACTTGGAGAATAAAAGGAGATGCCAAATTGTCTGAAGCAATTAAGAGAAGATTGAACGATCTGCGCAATAAAATGAGGGATGCCGGTTATGATGCGGTATTGATCACAGAAAGAAAAAACTACATATATCTGTCCGGATTTACAGGAACATCGGCTGTTCTGCTGATAAGCGGAGATCGTGCCGTATTGCTGACGGATTTCAGGTATACGGAGCAGGCAGCTGCTCAGGCTCCTGACTTTGAAGTGATACAGTATACAGGAAGCCAGTATGCGGAACTGAACAGGCTGTTGGAAAACAGCGGCATACACCGGCTGGCATTTGAAGATGCTTATATTTCCTACTCACAGCACTCGGAATATTTAAAGGAGCTCAAAGTGAGAGAGTTCGTCCCGCTTGGCAGGATGATCGAAGAGCTCCGCCTGATCAAGGATGATGAAGAGATCGAAATTATAAAAGCTGCAGTCAGGGTAGCGGATGATGTATTTCTGCATATCCTTGACTATATCAAACCAGGCATCACTGAGACGGAACTGGCTGCTGAAATGGAGCACCATATGAGACGGCTCGGCGCCACAGGACCATCTTTCGAAACGATAGTCGCCTCAGGCAGGCGGGCGTCCATGCCGCATGGCGTTGCATCAGAAAAAAGGATAGAGGCCGGAGATGTGGTAACTCTCGATTTCGGGGCTATTTATGGAGAGTATTGCTCTGACATTACCAGGACTGTTTTTGTAGGGAAGCCCGATAAAGAGCTTGAAAAGATTTACAGGATCGTGCTGGAAGCCAACAGGTTAGGCCTGGAGGCTGTAAAAAGCGGTGTTTCAGGAAAGGAAGCTGACTCCATTGCAAGGAACTACATAGCCGATGCGGGATATGGAGATAATTTCGGGCATGGGCTGGGACATGGAGTCGGTCTTGATATACATGAAGAACCGCGCCTTTCTCCCAGAGGTGATGCTATCCTCAGGGATGGTATGGTAGTTACGGTGGAACCTGGTATTTACATACCCGGACTGGGAGGAGTCAGGATCGAGGACATGGTTGTCGTGAGAGGAGGATCTGCGACCGTCCTTACCTCTTCCTCAAAGGAAATGATCATACTGTAAGGCACGGAAAGAAAATTTTTCTTGAAATGCATGATGTTTTAATTTAATATTATATAGTCAATA
>CAZQUQ010000190.1:0-5588 GCA_964596445.1 uncultured Oscillospiraceae bacterium
CCCATTTTATACGGTATTTTCATTGCGGGCGGACCAGCCTTCTGCTAATATATATACGAATGATAATGATCGGAGGTAGACCGGTTGCGTATCGTAGGTTTTATCGGAGCCAGTGGTACGGGAAAGAGCCACAGGGCTTCATGGGTCGCCAGGGAAAGAGGAATCGAGTATATAATCGACGACGGTCTTTTTATAAGAGTCAATCAGGTACTGGCAGGAACCTCTGCAAAAAGAGAAAAAACAAGGGTGGGCTCGATCAAGCGTGCTCTTTTCTCCGACGATGCGCACGCGGCCGAGGTTATGGACGCCATCAGCCGCAATAAGCCGGAGGCGATACTGATACTCGGCACTTCGGACGGGATGGTGGATAAGATCGCCGAAAGGCTGAAGCTTCCCAGGATCAGCGAAAGAGTCTATATTGAGGATGTGGCTGACGAATTTGAAATAAAGCAGGCAGTCGCTACAAGAAGAGAACAGGGCAAGCATGTTATCCCCGTACCGACTTTCGAAATAAAGAAGGATTTTTCCGGTTATTTTCTGGATCCTTTGAGGATCTTCCGCCGGAAGGGCAAGGTGAGCTTCCAGCTCGAGGAGGAAAAGTCCGTCGTAAGGCCTACATTCAGTTATCTTGGCAGCTATACCATATCGGATTACACGATATATCAGATAGTTGAGTTTATTGTGACGAACATTAGGGGCGTCAGCAAAATATCACGTTTCAGGGTGGAGAACCATCCGGACGGCACCTATATGGAAATGGACCTGGTCATGGTCTATGGCTTCCCTATAAGGGCGCTGGTAAAGGAGCTTCAGCAAAAGACCGTCGAAGAGGTGGAGAAGCTCACCGCACTCAATATCAAGCAGTTCAGCGTTACCGTCAAAAGCCTTGTGATCGAGAAATGATGATTGCCTGCAGCAAAAGCAGGGTATATTATGCTCTGTAATGATGCAGAGCAAGTATGTTTTATCGGGAGGCGCCATATGAACAACTTTTCATTTCAAAACACTACACGCATCATATTTGGGAAAGGCACAGAAAACTCTGTCGGAGCCGAAGTCAGAAAATATTCCAAAAAAGTGCTGCTCCATTACGGAGGAGGCAGCATCAAAAAATCCGGCCTGTATGATAAGGTCATCAGCTCACTGAAGGCAGAGGGCATCGACTATATCGAACTGGGAGGAGTACAGCCGAATCCAAGGCTGAGCCTTGTTTATGAAGGGATAGAGCTTTGCAGGAAAAACGGGATCGATTTCATACTCGCAGTTGGCGGCGGCAGCGTCATTGACTCAGCCAAGGGAATCGCAGTCGGGATGTGCTACGAAGGGGACGTCTGGGATCTGTATACCAGGAAGGGATATGCCGACAGAGCGCTTCCGATAGGCGTTATACTGACGATACCTGCGGCAGGGAGCGAGAGCAGCGGCGCATCTGTGGTGACAAAGGAAGAGGGACAGCTCAAGAGGGATATCGGCTATGATTTTCTCAGGCCGCAGTTTGCTATTCTTGATCCGGAGCTGTGCTTCACGCTGCCGGCTTATCAGGTGGCCTGCGGTGCTGCCGACATAATGGCGCATATAATGGAAAGGTATTTTACAAACACTCCGAACGTTGAACTTACCGACAGGCTCAGCGAAGCGACGCTGACGACCGTGATAAACAATGTTCCGGCTGTGCTGGCGAAGCCTGATGATTACGATGCTTTTGCGGAAATCATGTGGGCAGGTACCTTTGCACACAACGACCTGCTCGGGACAGGAAGGGAACAGGACTGGGCTTCCCATAACATCGAGCACGAACTCAGCGGAATATACGATATAGCTCATGGAGCAGGCCTTGCGATCATATTCCCTGCATGGATGAAGTATGTCTACAAGCAGAACATCAACCGCTTCGTACAATTTGCAGCAAGAGTATGGAAGGTCGAGCAGGACTTCCAAAACCCGGAGAAAACAGCCCTCGAAGGCATTGCAAGAATCGAAGCATTCTTCAGGAGCATCGGCCTCCCTGTCAGGCTGAGCGAAGCCGGCATCGGAGAAGACAGGTTTGAGGAAATGGCTGAAAAATGTGCCGGCAGCGGTACCATCGGAGGCTTCATGAAGCTGTGGAAGGACGACATAGTCAACATATACAGGCTCGCGCGGTAACCTTTCGGAAGGCACTGAAATATATTGATACCAGGGATCTATGCTCCCTGGTATTTTTGTTTGATAACTGTCTTTTTTGGTGCCAGGCACCAAAATCGGATAGTTATTTTCCGGATGTATCCGGGTATACCTTCGAGCTGGCTGATTCAGATCATTGGAGAGGAGATCCTGTTATGGAGATAAACGGTTTTTATCATAATACAGGCATGTATACGGGCAGCTCAAGGCCGATGCTGCCGCCATGCGCTTATATCCCGCCGGAAATGCCGTGTATGAGGCAAAGGATGCAAAATGCAAGGCAGCCTTTTTCGTATATGAGATTGCTTAATGCCGTTCCGGGTTTGCAGCCGGTCGACATCTATGCAAATAACAGCCTTATTGCATCCGGACTTCCGTATAGGGGATTCACAGAGTACATGCAGGTAATCCCGGCAACATATAATATAACGGTGTTTGCCGCCGGAACCACAGGGCCGGTGCTGCTCGGCACCACGATCGAGATTCCGGCTCGTTCCATCAATACCGCAGTCCTGATGGGAACACCGGCAGCCATGAGCATGAAGACATTCTTTGAGACTGTCGTACAGATACCACAGGGAAGCTTGTACCTCAGGTTCGCGAACCTGGTACCCGGCAGCCCTGATATGGATCTTGTATTGTCTGACGGGACTATGTTGTTTGGAAATGTTTCATTCGGTATGGCCGCAAACTATGTACCGGTGCCCGCCGGCACTTATATCTTCAATATCCGGCAGAGCGGTACGGGCGGGAACCTGCTGTACGTTCCCAATATCCATCTGCAGGAGGGCAGATTTTATACTATTTATGCGGTCGGCAACATGGATGGAAGCGTACCGCTGCAGGTACTGATACCTCTGGACGGCAACTCATATATCCAGACGGGATGATTGATCCAGCCGTCCGCAGCCAGACCCGGCTGAAATGCGGCACGATGAGGCCTATGACCCGGCCTCAGCCGCCGTTTCATTTCAGACTGCAGCAGCCCTTCAGCTTCTGTATGCTGCGGGGCAGCGCATCCTTTGAGTTGCCCCAGGGTGCGTCGTTATAACGGTAATCGAACTTTTTGGTGAACCATTCAAGTTCCTTTTCGATCCTGTCCATATTTTCAAGCTGCTGCTCCATCAGCTGTGCGAGGAACTTTCTGCATTCATTGGCGTTGAGGTACTTTTCCGCCGCAAGTATGAGCAATTTGAAATGAACAAGGCAGAAGCCCTTCTTTTCGGAGAAGGTTTTTCTGAATTCCTCTTCATTTGACCAAAGATACATTATTACGTCAAGGTACCTGTCCATCGTATATTCCAGCCGTCCGCAGATGGTGCAGCTCTTTTCCAGATCATCCAGCAGCTTGATGAGAGCAGAAGCCTGGCTCGAGGAAGCCTGTCCCTTCTGGCCGAGTTTTCCTGCCAGCGATCCCAGCAGCGAGCCGGAGGTTTTCGCGGCTTTCCCGGATGCAATAGCTGCTTCTGCCGCCTCTCTGAGCTTGGCAAGCTGCTCTTTGATATGGGTATCTGTTACAAGAGCCAGACCAAGGCGGTTTTCCTGCCTGTTGTACAGAAGTTCGAAATGCCTGCGGCAAAAACCCTTCTTGTTTGTGTCCATCCTGCAGTCCGGTTCCATAAGGGACGGACCCAGATAGTAATCAATATATTCGCCTTCAAGTCTGCTTTCCAGGAGGCACAGCGGACACTCGCATTCCTCGTGGAAGGCTTCGGTCACCGGTATCGTGTATATCTTTTCTTTCATCTTGCGCCCATCTCCCTATGCGGTTATTGTTTGTGGTACAATTGATGCGGATATATTTGATTATAGCATATTTACAGATGCACTGGCCGGATTTTGGCGCATCTGTCAGTTTTTCAACGGAGGACGGCATGCATTACAAGGGTTATGAAATATTTGAGGATGGGACAGGCGTCAGGATAGAGGGTGTGAAGGACTTTGACCCCGTCCATATATTTGAATGCGGACAGTGCTTCAGATGGTACAGGGAACCTGACGGAAGCTATACGGGGGTAGTCAGGGGAAAGGCTGCCAACGTTCAGTACACGCCGGGGGTACTGAAGCTAGATAATGTGACGGCGGAGGATTTTAAGCAGATATGGTTTGATTATTTCGATCTTGGAAGGGATTATGGTGAAATTAAGAAGGCCGTGTCGACAGATCCGATCATGGAGAAAGCTGTCGTATTCGGAAGCGGTATACGGCTGCTGAGGCAGGAGCCATGGGAGACGCTGATTTCATTTATACTGTCTGCAAACAACCGAATTCCAAGGATCATGAAAATAGTATCGGAAATATCGAGGCTTTTTGGCACCGAACTGGAATACGCGGGAAAGAAGACCGGAGGCACCGAACTGGAATACTGGAGCAAAAAGCTTTACAGCTTTCCTGATGCACGGAGCCTTGCGGCATGCAGCCTCGATCAGATCAATGAATGCCGGGCTGGCTACAGGTGCGGTTATATCCGGGAAGCGGCGATAATGGCTGCAGACGGCGGTTTTGATACAGCCGGACTTGTGGAGATGACGACGAACGATGCCCGAAACGAACTGCTCAAGTTCAAGGGAGTCGGGAATAAGGTAGCCGACTGCGTCCTTTTGTACAGTGGGACCAAGTATGACGTTTTCCCTGTCGATGTTTGGGTGAAGCGGGTGATGGAGGAACTCTATTTCGGGCGGGAGGCCGGATTCTCTGAGATACAGCGGTTTGCTGCCGAAAAGTTCGCACAGTACGCGGGTTTTGCGCAGCAATACCTGTTCTACTATGCACGGGAACATAAAATTGGCGTATAGACACATTATGTGCACTCTTCCAATAAAATATATCAAGGACGCTATTACTGTGTACACAGCATAACGCAGGCGCCGCCGCAGCAAAAGGGAGAGTGAGCATATGCATGCTATAGCCATATTGGATTCAGGCAATTATGCACTTAAGCTCTGCAGTATTTTAGAAAAGAAAGGGTATATCTTTGAGGTCGTACCGACTCCGTGCCATATAGCTAAAAACGGCTGCGGATACTGCCTCAAATTTCCCCTTGAATATAAGGAGCTGGTATTGCAGGAAGCATTGCTGAACAAGCTGGTCATAAGGGAGATATATAAAATCGAGCTTCAGCTTATGAAGAATAGCTATATCAAGATATACTGACGAAAAATTTCCAGAATATACCTTACAATATTGTCAAATCATCTGAATGGCCAAGAAAATCAACGGCAGAATGAACTAAAGAGCGCATTGAAGGCTTAAATAAGCCTGCTTTGGGTTGTTAACGCCCCGCGGGGATGATATAATCAAATCACAGAAAGCGGTTGGTACGAAAATCCAGACCGCTGCGGATATGGATAACTTATCCGTGAAAAGAATAACGGACTTGACCTGAAATGCTCGGATAAACCTATTATTTTGAACCTACATTCATA
>CAZQUQ010000191.1:0-5517 GCA_964596445.1 uncultured Oscillospiraceae bacterium
CTTTTGTGAAAATTATAAGATCAAAATCCCGGACAATTTCAATTACGCTTATGATGTTGTAGACACGATCGCAGACGAGCAACCCGAAAAAGTCGCAATGGTGTGGTGCGACGACAAAGGCAATGAAGCGACATTCACTTTCTCCCAGATGAAATACTACAGCAACAAAGCCGCCAATTTCTTTAAGTCTCACGGAATCAAAAAAGGCGATCCCGTAATGCTGATTCTTAAAAGGCGATACGAGTTCTGGTTCAGCCTGCTCGGTCTTCATAAGATCGGTGCCATCTGTATCCCTGCAACACACCTTCTCACCAAAAAGGATATAGTCTACAGGTGTAATGCTGCCGATATCAAGATGATCGTTGCCGTAGCTGAAGACGATGTTATCAGACATATTGAAGATGCCGCCTCTGAATCACCTTCACTGAAGATCAAAGCTCTGGTCGGAGGGACGAGGGACGGCTGGCTGGATTTTGCCACAGAGTTGGAAAATTCACAGGACAAGTTTGACAGGCCTTCAGGCTGTGAAGCTACCACAAACAACGATATAATGCTGCTTTATTTTACATCCGGTACGACAGGTATGCCAAAAATGGTGCAGCATAACTTCACTTATCCTTTAGGTCATATATTAACAGCAAAGTATTGGCAGAATGTGGCTGACGGCGGTCTGCACCTTACCGTTGCCGATACGGGCTGGGCAAAAGCTATGTGGGGAAAGATTTACGGACAATGGATCAGCGGCGCAGCAGTTTTTGTATATGATTATGATAAATTCGTACCGAAAGAACTTCTCGATGTGATAGTCAAGTATAAAATCACCTCATTCTGCGCACCACCAACAATTTACAGATTCTTTATAAAAGAAGACCTGTCCCGCTATGATCTGAGCAACCTGAAACATTGCTCGATAGCTGGCGAACCGCTTAACCCCGAGGTCTATAACCAATTTCTCAAAGCAACCGGCCTGGTATTGAGAGAAGGTTATGGACAAACTGAAATGACAGTGACACTGGCTACATACCCATGGATGGAGCCAAAGCCAGGATCTATGGGAAAACCATCGCCAGGCTATGTAGTCGACCTTCTCAATGAGGATGGCAATTCGTGTGAGGTTGGTGAAGAGGGGCAGTTAGTCATACGTACCGATAAAAGCAAGCCGTACGGTATGTTCGACGGTTATTACCGCGACCCAGATCTGACACACAAAGTGTGGCATGACGGCATTTATTACACTGGTGACATGGCTTGGAGAGATGAGGATGGGTAGTATTGGTTTGTCGGCAGAGCTGATGATCTGATAAAGAGCTCGGGTTACCGCATAGGTCCATTCGAGGTAGAAAGCGCTCTACTTGAGCATCCGGCCGTTCTTGAGTGTGCAATAACAGCGGTTCCGGATCCTGACAGAGGTCAAATAGTCAAAGCAACCATTGTGCTGACTAAAAGCTATGAACCAAGCGACCAGCTCGTAAAGGAACTGCAGGATCATGTCAAAAAAGTTACAGCTCCGTATAAATATCCGCGAGTGATAGAGTTTGTAAAAGAGTTGCCGAAAACAATCAGCGGCAAGATTCGCAGAGTGGAAATACGCGAGCAGGATAATAAATAGCAAAACGGAAGCTATACTCAAAAACGAAGGTTATTTTTTCGAAACGAGGCTGTATTAAAAAAGAGTTGCATTAAAAAAGAACTGTAATATAAAAGGATTTGTATTCAAAAAAAGGGCTATATTCAAAAAAGAGCTATATTCAAAAGCGCCGTGTGTTGATACACGGCGCTTTGGTATTTCATCTTTCTGTTTTATAGCAGATTACCTTATCATATCATAGTTATATCCTTATCAGACCCTAGTTGTGCTCTTCCCCATCCAGTTCGGCCAGTCTTCCCAATAGTGCATTGCTTCTTTCTATAAACCTGGTCATAGCTTCCGGTTCAAGCTGTTTGTGGCTAAGCATGGCCAGATCATATACATGCTGACAAATCAGCTTTACATCCTCCTGCCTGCTGCTGTTTTCTGAAAGCCTGACAATAGCCTTTATAAGCGGATTAGTCCTGTTCAGCACGAGAGTCCTCTCATCAGGGAACATATTGCCCATATCAATGCCATTCATCCCGTATATTCGGCTCATTTCCTGCATTCTTCTCGAATACTCGGACAGCAGGATCATTCCCGGAACAGACGCTGCTTTCAGCGCTTCAACCTTAATTTTAAGCTTATCATCTCCCAGAGATTCCTTAAACACTGTCTCAAGTTTCTGTGCAGCATCTGACGAAGACTCTTCAGCATTACTATCCTTCATACTGTCGGAAAGGTCCGCATCTATCCTTGAGAACTTCACTCCGCTTTCCTTCATCTCCAAAAACTGGATAAAGTGGTTGTCTATCAGGGTGTTTAAGATAACAGCCTCCATACCCTGATCTTTGAACAGCCTTATATACTGTGCCTGCTGCTTCTCGTCAGTGACATAGAAGACTTTGTCTTTGTGCTTCTCCTTGTTCCTTTCAAGATAATCCTTCAATGTTACATAATCGCCGTTGGTAGTCTTGAAAATAATAATGTCCTTAACACGGTCATAGAATTTTTCCTCACGGATGCAGCCATATTTGACAAACGGGTTGATATCATCCCAATACTTGTTGTAGTTGTCCTTCTCATTTTCATACAATGATGTAAGCTTGTCCGCAACCTTCTTTGTAATATGGGTAGATATTTTAGACACATAACCGTCGTTCTGCAAAAAGCTTCTCGAAACGTTCAACGGCAGATCCGGGCAGTCGATGGCTCCCTTGAGCAGCATAAGGAACTCTGGAATGACTTCTTTTATATTATCTGCCACGAAAACCTGATTATAGTATAGCTTAATCTGTCCCTCTATGGTTTCAAACTCGTGCCTGAGTTTCGGGAAATACAGTATTCCCTTGAGGTTGAACGGGTAATCCATGTTCAGATGTATCCAAAAAAGCGGATCATTGAAGTCCCGGAAAACTTTCCTGTAAAATTCTTTGTACTCTTCTTCTGTACAATCCTTCGGCGCTTTGAGCCAAAGCGGCTGGGTATCGTTTATAGGTTTTTCTTTCTCGCTGTCAGCACTATCCTTTTCACAGGCATCCTCGGTACCTTTAGTATCCGCCGTATCTTCCCCGTCTGCTGCCTTATGCTCGGATCCAGCTTTTTGAGAACTGTCCCCCAATTTGTCTTTTTGAGAACTGTCCCTCAAATAAATTTCAAAAGGCATGAATGAACAGTACTTTTCGAGGATGCTCTTCATTTTGTAGTAATCCAGGAATTCAGATGAATCGTCGGCGATAAACAGAGTGATCTCAGTACCTCTCTCGCTGCGGTCAGAGTCGTCCATTTCAAAGTCCATGCCGCCCGTGCTTGTCCATCTCACAGCAGCAGCCCCCGGCTGCCATGAAAGCGTATCTATGGTGACCTTCTCGGATACCATGAACGCAGAGTAAAATCCAAGTCCAAAATGGCCTATGATCTGGCTGCTTTCATCTGTCTTGTCCTTATATTTTTCAAGAAAGTCCACTGCACCGGAAAAAGCGATCTGATTAATATATTTCTTTACCTCGTCGCCTGTCATGCCAATGCCGTTATCGATAAACTTGATCGTCTTGTCGTCCTTATTGACTATCACATTTATCGTAAACTTCTCGTTTTCATGTACTTGAGCTTCTCCTATCGAAACGAGCTTCTTAAGCTTGATGATTGCATCGTTGGCGTTTGAAACCATTTCTCTGACAAAAATGTCTTTTTCGGAATACAGCCACTTTTTTATGATCGGCAGAATATTCTCCGCATGTATTGAAATATTTCCATTCTCACGTGGCATATCCAGCCCTCCTTGTCAAAATGTGTATTTTCTATGCCTAGAATATGATACAACTCCAGTTGATGCATTGTCAAGACAAATTTAGCACTCATCATAACAGAGTGCTAATAACAAATTCACACTTTGGCAATTTCAATATCATATATTTTCCGAAATGTGCGTATCGCTATTGATTCCAGATATCGATATCCGGCTTCAGCATTATGATATGTCTGCCCTGCCTGATCATCTGTCTGCTGAAAATCTGCAGCAAAGCACTGCGAAGTTCTGCATTTGGATCTATAAAGCAAAAGCCGTACACATAACCATACGGCCGTTTGATGCGGGAATGCCTGATAAAACCTTCAAAGCTGTATTCCATACCTTCAAGGGTCATTTTCAGTTCCAGAACAACTTTATTTCCGGCCGGAAATCTCAGTATTGATGCAAACCCGACTCCGCCAAGGCATATATCAAGTATCCTGACTTCAGCAGTGTTTGAAGAAACTTGCCTGCCGTTTATCTGAATGATCCTTACCTTCCCAGGCAAAGGCTTATCTGGCTGTATTCTGAGGTTTTTGCGTGAATAAGCCCGCGATTCCAATGTATCACCTGCCCAAATATCAATCAATCATCGGCAGGACAATATTACCATATATTTACATGTTTCTCAATATATTCTCCGAGGATTCTGTCATACTCTCTTCTGACGGCATTAATCACAGGGTTGGCCGAGGAGTTCATGACTATATTGTCTATTGATTTCACAGGAAGCACTTTTATTGATGTGCCGGACAAAAAGGCACCATCCATTTGACTTATCTCATCAACTCCGACAAATGCTTCAGACACCTCGTACCCGGCTTTTTGGCACGCCTCAAAAACGTATTTCCTCGTTATTCCCTTGAGAACGTACTCTCCAGGTGCCGTAAGAATTTTATCATTCCTGACAAAAAACAGGTTGGACTTACTGCCTTCGGTGATCCTCCCTGCACTGTCCACAAGTATGACCTCAAAAAATCCGCCCTGTACCTTCTTGGCATTTACCGCATCTTTATATGTTTTATCAAGTATTTTTGCGTTCGGATTATGCCTTTCTATCTGCAGCGTCCCAGTTATTACCCCTGCATTTGCTTCGGCATCGGTCGGATAATAACTTTCGCTGATATAGACAAGCTGCTGCTGCACTTCGGATTCATCGAACAATACAAATTTGATGTTGCAGTTTGCTTCCGAAGTCTTTGACAGCAATTTCCTGATACTGTCGGATAACTGTTCCATTGTCATGTTGAGAGGTTTTCCCATTTTGGCAAAGGTAGTTTCCAGCCTGCTGTAATGGTCTTCGAAAAACAGCGGAACACCGTTAATTATCCTGATCACTTCATAAGCCGCTCTGCCTGATACTTTGCCCATATCAAACCCGAGTGCATCGGAAGATTCCTTTACCGTGCCATTATGTACCACATACCTGCCTGCGTTGTCTTCCATAATTTTTTCATCCCTTTGCTGTCATATAGAATTTTCATGCGGCACTGCTACAGTCAGCACTGCAACATTTCCTGCCGTCCGGTGTAAATGCATGTTTCTGACTCTTCCTGATTGCATCTTGATTTATATCAGCCGTCAGCTAATAGGCTATGCCGCACTCATATCAAATATAAATCATATTATTACTATATTCAACATAATGCTGAAAATA
>CAZQUQ010000192.1:0-5496 GCA_964596445.1 uncultured Oscillospiraceae bacterium
ATCAGGCTTAATTATAGTTAAAAAATATTATTGATGCTTCAGCTATGTGTAACTCCATATAGACTTGTTAAAATTAAATAGAATCTTTTGTAATTATGCTTTTTCTTATTGTTAATTTTATATAAAAATTACAAATGAGGTGTCCGGATAAGCAGCAAACTCATGCAAAATATCCGTACCACATAACGGTTGCCCCCATCGCCGCAACAGGATAAGCAAATATCAGTCCAGACGAACCAATGCATATGACATATGGGGATAAAGCAAGGATAGGTTCCGATCAAACCAAAGGAGGGAAACTCTTTGGACAGTAAAACTGCAATATCGAAAGCACCGAAGACTGTTGCAAAGTCAAGTTATTTCAAGCGCACCTGGTCGCTATATCTCATGTTGGTCCTTCCAATCACATTTTTCATTATCTTTCGTTATCTTCCCATGACCAACATCGTTATGGCTTTCAAGGATTATAATATGTTCAAGGGCGTGTGGGAATCCGAATGGGCGGGACTGAAGTGGTTTGAAAAGGCATTCGCTTCGAAGGATTTCTGGGATGCGCTCAGAAATACGATAACACTGAACCTGCTTGATCTTGCGGTAGGTTTTCCGGCACCGATAATACTTGCGATAATACTGAACGAGCTAATGTTCAAACGTTTCAAGAGGATAACACAAACTGTCGTATATCTTCCCCACTTCCTTTCCTGGATTATAATCAGCGGTATCGCATTCCAGCTTTTGGCACCGAAATCCGGCGTAATCAATGTGTTCCTTGCCAATCTCGGCATGGGTCCCATCGAATTTCTCGGAGAAGAAAAACTTTGGGTGTTTACTTATGTGATACTGGGACTTTGGAAAGAGGTCGGGTGGAACGCAATTATTTATCTTGCCGCTATCACCGGCATAAATATGGAGCTTTATGAGGCTGCTGAAATAGACGGAGCAGGCAGATTCGGCAAAATATGGCATGTTACTCTCCCGGGCATACGTTCCACCATAGTTGTACTTCTAATAATGAATATGGGCCGCATCCTTGGCATTGAATTCGATCGTCCGTTTGCAATGCAGAATACATCGGTCATGAATGTTGCGGATGTTATCAGCACATATGTGTACCGGGTAGGCATCAGGGGACTGCAGTTCTCGCTCACTGCCGCAGTCGGACTGTTCCAGTCGGTCGTCTGTGTCATATTCCTGCTGTCGGCCAATGCGCTTGCCAAAAAATTCGGCGAACGCGGGATCTGGTAAAGGGGGTTATATCGATGAGCAACATTCCGGATACGGTTGATATACTTCAAACTGAAAGGATAGGAAGGCATCGTGTTAAATCCGTCAAGATCGGCGACTGGGTAGTGGTTGCATTCTGTTCGTTCCTTATACTGTTATACCTTGCGCCCTTTGTCAACATAATTTCACGTTCATTAAGTTCACCGAACGCACTGGTCAACAACAGAGTTTCCTTCTGGCCGGTGGAGTTTACAATAGATTCATATGCATATGTTTTATCCGACGCAGCATTTTCACGTTCAATGGTGTTTACGGCAATACTTACCGTAGTATGTACCGTCTTCTCCATGTTTATGACAATACTTGCATCCTATCCTCTTACTTACGATCTCAAAGGCGGCAGGATCATAAATATACTGATAATACTGACGATGTATTTCAGTGCAGGTACAATACCCAACTACCTGCTGATGAAGCAGCTGCACCTGCTGGACAATCCTCTCGTACTGGTACTGCCCGGATGTCTGAGCGTATTTAATATGATAATATTACGCAGCTTCTTCTTCGGGATCCCCGAAAGCCTGCGCGAATCTGCGGAGCTGGACGGTGCAGGTCCTGTCAGGATCCTTATAAATATATATCTGCCGTTGTCGCTCCCAGTTCTGGCGACACTGGCGCTGTTCTACGCAGTAGGCCGCTGGAACGGATTTTCCGATGCGCTTATGTATATCACAAACATAAAATATCAACCAATACAGCTTAAGCTGTGGCAGATCATCAACAACAGGTCATCGATCGAAATCGCAACTCAGGAAGGCTTCACGACCCCTGCGGCCAGTGAAGGTCTCAAGGCAGCGTCCGTCATGTTTGCTACCGTTCCTATACTGATCGTTTACCCCTGGCTGCAGAGGTACTTCATCAGCGGGGTCACGATCGGTGCCGTGAAGGGTTGATCATCAAGTGACCCACGGCGTATATGCGCCTGGATATAAATAATAAAGGGAGGTACATTTCTATGAGAAGAGCATTGATTCTGCTGCTGGCTCTCATCATGGTGCTGTCATTCGCAGCCTGCGGATCCCAGAGCGGACCCGATGTAAACCAAACCGCACAAGCAGGCGGTGACAAACCGGCTGAGCCCAGTAAACCGGCTGAGCCCGATAAACCGACAGACACCAAGCCGGCACTGACCAAGATCACGGTCGAAGTCTTTGACCGCGGCACAGACGGAGGCAAGACAGATCCAACGAACAACTACTGGACAGATTGGATCAAGGCAAAGGTCCTGGAGGATGAAAACATTCAAGTCGAATTCGTAGCGGTTTCGCGTTATGAAGAAACCGACAAGCTGAACAACCTCATGGCCAGCGGAACAGCGCCGGACGTATGCTACACCTACAGCGGCGACCTGGTGTCCTTTTACCGCGATCAGGGTGGTCTGACCGAGCTGACGCCCTATCTTGATTTGCTGGGCGATCTGGATGTGCTGCTCGGAGAAGACACTTCACTTCCCGGACGCCGTATGCTCGAGCGCAACAAGGTCCTGGAAACCGGTGAGATCCACTCCATACCGGCACGCCGTATGAATGTTGCCGGAGCCAACACATTCATCCGTAAGGATTGGCTGGATGCACTCGGACTTCCTGTTCCGGAGACCCGCGATCAATTCCACGACGCACTGCTGGCATTCAAGAACAACGCCGACAAGCTTGGAGTTGACGTAATACCATTCACTATGACTACCGATATACGCTGGCGTGCAGGCAATCTGGTAGACTCCTTCATAGATCCCAATATCTCGGAAAAGGATCGCTGGATCAACACGGTAATAGACAGGAACTTCCTGCTTCCCGGCGTTAAGGAAGGGTACAGATATCTGAACCAGATGTATCTCGAAGGATTGATCGACCCTGAGTTCTATCTGTACAAGGACGATGTCAAGAACGAAGAACTCATCAAGGCAGGCCGTGTCGGAGCATTCATCCACAACTGGGATCAGGCTTACCGTAACTCGCCGAGCTTCGTAGACGGTTTGAGAGAAAACGTTCCGAACGGTGAGATCATTACGATCGACCCGTTTGAGAATGCGGCAGGCAAGAAATACAAGATGAAATACAATGCAGCAGGTCTGAATGTGTTCGTACCCGGCAACAGCAAGGTTCCCGAAGCTGCGGTTCGTTACATCAACTGGCTGGCAAAGCCTGAAGTTTACAAATTCCTGCAGTTCGGCGAAGAGGGCAAGAACCACAAGATAGTCAACGGATTACCTGCTACCATCCCGGCTGACGGTCCGACAATCCAGAACTCTCTGAACAACATCGACTATACGATCTCAATGAACGGTATCTGGCTGGGTGATCAGGATACTACGGCAAAAGCTCTTGCCAATGGTTACACCTGCGATCCCAAGTACATTATCGATGCTATGAAGAATGCAATGAATGATGCTGAGGCCGGTCTGGTCGTTCCTGTCACATTGTCTGCGGCAGGTCCGTACACAGAAGATCTCAGGGTCAAGAGCGAAGAAGGCACCAGCAACGCTGTCAGAGCACCGCAGGGTCAGTTCGATGCCATCTGGGATGCATTTATCGCCGACTGGCGTGCATCCGGCGCTGATGAGATCATTGCAGAGCGTGCAGCGAAATTCGTTGAACCGTAATATTGATTACAAAAACATCACAACCAGAAATAACTCAAAACACAGGCCCGGCAGCTGAACTGCCGGGCTTTTTGCTTTTTGAATCAGGCCCTGATACAGTTCAGCACTTTTGAAGAGTGATGATAAATGCAGTACCTTTATCTTTGTTCGTATCCAGTTCAATCTTTCCGCCGTGAGCTTTCACGATTTTATCTGCGATGGACAGTCCAAGTCCGCTTCCGCCTGTTTCTGAATTGCGGGAACTGTCGGCTCTCACAAATGGTTTGAATATATCCTTTGAAACCTCGGCAGGGATCCCCCTCCCGTCATCGCTGAAGGTAATGGCAACACTGGCAGGCTTTTCATCAAGGCTGACCGATACGACGGTTCCGGCAGGATTATACCGCAAGGCATTGTCCGCAAGATTGTGAAGCACACGACTCATCTGAACGGTATCGGTCATAACAAAAACCTGATTTTCCGGGATATCAAAATCATATATAAAGCCGGCCTGTTCGAGTGCAGGCAATATCTCACCACAGGTCTGCCTGAGAAATTCACAGATATCTGTCTTTTCCATCCTGAGGCTGAAATCAGGGCTGTCCAGTCTGGACAGCTCGAATAATCCGCTGAGAAGACGGTTTGCCCGCTGACTGTTTTTGGATATGATATCGAGGTAGCCGGCCAGCTTCTCATCAGATCCGGCGGCGACCTTCCGGCAAAGCTCAGTATAGCCTGAAATACTCGCCAACGGATTTTTCAGATCATGAGATATGTCCAGTATAAGCTGCTTCCGGCTGTCTTCAGATCGTTTTCTCATGGCAATCTCGGTTTCGATCCTCGCTGCCATATCATTAAATGTGTCCTGCAATTGTGCAAACTCATTTTTCAGATTCAGATCTACCCTTGCGGAATAGTCTCCCTCCCTGAGCCGTTCAGCGCTCTCACACAGCTTCCTCAGCGGATTTGTTATGCGAACTGCAGTGATTTTGGAAAATATGAAAGCTGATACTGCAAGCATCAGCAAATAGACAGCAAAAGCTGCTATGAATATGCCCGCTACATTTTTCAAGTCCTTTGACACAGTTTCATCATTATATGCAACTGAAATATCAAGACGCAGCGACGTAGGAAATGTCACGATGAGCCAGAACCTTCCGTTCTCGTTGTAGAGGATATCATAACTGTAAGGCACTCCCTTGCTTTTGCTGAATGTGAGGAAGTCCGTGAATTGAGCAATTGTAAACCGTTCGGTTCCAAGGGTGTTGATCCCGGCAGAATAAACCACCTCATATTCATCATTTACCACCTGTACACCACCGCCGTTTTGTACAATGGGTTCTGAATCGATTTTGGCATAATCGTCCTTCATTATCGAACCGGCAGGGTATAAGTTTTTCATAAGTGATTTTGATATGGCATTGCTGGCGAACGACAAAAAGAAATATACAATCACGGATGCCATAATCGATAAAAGGAAAACTATCAGGTAATTGATCAAAAATTGATTTGACAATCTACTTTTCATTTGAGGCTCCTGATTTATGAAGCTTATATCCAATGCCTCTGATCGTCTTTATGTATACCGGGTTCTGCGGGTCAGTCTCGATCTTGCTTCTCAGGTGGCTTATGTG
>CAZQUQ010000193.1:0-5460 GCA_964596445.1 uncultured Oscillospiraceae bacterium
GGCTCAGGCTTGAAATTTCTTCGGGGTCAGACTTGAGTTTTTACTTTTTACTGAAGTGAAAAGTAAAAACTCAAGCCTGACCCCGTAACCTTTTCAAATCCTTCAATAAATGGTATAATTAAGCTGCCCAACTTAGTGCACGTGCTTTGTCACCGGAATATCAGACTTGCATAACTTCATAGACTACATTAAGGGGGTAAATTATGAGAACAGAACAACTATTGCTGTCCGGACTCGATATAACAGAGGATAACTACAGCTTCAAAGGCCAGTTTATCCTGAGCGGAGCCGGAAAATCCAAACATGTCGATGTGGAAGATCTTGAGCATCATTCCTTCCTTGCGGACCTGAAGAAGTATTTTGAACTTGAAGAACACATCACAGATATCCGGAACATACTCATGGAAATGATCGTGGAAAAAGCCCACATCAGTTCCAAAATCGTTGAGGGTGAAAACTACTGATATCAATTTTCGCGGGACTGCCTTAATGACTGCCGCAATTTTTCTATTGCATCTTTCTCAGGAAGCGGTCTGCTTATATAGTAGCCCTGTACCTTGTCGCATCCGTGCATCTTCATATAATCAAACTGCTCCTGAGTTTCCACACCCTCGCAGACAACACACAGGCCGGCGCTTTTGCCTGTTGTGAGCATAAACTCGGCCAGCATTCTGCTGTCTTCCCCGAAGGATACGATATCGGCATAGCTCCTGTCGATCTTCACCGATGATATTGGCAGTCTGCGCAGATAATTGAGCGCAGAATACCCTTTTCCGAAATTGTCCAGAGCGACCTTTATGCCATTCCTCCTGAGTGAATCGAGCTTGTCCGCCGCTGTATCATAGTATTCTATGATAATGGACTCGGCTACCTCTATCTCAAGGTTTTCAGGCTTGATACCGGCCAATTCGACGTCTTCCATCACCGATTCAACGAAATTGTCCTGCAGCAGCTGCATATGCGAAATGTTGACAGAAACAGTAATATCGGCAAATCCCTCCTGCTGCAGCCTTTTGACGAATATACAGGCATTTCTCAGCACCCATTCTCCGATAGGTATTATCATATGTGTATCCTCGGCCACCTTCAGAAATTTGCTCGGCATGATAAAACCCTTTTCATCGTTCCTCCATCTTATCAGCGCTTCAAAGCCTGATATCACACCGGCCTTCACATCATACTGCGGCTGGAAATACAGCTCGAATTCGTTCTTTTCAAGTGCGGAGCGCAGATATTTTTCAGTATCGACCCATTCATACACAGAAGATACCATCGGCTCATTATATATAACGATCCTGTTTTTCCCGGTATCCTTGGCCTTGTACACAGCGATCTCTGCGCATTTGATCAGCTCACCGACCGTACTGCCATGGTCGGGATAGATCGACACTCCTATACTGGCCGTATGGTAGAACGGCTTATTATCAACCACCACTGCTTCTTTGAAGCTCTTGAGTACCTTCAGCGTAAATTTCTCAATGTCAAATATGCCATCAATACCATCCAGAATAATAATGAATTTATCTCCCGCAAGTCTGTACAGCTCGCAATTTTCATCCACGAGTCCGGCCAGCCTGATGCTCAGTTCCTTCAGTATCTGATCGCCGATATTATGGCCGAATGCATCATTCACATATTTAAAATTATCAACATCTATAAATATGAAAGCAAATTTCTCTTTCCGTGTCCCGATACTTTCCATTTCCTCCATCAGCGACGTATGGTTCCTAAGGCCGGTCAACTGATCATAGTATGCCAGATCGTGCAGCTTTTTCCTGAGTACCAGCAGCTGTTCATATGAAGATGCTATTTCATCTCTCGACTTTTTCATTTTCTGATTGGCATCAAGCAGTTCCTGCTCTGCCTTCATAAGCTTGCTTAAAGCGCTGTTTACCAGTATGTATACGATCAGGGCTGAAACAATGACAAATATGAAGCCCTTCAAAAGACTGAGATATGTCACCGCTCCCCTGTCAGCCGTAAACTGATCCAGCAAGCCATCAGTGAAAAGGATCCAAAGCGATCCTGCCACCGCATAGATCAATGCAGCTCTGAGTGCCGTTGTCTGCCTGTTTTTCATTTTGGTCCAAGACCCCTTTCCGATTCAGTATTACTAACGCATATTTCAAAACATGATAAGCAAATATATCATTAAGGCTTCACGGGCAGTGTGAAAAACACCGTTGCTCCCTCATCCACCTTTCCTTCTATCCAAACCTTGCCTTCGTGCTTCTCGATTATCTTTTTTACAGTAATGAGCCCAATGCCGCTGCCCTCGAATTCATCTGCCGAATGAAGCCTCTGGAAAAGTCCGAACAGTTTGTCGGAATATTTCATATCAAATCCGGCCCCATTATCCTTTATATAAAAAATGTAGAAATCATGAGTAATGGTACATCCCACAGTAATTACCGCCCTGTCCCTCGCGACAGTGAACTTCATGGAGTTGGACAGCAGATTCTGCAGCATCTGTTTGAGAAGGATCCTGTCGCCATTTACACCCGGAAGTCCGGATTCGATCACCAGATCGATATCCCTGTTCGGATATGCAGGCATCAGTTCGTCGAACACCTCTTTAACAAGACTTTCCATATCCAGGGGCTCGATGTTCATGACAGCAGTCGATGTTCTCGAGTATTGCAGGATCTTGTTTATCATTTCTATAGATTCCCTGCTGATCCTGCTTATATTATTAAGCATCTGTACTGCATCGCTGTCAAGCTTATGTGCAAAATCCTCCATCAGAATGCTTGCATAACCGTCAACAGCTCTCAGAGGGGATTTCATGTCATGAGAAACGGTATATGCAAAGGCTTCAAGATCCTTTACAGCTTCCTGCAGTTTCGCCGTTCTGTCCGCCACCCTCTTTTCCAGATCTGCATTGAGCTTTCTTACTTCCTTGAGCGCTTTCTTGTAATCTGTTATATTTTCAAACATCACTCCGACCTGATTTTCAGTTATCAAAAACGGCTCTACCAGATGATAGCTGCCGGTTCTGGCATCATGCACCTCAAATCTTTCTGATCTGCCGGTGTCGATCAGATTCTGAAAATGTGCAAGATATGCATTTGGTGATCCAAAAAACTCCAGCCATGTCATTCCTGTGATTTCTGCCTCCGGTATCCCCATGTTCTGGAAAAAGCCGGGATTGACGTTCAGAAAACGCAGGTCCACAAGCCTGTTCATGCTGTTATATACCGGTTCGAATATGAAAAAGCCATTCATCATTTTCTCAAATAAAAGCCCAAGCTTGTATTCACTGCTGTTCAGGTCGCTCTGTACCGCAGCAAGCTCATCATATTGCTTTTTAAGTTTTCTGCTGGCTGCCGACAGATCTTCATAAAGACCAGTCAGCTTGCTATTGTTCATCGCAAGCTCATTTTTCATCATCTGCAGCCTTTTTAGGTAAAACAGCAGGATGGTGATGAACATCAGCAGCATCACAATTATTATAACCACTGTTAGTACGATGCTCAAATTCTCTTCAAGGAAGGAATATGGCCTGTTTATGATGACGCTTTCTTTAGGGAGCAGACTGATATCCACACCGAAGCGGTCAAGCAGATTGTAATCGAAAACATATTGGGTGGTCTTCTGTCTGATAAAAGGAATATTGGAGATATCTTCTCCATTCAGGACTTTCAGTGCTGCCTTTGCTGCTTCCTCACCCAGCAGCCTTCCAACGGCGACACTGCCTCCGATAGCACCGTTCCCAAGACCGACATCGTACAGATGGTATATCGGAATGCTGCTTATCCGGCTCAGCTCACTGCAGAAATAATCGTATCCTTCAATAGTTCCATCCATGCCTCCCATAAACGCAGTACTGATCACGACGCTGTCTTGTCCGGCCTTGCTTATGATATCATACACCATTTCCGGATATATACTGTTCAGCGCAACGATATCGGCGTCGGGAACAAGTTCCCTGACAGTTTCAGTTGTTATCTCGCCTACCAAGATCCCGCTCTCGGAGTTGTCATAGACAATATAGATCCTTCTGATCCCGGGATTTATCCTGTAAGCCGCCCTGACAGTGCCCGCCGGATCTATCTCCTCAATGACGCCTGTTACTCTGTCGTGACCATCCGTGAGTCTTTTGACCTCTTTATCTGTTATTCCTGAAAATATGACCGGAGCGTCGGAGAACATTTCTTTGCGGCTGGCCAGTGCAAACTCCAGTGCAGCTCCATCTGTTGTGATGATAAGATCGATCTTCTTGTCCGAGTACTTGTATGAAAAGCGCTCCCTGAGCTGCTTCAGATTCTCCTCGTCGGCGTAGTTCCTCCAGTCCATGTTTTCCACATAGAGGCTGTATCTTTCACCGGCATCTTTGAATACTCCGATTATACCTTCGTGCTGGGAGTGCGTCCATGAGAGTCCCTGGTCATAGGAGTGCAGCACAAGTATCCTTTCAGGGGGAGCACTGCGTGCATCATGTTCTTCTGAAACTGCCTCAGCGTTCCAGGAAAGCAGCATAACAACAACCAGCATCAGGCACAATACTTTTGCACTGAAGGCATCGTGCAATGGTCCTGTCGGTTTTTTCCCGCGATCCATCATAACATTATCTGCTTTCGCATTACTCCTCATGATACATAAATAATATCGGATAAATGCTGTAACAATTATAATATTAACATAGATTGACAGTATTCAAAATAACATAATTTTATTCCGGTCAATCAGTCTTGTTCCAGCAACGATATCGATTATTTTTTGAGGATCTTTGCATCCATTTGTTTCTGCACCGCTGCTCACATCGATGCAATACGGACCGCAAATTCTGACAGCCTGTGCCAGATTGCCGCAGTTTATGCCTCCTGCAAGAAAAAATGGTTTGCCGACATGCTTAGGTATCACCGACCAGTCAAAAGTCCTGCCTGTACCGCCGTATGCCCCTTCATGATATGTGTCGAGCAAAAGATAATCACATGTGAAGTCCCCTGCCCTGATAACATCGTCAGCCTCCCTTACCCTGACCGCCTTTATGATCATATTTGAAACGTAATATCTGAGCCTCCTGATATATTCCTCATCTTCACTGCCGTGGAGCTGTACCAGATCGATCACATTATTTTCGCAAAGCCTGATGATATTTCCGATCTCTTCGTCTGCAAACACCCCGACCACCTTTATCCGTGAATCAAGGCAGGCCTTCAGCGCCATAGCCTTCCTCTCGTCTATCCGCCTTTTGCTTTTTGCAAAAACGAAACCGATATAATCAGGAACAGCAATATTTACAGCTTCTATATCCGCTTCCCTCATGATCCCGCAGATCTTGATCCTGGTCATTCAGCTATCCTCCCCATCCTCCGGTCAATTCCCGGCGCTGCCGCCTTTCAGGTATGACAGCATTGCCTTTCTGTCGGCGCTCACCATAAGAGTTTCTCCGATCAGAACAGCATCCGCCCCCGTATTTTCCAGCTTTAAAACATCATCGCGTGTCCGGATGCCGCT
>CAZQUQ010000194.1:0-5360 GCA_964596445.1 uncultured Oscillospiraceae bacterium
ATGCCGAATTTTTCAGGAATTATAAATCCCTATCTGACCGCTCCTAATATCCGCCCTTTTTATGTTATCCGGCTGCTGTTTTCTGCATTTCTGACATGCCGCCGTCCCGTTTGTCCTTCGAAACTCCGCTGCTGCTGAAGTTGGCGGATCCCAGCAGTTTTCGGCATTTATCGATGACTTCCAGAGCCGGTTCGAGTTCTTCGTAGAACATTACTATCATTTCGCCCGGAACAGCCTCCTTTATTGCTCTTTCCAGCGCAATGGCCTCCTGGAGGATGACAGTCACTCTGTTCCTGTCGATACCCTCGCCGAGCGCGGCTCTGTAAAGGATATCTGCCACTTCTCCCGCTTCTCTTCCTCTTAGATCATTATCTTCCTTTATATATAGCTTTGAGAAAAACTTCCCGCAAAGCTTGCCGACTTCTCTTACGCTCTCATCTCTCCTGTCTCCGGGCATACCTATCACACCTGTATAAACCTGAGCATCAAAGCGCTGCAGCATATCGATGACAGCACGGTATCCGGCCGTGTTGTGGCCATAATCCAGCATCACGGTGAATCCTCCCATGTCAAAGATATTGAAACGGCCGGGATTTGAAACCGTATCTGGCATGAAGCCGGTTATTCCCTCCCTGATCCTCTCCGTCGGCAATCCAAGAGCCAACAGCGCCGAGACAGCTGCAAGCGAGTTTTCAATGTTGCATACGGCTTTACCTCCATATGTTACAGGTATATCATCGATTTCTGCGACAAGGCTCTCAACTCCTCCCATTGAGGTGTAGATCGCTCCGTCCCTGATGTATACCACTCTGTTTCCGTCCTTCATTTCCTTCTGGATCAACAAATTATCCATGCTGAATGAAAACAGCAAAGGCTTGCAGGTCACTCTCTTCAGTATTGCCGGAGTCATTTTGTCATCGGCGTTCAACACGGCGTATCCGTCCGGCCTGACTGCTTCCGCGACCAGAGATTTGACTCTGGCCAGTTCCTCCAGTGTATCTATGCCGTCAAGACCCAGATGATCGTCACTTATATTGACGATCACACCAACATCAGCAAGGTCATACCCAAGTCCTTTTTTGATAATACCTCCTCTTGCCGTTTCCAGTACCGCAGCTTCCACCCTTGTATCCCGCAAAATGCGCTCTGCACTGACAGCGCCCGTATTGTCCCCTTTATGGATACACTCTCCTCCGATGAAGATGCCGCTGGTGGTAGCCATACCTGTAACTGTCCCGTCCAGGCCAATGGTATGGCCGATCATCCTTGTTACCGTTGTTTTCCCGTTCGTTCCGGTGACCGAAACGACAGGAATGCGGGACGGCCTTCCATCCGGGAAAAGGTACTCCAGTATATCGCCGGCGACATTTCTGGATCTGCCTTCCGTAGGATATATATGCATCCTTAGTCCCGGCGCGGCATTTATCTCGATCAGCGCGCCGTTGTCATGATCCAGCGGTCTGGATATGTCGACGCATGTTATATCGATACCTGCTATATCCAGTTCCATTAGCTCCGCCGCTTTTTCTGCCAGTTCAGCATTATACGGGTGCACCTCATCGGTGCAGTCACGGGCGGTACCTCCAGTGCTGAGATTACCGTTATAACGCAGCGGCACTGTTACGCCCGCTGCCGGTATGCTCTCCTCATTGTAGCCATTCCTGGAAAGTACCTGCCTTGACATGTCGTCTATTTTTATTATCGTAAGGGGTTTTTCGTGGTCCGCTCCTCTCAATGGATTTTGATTTTCCATATCGACAAGCTGCCTGATCGTGCGGATCCCATCACCTGTAACAGCAGGAGGCCTTCTTTCCGCCGCCGCCACCATTTTACCGCCGACAACAAGGAGCCTGTAATCCTTGCCGGGAATATGCTTCTCCACTATTACAGCATGACTGTATCTGATGGCTGTATCAAAAGCAGCTTTGAGCTCATCTGGATTGGTGATATTCGTAAACACACCTTTCCCCTGATTCGCGTCGAAAGGCTTTACGGCAACAGGCCAGCCGACCGATGCGGCAACAGCGGCGGCAGATCCCGGCGTATATGCGATATCTCCCCTCGGCACGGGTATGTCCGCTTCTGAAAGCCTCAGCTTTGTAAGATGCTTGTTGCCGGCTATATCGACAGCCAGGCATCCGCACCTGTCTGTCAGCGACGCCTCCATATACCTGGTGTATTTCCCGGTGCCCAGCCGGAGCACGCTGGAGTGATCAAGGCATACGACAGGGATGTCTCTCCTCAGTGCTTCCTCATACAATGCTCCGGTGCTGGTGCCCATATCCGATTCCGCAGCTGTCCTCCTCAAATGCCCCAATATTCTGCTCATATCGGGTGTCTCTCCGGATATGAGCATGTTCAGCATTTCCACTGCCGTCAGCAGGCATTCTGCCGCCAGCTTTTCATTCCTGTACTCAAAAACGATATTGTAAATCGATGGTTTGCCTGCTTCCCTGGTTTGTCCATAGTAGACATCGTAACCCAGCATTCCCTGAAGCTCAAGAACCATATGCTCTGTCACATGTGCAAGATATGTGCCTTCGGCCAGTCTTACGGCAAAACCTCCTTCATAGCCGAGGGAGCAGACATGCTTCTTCAGGCCTGGCAATAATTTAAGCAGGCATTCATTGAACCCGTCTATCTGCCTTGTCGGTGTATCATATAGATCACCGAGATCCACAGCAGCCTTGATCACAGGTCTGTGACTGTAAATGTTTCTGCCTTTGAACGGCTGTATATTAATGATTTCCACTTGTTTTCCTCCGTTACCTGTTCACCCTTATTACTCTTCTGTTTATCATGTCGAATCCATATCCCGCAGGCAGTACGTGAAGGGTCACATTTGCTATGGCAAGATTCTCATCCGGCATCAGTTCCGAAACATTCGAGCTCTTTATGTTCCTCCCGTCCACTACGGTAACGGAATTGCTTCCAATCACTTCGAAATGGTCGTCCGGAAATACTCTGACTGCCGTATCTTCGTCGATACCGATCCCAAGGATCGACGGATTTTCCGCCACACCGCACAGAAGCCTTCCTATCCTGCCCCGCTGATGAAAATGCTGGTCTATCAGCGCTCTTTGCAGCAGGCCCAGACCGGGGGCCATCTTTAGCGTACATTTTCTGGCCGGATCATTATTATTGCCGTCAACAATCATCGTACCGCTCATGGCCGAAGCTCCGGCGCTTGTTCCGGCTATCGCAGCGCCTGATCTGTAGGCTCCGTGCAATGCTTCATATACCTTGGTTCCTCCCAGAATGCTCGTTATCCTGAGCTGATCGCCTCCTGTAAAGAATATCCCGGTGGAACCGGCTACAAGCTTTGCATTGGACTCGGAATCAGCGTCATCACGCGTATTTATGTCCAGAAAATCGGTATCAGGCGCTCCAAGGCTGATAAAAAGCGATTTGTACTGATTGCCTGCCTCAGCCGACTTTTCTGTTGCGGTAGTCAGTATAGTGATCCTTGCTTTTGACGCACCGGAAATATTTACAAACGACTTAAGAATAAGACACTCTCCTGCCTTATCCTCAGCCCCGCCTATTATTATTAAGTTTCCCATATTCATTGAATTCACCGTCTCCCTGGCGGATTGCATGGATTTGTGCCGCAGCCTCCTGCAGGCCCGGCCCCGGACAAATGGCGCCGGCGTTGTCCTGAAGTTGTTCAGACGCCGACAGCATTTTTGAGATAGTCATATATTGCATTGTTAAACATCAGACCCGCCGCCATCAGCAGAAGGCTGGCAGCAATAAGAGGCATCCCGGCTCTGCTCCCGTTTTTGCTGGCCAGTATGCCAAGGATTATTGCTGCTGCTCCAAAAACAAAAGGGTATACTACCAATGAAATAACTGCTGCAGCCCATCCGGCGGCAGTAGTCAGTATGATGCATGTTTTTGAAGCTGCACTTCGCTTTTTGTCGGTATGGTCTACTATATCCATTTGATCACCTCAATGCTTATTCTTTAAAACTCGGTTTGAGTATATACATGCCAGCGGGTGTAAATTTTTGTCGTTGATCCTGATCAGGCCGGTATCACGTCTGTAACCCGGCTGCCATTTGCGGCCGGCTACCCGGCTGTGGCCGGTCACCTGTTTGCAGCAGGTTTCCCGTCTGCGGCCGGCTTCCCGTCTGCAAGAAGCAGCCTGCCTCTGGAAAACAGCATTCTGGGCGTGAACGACTCTTTATCAATCAGAAGAATATCCGCATCGCTGCCGACAGCTATCGTTCCCTTTACAGGGTATAGTTTCAGCGCTTTGGCCACATTTTCAGTTATGGTTTTCAATACAGGTATGACAGGAAGATCATAGTCCTTTACAGCAGATCTGAAATCATCGAACAGGGCCATGACGCTGCCCGTCTCCATATGCGATTCGCCTGCGCCGCTGCCGTTTCCGTCGGAAGATACCGTTACATTATCAAGTCCTTTCCCGGTATCCAGCAAAAGTTTCAAACACTCGGGCACACTTAAGCCCGCTTCGGATCTTTCACCTGCGGTAAGGTCTATACTGCCTCCGCTGTCATGATAGCTTACAGCCTGCTCGAAAAGAGCCCTGTTTCTGTTAAGATGCGTCGGAATAAACATGGAGACAGGAAAGTCAGTTGTCTCGAGCAGATCAAGCAGAGGCGACAGGCCGGCTTTACCATCGCCGACATGCAGATGGACGACACCTGCCTTTTTCCCCAGCATACCCCCGGTGACCGCTTCATGTGCAAGCTTTGCCAATTCATCTCTTGTCGGATATGATGATCTGAAATCCGAAATCGCGATTTCCCCGGTACCGATGATCTTATCGATTATTGCAATGTCAGTCAGTACGCTGCCTGTTATTGTAACAGGAGGTATACCATAATTCCCGGTATAAATATATGAAGTCAGTCCGTCAGCTTCCAGTGAGCGTGCTTTCATCAGCAGACCCTGCATGCTTTTGCCTACGCCGTCGTCTCCCAGGATGCCTACTACCGTAGTTATCCCGGCACTGACAAGTTCATCGGTGCATATCGGTCCGATCATGCTTTGCGGGCCTTGTTCTCCCCCGCCGCCGGTGATATGCACATGTTGATCTATAAGCCCCGGCACTGCGATCATACCGCTGCAGTCAATAACTTCGGCCTGGAGCGGATGTGCCGTATCTATCGCGTCAGCTATTACCGCGATCCTTCCGAATGCAGTCAAAATATCCCGGATCCCAATGTACTCCGGCGTACACAGTTCGACATTCTTTAAGAGCCTGAACATACGGTTCCTTTCCGCGCATTTCAGTTATAATATTTTTTCCGATTCCGCAGCCGATATACTTGAGACAGTCTGTAGCCTATAGACTTTTCTATCTTTTTTATTCATATTGCTTTTTTTCA
>CAZQUQ010000195.1:0-5354 GCA_964596445.1 uncultured Oscillospiraceae bacterium
TGGAATATTTCTGTGCTTTTTCCTGTGCTATACTCATATTGCAGATATACTTACAGCTCACACATATTCAACATTTTTCAATTTCAAATCATATATGAACTGGAAAATGCTAATGTAATACTGGAAACTGGAGGTTTTTGACGTGAAAAAGCTCAGGTTTGGTATCTTATTGTTTCTTTCTGCCTGCATAATGATAACAATACTGTGTCCGACGGCGGAGGCAAATGGTACAGGCAGCCCTGCCGGCCCTATCATAGCAGACCATAGCAATGCCACACTGGCTGATCTTGAAGCGATTCCAATTGAGTGGATCAATAAGGCAAAATCCGACCTTCATATCTATTACAACCACACTTCCCACGGCAGCCAGGTCACAAGCGGCATGACCGGATTGGCCGCTTTCATGGGAAGCACCTATGCATGGAACACAAGCGGCAGCAACGGTGCTCTTCACCTGGCCGATACATACAGCACCGACCTGGGTGATTCAAACTGGCCAAGTATCACACGCAATTATCTGAAATCCCATCCGGACATCAATGTTGTGATGTGGTCCTGGTGCGGGCAGGTAAGTACAGCGTCGGAGAGCTATATCAACAGTTACCTGGAAAATATGAGTCAGCTGGAAGAGGATTACCCAAATGTGAAGTTTGTCTATATGACAGGTCATACCGACGGTACGGGAGCAAACGGCAACCTGCATCTCAGGAATGAGCAGATCCGCCGATACTGCCGTACTAACAACAAAATTTTGTTTGATTTTGCGGATATCGAAAGCTATGACCCTGACGGCAACTATTATCTTGATAAGAATGTCAATGATGAATGCTATTATGATTCGGACGGAAACGGTTCCAGGGAGAGCAACTGGGCAACGGCCTGGCAGAACAGCCATACGAAGAATGTTGAATGGTACGATTGCAGCTCGGCTCACAGCCAGCCCATAAACGCTAACATGAAAGCCTATGCGGCATGGTATCTGTGGGCAAGACTCGCAGGCTGGGATGGGACCGACGGCAGCGGAGGCACTTCTCAGCCAGAGCCGGTTTCATCTGTCCGTCAGCTCACTGCCAGGCACTATGAAGGTCAGACTATCCTGACCTGGAACGAGGTCGATGAAGTTGCAGCAGCAGTCTCCCCCACGATGACGATCCAACAGGTGAGAAATGTCAGAGCATCCTTTAATAGTATATCCTATCGTATCTACCGCTCCAACAGCCCTATCACATCAGTCACAGGATTGTCCCCGATAAAGACGGCCGGTGTGCTGACCGGATGGGACGATGAGTTTTACGGGCGTGAAAATGGCAATATCGATAATCAAAGCTGTCCCCGTTTTGTAGTAGAAAAAGATATAAACGATACCGCTGCCGCTCCGGTTTCTGCAAACACCGCTGTAAGCGCATATAACCCTGAAAATGCAGGAACTGCTTATTATGCTGTGACCGTTGTACGCAATGGTGTTGAGGAAAAACTGGTCGGCAGCGGAAATACGGTAACCGTCAATGAGACTGTAGGACAGGGTATCCCGATCCTGCAAAAGACAGAGACAGTAAAGGATTATTACTACACCAGCGGGACCTCCACCCACTATTACTATATCAGGTGGGAATCACCGCCAAACAGCAATGTCCACGGCACGCCCATGGACTACAAGGTCATCGTGCCTCAATCCTATGTCCCGGGCAACCCGGTGCCTGTCAATATGAGCTTCCACGGCTGGGGCAGCAATATGCATGTCCAGTCCGGCTGGTGGTACAACTTTGATAAAGGCACCATAGTGATAACCACCAATCAGCTTCCCTATGACTGGTGGACAGGTTATCATGAAAAATACGGCATCAGCGAGCGTTCACAGCAAAACTGGGCCTCCGGCGTAGTCAGGCCTTATACCCAGAGCAGACTCAGTTCCTTCTGCGACTGGGCATCCGCCAAATGGAGCCTTGACAGCAGCCGAACCATCGCAGCCGGAGTATCCATGGGAGGTTCCGGTTCGATCATGTATGGCATCAGGAACCCTGACCGCGTCGCATGGGTCAACTCCTGGGTAGGCGTACATGTACCGGCGGAATCGCCGACCTTCAGGAGCTCCTACCAGGTGGTTTATGGTGATGTCGACTGGCAGATCAAATATCAGGATGGCGTGACCCCGGCCTTCAGTTATTTTGATGACGACTGGTATCTTCGCAATCACATATCGGACGAAACTCCCTTCATCACCTTTTCAAACGGAAAGAACGACTCAAGCATCGGCTGGAGCCAGGCTGTCAAATTCGTCAATGCACTGCAGGACACAAAGAGGCCCCATATTTTCTACTGGGGTCAGAGCGGCCATAACCAGCGGACCTTGAATCCACCGGATATAAACGGAAACTTTTCCGAGAGCTTTAACCCCATTGATATCCGCACAGATCAGAGCCTGCCTGCGTTTACGAACTGCAGTCTGGATGACGATCCCGGAAACGGGATCACGGATAACGGAGATGAATCCGGGCAAATCAATGCATATATGTTCTGGAAGACAGAAGACATCGTTGATACACAGAACAGATGGGAAATGACTATCGGCGTAGTCAAGACCGCCCCCGCCCAGGCCTGTACGGTAAGCCTTACACCAAGGCGCCTTCAGAACTTTGATCCGACTCCCGGCAAAGTTTACTATTGGACAAACACCTCCCTCAGCAGCAATATGCAGATCCAGTCGGGCACTGTCACCTGTGACAGCTATGGTCTGATCACGATCGATAATCTGACGGTAAACCGCATTACGTCAAGCGGAGGAGGAAACCGCATCGTCATATTCACAGACGACAGCAGCATTCCTGTCGAGCCTCCGGTTGATCTGTCAGGTCCCATTGTCACCTTCGAAGACGGCAAAACGCCGACATCTGTCATACATGTCGCAGCGAACGGAAACGATTCAACCGGAAACGGAAGTGCCGCGTCACCCTACAGGTCTATCGGACGTGCGCTGCAGGCGGCATCTCCGGGGACAGCCATAAGGATACATCCCGGAACCTATTCGGGCAGGGTCAGCATCAACGGCCTGTCAGGAACAGCCCAGGCCCCCATCTGGATCGGAGGAGCTCCCGGTGAAGCAAAGCCGGTGATCACAAGTTCATCGGAAGGTATTCATCTGACAAAAGTCCATTATCTGATCCTGCATGATCTTGAGATCTCAAACACGCAGGAAAACGCCATAAATTGCGACGACGGCGGTGAATACAACAATAAGGATGCCACCAGATATGTGATATTCCGGGATCTGTACATCCATGATGTCAATACCTCCGCAAATGAAGACGGGGTCAAATTATCCGGGGTCAACGACTACTACATACTCAATTGTGAAATAGCAAGGTGCGCAAACGCATACGGAAGCGGCATCGACCTTGTCGGATGCCACAATGGCATCATTGCAGGCAACTACCTGCACGATTTCTCAGGCACCGGCATCACATGCAAGGGCGGCAGTGAAAATATCCACATCCGCCAAAACCGCCTGTCCGATTGCGGCGAAAGAGCGGTCAATATCGGCGGCAGCTCCGACTTCGCCTTTTTCAGGCCGTCCCTTTCGACAACGCAGCCGAACTATGAAGCAAAAAACATACATGCATACAGCAATCTGATGCGTGGAAGCATCGCTTCGATAGCTTTCGCAGGAGCCACAAACTGCAGTGCGGTTAACAACACAGTCATTTCTCCTGAAAATTGGCTGATGCGCATCCTGCAGGAGAGGACATCTACTTCCCAGTATACCTTTGGTCCTTGTTCAAACAACACGGTCGCCAATAATATTTTCTATTATGACGGTTCAGCACTCTCCCAGTACGGAGCGATTAATGTCGGGAACAATACTTCACCTGCCACCTTCACGTTCTCCAACAATCTCTGGTACAACTATACCTCCCCCCAGGATTCCAGACCAAATCTTCCGGTAACCGAAACCGGCGGTATCTATGGTCAGGATCCTCTGTTTGCCAACCTGGCAGGCAACAATGTCAGTCTGCATATCAACAGTCCGGCACTGGGAAGTGGAGTCAGCAGCGCGACTGCACTATATGACTTTAACGGTGATCCCTTCGGGAACCCAAGGAACATAGGCGCAGTTGCCGGAAGCTCTTCCTCTGTTCAGAACCAGCCTCCTGTGCTTGCTGCGATCGGACCCAAAACGGTCGCTTCAGGGTCTCTCCTAAGCTTTACTGTCAGCGCAAGCGATCCTGATGCAGGCGATACACTGTTCTACTCCGTCAGTCCGGTTTCTCCGGCAGCATTGCCCGGCGGCATAAGCATCGACAGCTCCACCGGCGCTTTCAGCTGGACGCCGGGTCAAAATCAGTGCGGGACATTTACAGTCCGTATCACTGTCAGCGACGGAGAGTTGAGTGATTCAGAGAATGTTGTGATCAGTGTGTTCGACAGCGCAACTGACCTCTACGCTATCCGGCTGAAGTATATCCCTGAAATAGACTCTGCCATGAAGGCAAATCTGCGGGCCATCAAGCTCCGCGGTGATGCAATGGGCCGGGATGAAGGCGTACTGGGTCAATGGGGCGACAGCATAACTCACTCACAGGCTTACCTTGGCAGTATGGCCAGCTGGGGTATGATCAGCACACCTCCCTCCAATGGACATGATTATGAGCCGATCCTGCTGTGGATGGGTGCCTCGCCGAACAATGACAACAATCCTCTGCACAACTTCAAGGGAGGCAGATATGGCAACGATTCCGGCTGGAGGATCACAAACGGACTTGCAGCCATCAGCGATGCCATCGAAGCGGTGAACCCATCCTGGTCCCTTACAATGTTCGGCACAAACGATATTACCACGTGGGATGCACAATCCTTTGAAACTAATCTGGAGAGGTTTATCCAGATCAATATAGACGAAGGGATCATTCCTGTCCTCAGTACGATCCCTCCCCGCACAAATTATAATCAGCAGGTCGGTGAAGCAAACACAGTCATTCGCCGCACAGCGCAGAAAATGAACATTCCACTGGTCGATCTCTACGGACTGTTCATGGAGCTGCATCCCGACGACTGGAGCAGCGTGCTTTTAAGTGACGGCGTACATCCCTCCCATTCCTTTGGTTCCGGGGATCTTTCGGACGCAGCGCTGCGAAATGACGGATATAATATCCGAAGTGTACTGACACTTGATATGGCCGAAAAGCTAAAGAGGATCGTATTCGACAACGGACCTGCAGACGGTCCGCAATCACCCATACTCACAGTGTCCTCCACAACCCACCCATATAAAGCAATGTCAACCGGTCTGGATGCGGTATTCCAAATAAGCCATGACAGCGGTCCCGCCCCGGCGGGTTACAGCTGGGTACTGGATCAGT
>CAZQUQ010000196.1:0-5310 GCA_964596445.1 uncultured Oscillospiraceae bacterium
GTGGAGTATACTCCGGGCATGGATTATAATGATCTGGCGAATCTGCCTGCCGACAAGATAATAGGTTACCCTGTAACGCCCAATGACACAGACGAGGATATCAGTGCGCCCGATGCCATACGTGACGGGCTGAGACATAATATAGATATAATGCTGTATGACCTTGAACCCAACAAGACCTACGTGATATGGGTCAGGGCGGCGAGGCGCAGTGCAAACCTGATATCGGGACCTTCCGATCCGATAATCATAACCACTGCCCCCGAACTTCCGACAGTTGCCGAGAAGCCGACCGTACCCGTATTCAACTATAGTTTTGCCGGCGATACCTATATTGACCTTGGATGGAATTTCAACGACCAATATGTATATTACCTCGAATATGGAACTGTGGACGACAGATCCAAAGCGTCAGGCAGTGTTACGATAACACCTCAGGATCTTGAGTTTACCACGTATTACAGAGTCGACGGCCTCAAACCCGATACGGTTTACTATTTCTGGATCCAGGCGGAGGCGACGAGTGCTGCCGGCGAGAAAAAGAGGTCGGATTTCAGTGATTCCTATCTGGTAAAGACACAGAAGGATATTCCTCCCGAAACACCGCTTGGATTTGGCGTTAAAAGCGGTTCTGTCACGAAAAACAGCATCACATATGAATGGATCGCTGCGGAAGGTATGGAATACATACTTGAAATCGATGACGATATAAATTATACGGGAAGTACGAAGTATGAGGTAAAAGATGCTTCAGAGTTCACCGCAGACAACCTGAGATCGAACTTCAGGTATTATGCAAGACTTTATGCATATGATCCCGCGAAAAAGCTGGCATCAGCGCCTACCCAAAGCATAACGGTGAGGACGCTGCGTTCCAGCGATGATTATGATTCCAGTGAAGATACTGAGGACGTGATAAAAGGAGATTATATCAATAAAGATACATATGCAGTCAACGGTGTATGGACAGTAAGGATAACCGGCGTCAATGCGGATCGCTTCATACAGCATATACAGACCGACAACAAGCTGGATTACCGCATCGACCTCAGGACCATGCCCACCGGGACAAAGAAGATATCCGTCATTATATCACAGAGGGTGTTCAAAGCGCTTGGATTACTTGGTGAAAACCTGATGCTCGCCACTGTCAATAACACGCTGATAATCAGACCCGGCGTGATGGCTGACAGCAACGGTGTATACGGGACGGCGGCTTATGAATCCAACTTCATCATCGATATCACGCTGCAGGCTGATCCTTCCGGAGATGTGAGCAACATGACCTTCAAAACTCCTGTAACTGAACTGGAGGTCGGATTATCGAGCGGTTTGACACATAAGATAGATAAGTTTGGAAAACCTCTCAAGGTCGAATATGAATTCTCGCCTGCGACATGGTACAAGCCCGGATCGACATACGCCTATTATCTGCCTGCCGGGAAAAGTGCATGGCAGAAAACATCCGTCACAAGAAACTATGATCCCGATGCCGGTAAAGGAACGCTGACATTTGAAATGTCTGTCCCCGGCAAGATGGCAATAGCCGATCAGGGACAGGATGTTTACAGCGATATATCGACAAGCTATGCGAGGAATGCCATCGCGAATGTAGCAAAGCTCCATGAACTCAAATCGGTCACCGGCAAAAAATTCGAGCCGAATAAGAATCTGACCATCGGCGACGGCGTCAAATTCATGCTTGATATTATGGATTACGAATATGGGACCGGCTATATGACCATTGCGGCGAAAGCGGGTATCGTAAGTTCGGCGGATACCGGTCGATCCGGTGAGTACTGTACAAGAGAGCAGCTTATATCAATGGCGGTCAGGATCTGTGAACTGAAGACATCAGAAAGAGCGGGAAACGACAGTGTGGATCTGACTATGTACAAGGATATTGGTGAGGCGAGCCCGGCGCTGCTTCCGAAGATCAGATATGCGCAGCGGACCGGTGTGATAACCAGCAGGTTCTCCGATATGCTCGGGCCGAAGGATATAGTGACGCGGGCGGAGGCGATGGTGCTGATAGAGAAGCTGCTGCGTTATGCAGGCGAATTGTAAAGCTGTTTGTAAAAAAACGTGATTATCATCCAATAATCGTACGTGATATAGAAATTTTTCATGTATACGCCTTATTTCAAGAGGCAATAATTAAAATGTAACCACAGCGGCACCGGCTTATGGTAAACAGGATGCCCCGGTTACAAAACGGCGGCTGTTTGGATCCAAACAGCAGCCGCTATGCGGGAAGGGGGCTGTACATGAAAAGGTTTCTATTTTTTTTGTTCACCTTTATTCTAATTATCTCCGCTGCGGCAATATTGATGCATGAATACACATATGAGAGTCCGGCGGCCGGTATGATACTGGAGGCTTTTCAAAAGACAGGAGCAGATGCTGTCGTCTCCGAGATATACATACGCGGGGAAAAAGCGGCAGGACAGCTGGACAGAGCTGTATCGGCCAAACTGCTCGGTCAGCTCGTCAGGGGGCCCGGTGCGGAATATTCCAGTGATGCAGCCGTTTTTTACCGGATAGAAACCGACTTTGCCAGCGGAGAAGAAATAAATTACATAATAGATGAATATAAAAATGTACGGCTGACTATACTTGATGAAGCTGAGGATACGGGAAGCAGCAGGTTTTTTATTACTTTTACGGATACCTCCCGTGATCCTGATCTCCAAAAATGTGCAGGCGTTGTGACTAATGTGCTTGAAAGTCTCGGTATAGATTATGAAATGAATATAGCAGTTACAGGAAGTATCGGTAGAAGACTCAGCGACGATGAGATAGATGAGATATTCGATAAAGTATTTGAATGTACCGGTGCTGAAAAAAGAGAAGGCATAAACGACAATGGCCTGATAAGCGTATCTGCGTTTTCGCCGGAAATCGGCGGTAAGACCGGTATGGATGGGCACAGGACAAATCTGAATATTGCAGTCCGGTATAATTCTTATGAGGGCAAGACATACATATGGCTGGCAACTCCGGTGATCATAACGGAATACTGAAGGCCCGGCATGGATGGATATGAAAAACACAAAGGAAGATAAGGGGAGAAAAGCGTGTCAAAACTGATAATATCAGAAGCCAGACCACTATAAGGAAGAGTGGGTGTGAGCGGGGCCAAAAACTCAGTGCTCCCCATAATCGCTGCATCACTGCTGGCCGACGGCAGAAGCGTGATCGATGAGATACCCCGTCTGAACGATGTCGATGTAATGTGCGAGCTGGTAAACTCATTAGGCGCTTTGGCGGTATTGTCCGAGGACGGGAACAGACTTGAGATCAACACCAGGACGATCACAAGCACGACAGCACCGTATGAGCTGGTAAACAGGATGAGGGCATCGTTCCTTGTAGCCGGGCCTCTGCTGGCAAAGACAGGCCATGTCAGGATATCCCTCCCAGGCGGATGCGCAATAGGATCAAGGCCTGTGGATCTGCACCTGAAAGGCTTTTCAGCGCTTGGAGCGTCTATAACACAGGGACATGGATATATCGAAGCAAGATGCAAAGGCCGCCTGAAGGGCGAGAAGGTATACCTTGATTTCCCAAGTGTAGGAGCCACGGAAAATATAATGATGGCAGCGACGCTGGCAGAGGGACAGACTGTGATCGAAAATGCCGCTATCGAGCCTGAAGTCGTGGATCTTGCGACATATCTCACATCGATGGGAGCGGATATAAAGGGCGCGGGAACCGATACGATAAAGATATCCGGCGTAAAAAGCCTCAATGCCGCCAGCCATACTGTAATACCGGACCGGATCGAGGCCGGTACCTTTATGGTCGCAGCTGCTATTACCGGCGGCGACGTCATAATCGAAAATACTGTTACTGATCATCTGAAGCCCGTTACTGCCAAACTCAGGGAAGCAGGAGTGGAGGTCTCGGAGGAGCTTACATCCATAAGAGTAAGGGGAGACAGGATCGAACCTGTAGATATAAAAACCCATCCATATCCCGGCTTCCCAACAGACATGCAGTCCCAGATGACTTCTCTTTTAAGCGTGGCATGCGGGACCAGCATGGTAATAGAGACTATATTCGAAAACAGGTTCATGCACGTCTGTGAGCTGAAAAGAATGGGTGCCAGGATAAAAGTAGAGGGCAGGAGTGCGATAATAGAAGGCTGTGCCAGACTGACCGGCGCAAAGGTCAGGGCCACTGATTTAAGGGCAGGCGCCGCGCTTATTTTGGCGGGACTTTGTGCAGAAGGGACAACAGAGATTTTGGATGTTGACCATGTAGACAGAGGCTACTGCAATATCGATGACAAACTGAGGAAGCTTGGCGCATCTATCAAAAGGGAAGAGGATGAGCAGGAGAAAATGTCTTCATAGCAACCCCGCCGGTTTCCTGTAAACAGTATGGGTCAAAGTATGCTTATCTCCAGCATACTTTTTTTTTATGTGAATATATATTATCAAGCATTATCGGCTGGGACATGGAATAGGAACCGGGGGGTCCTGATGAAAAAACTGATATATTATGCATCGGTCATGGCCGCAATCGTCATTCTGCTGCCTATGATCATCGTGAGAAGCTGCGGCGTGACGCCGGAACAGAAGCCTCCGTCCGTCAGCGAACCGGAGAAGCTCCTGGAAATAACCGTATACAATAAAGCGTTGGGTAAGGCTGAGACCGTGGAACTGGAGGAATACATAAAATGTGTCACAGCCGCCGAAATGCCTGCGGATTTCGATCTTGAAGCGCTTAAGGCCCAGGCGGTGGCAGCCAGGACATTTGCATACGGCCGAATGTCAGGTGCATACAGTTCGAAAAAGGGAGTACATGACGGGATAGATATCTGCACTGATCCCTCTCATTGTCAGGCATGGGTCAGCAAGGAAAATGCCAGGAAAAAGTGGGGCATACTATTTGCATCGAGAAACTGGGGGAAGATCGAAAAAGCAGTGAACGAGACAAAAGGACTTATAGCCGTGTATGAAGGAAAAGTCGCAAATACACTGTTCCATGCCAGCAGTCCCGGCAGGACGGAAAATGCCGAGGATGTATGGCCGGGCAAAAGCGTGCCCTATCTGCGCAGTGTGGAAAGCCTTGGCGACGAGGCATCCGGAGGATATACCGCCATTGTTTCCATAAACCCGGATAAACTTGCAGAAAAGCTCCTGGAAGCATATCCAGACGCCATAACGGAGATCGATCTGTCGGAAGACATAGAAATACTTGGCTACACTACCGGAGGACGAGTCAGTGAAATCAGAGTCGGAAACATTATAATGAGAGGCACGGAATTCAGATCATTGTTGGGACTCAGATCGGCATGCTTCA
>CAZQUQ010000197.1:0-5297 GCA_964596445.1 uncultured Oscillospiraceae bacterium
CTGATTTCTCTCCGTGAACATGACGAGAGTCTTGAGTCCTTCTATATCGGTCTTGTCGGAGGTGAAAAGCATGAATAAGCTGATCTATGCTAATTTCGGACGGTTGAGAAAAGATTTGATATTCTGGCTTTGTACTGTGTTCATGGTCGCCGCCGGTGTATTTGCTGCGGTTAAATCAGAGGCTGCCCTTGACAGAGTTTTCTTTATCTATGCTGTTATCATCGGTCTTGTATCCTCTGTATTCTGTGGACTGTTTATTGGAACAGAGCACGGTGACGGCACGCTTCGAAATAAATTGATCGTCGGACATACCAAAACATCAGTTTACCTCGCTAATCTCATTGTATCCATTGCCGCGGGCTTCATATTCTGCATTGCATTTATTCTTCCAATGCTTGTAATCGGCATTGCGCGGCTTGGCTTCTTTGAGATGGGCATTCCTTCAGCCCTGGTACTGTTCGGGATTACTCTTGCTCTTTCAGCAGCGTTCTCCGGAGTATTTACGCTGATTTCGATGTTGCTGCAAAACAAAGCTGCAGCGGCTGTTGCCTGCATATTATGTTTTGTTGTCCTGTTCGGAGTTGCTGCTGCAGTGAATTCCCGTCTTCAGGAGCCGGAGTTTTACGGCAGTTATGTTATGAGCGTTACAGGCGTCAGCGAATATCAGAACGAGCCGAATCCCAATTATTTAACCGGCACAAAGCGGGAACTATATCAATTTGCACTCGATTTTCTCCCGACAGGTCAGTCGGTTCAGTTTGTCGAAATGTCAATGGAGCATATATGGCAGTTACCGCTGTATTCGCTTCTTATCCTGATTCTGACAAGTGCTGCCGGTGTTCTCGCGTTCCAAAGAGAAGATATAAGGTAGATGAGGTATCCATTATGGAAGTTTGGCTTTGGTGTACTAATGGCATTTTGCTGACAGTTATCGGTTTTTTGCTCATTAAGATACGGCTTTTACAAAAATCCGCTGATGAGATTCGATGCGCAATCAGCGAAAAGCTCGCGACCGACACAAACACACTGATAGATGTATCGGGTCATGACCGCCATATCCTGTTTCTTGCTGATGCAATAAACACTGAATTGAGACATCTTCGTTCAGAACGACAGCGTTTTATTCAAGGTGATGCAGAACTGAAGGAAGCCGTAACAAACATTGCACACGATCTCCGCACACCACTTACAGCGATTTCCGGTTATCTTCAGCTGCTGGAACGTGAGGAGAGGAGTGAAACAGTCAGCCGATATCTCAGTCTGATTAAAAATCGTGTGGAGTCACTTAAATCGCTGACTGAGGAACTCTTCAAATATTCTGTGATTACCTCGCAGACAGAATTGAGTTCTGAACAGGTCGAAGTAAACGCCGTGCTGGAGGAGAGCCTTGCCGCAGCTTACGGCTTATTAACGCAAAAAGGCATCACACCCGAGATCTGCATACCGGAGAAAAAGGTGGAACGGAATCTAGACCGTTCCGCCCTTTCCCGCATATTTGAGAATATAATTTCGAATGCCGTTAAATACAGTGACGGTGATTTCATTGTAAGAATGAGCGAGGACGGACTTATCGAATTTTCAAACACTGCCCATGAGCTTGACTCAGTGACGGTCGGGCGGCTGTTTGACCGCTTTTATACAGTTGAGACCGGAAGAAAATCCACCGGGCTCGGATTATCTATAGCTAAGCTTCTGACAGAGCGGATGGGTGGAACGGTTAAGGCTGCCTATATAGGTAATATGCTCACAATAACCCTTTCTTTATAACAAACTAAATCAATTTTCTTACTCGACAGAGTAAATAAGGGACAGTTCCCGAGCTGCCTGAACCGTCCCCTGCCTAATCAGGAGTATTTGACTTTTATCGACTCTATCCTATTTTCGAGAGCTTGTTCAGGAGCGTGAACAGGACAACAGTTATGTTGGATACGCTGGACAGCAATATCTGAAGCTTGTGCTCGTTCTTATCAAAAGGACTGTCTTTTGCACGTACCTTTTTTATGATAAAGCGTACCTGCAGTGATATCGCCAATGCTGCTACCGCCTTCAGCAGGACAGTTTCAAGGAAAAATGCACAATAGCATATAAACAGTATGACCACCAGATTCAGAACGACGCTGAGTCCTGCTCCAAACCTCTGAATATCGATACCGATGAGATCCTCGAGATCCTCTTCCAGTTCCTCGTCTATTTCATGCTCCTGAAAGCCGTTCAGCATCACAAGGCTGTATATATGCCTGATTGATGCGAATGTTACAGCAGCTGCTGCTATACCAAAAAAAATATTATGATTTGTTGATATGGCAATTATGGGAAAGGCCAGTATTGCCATGAAAATCAGAACGCCGCCCTTTGATTGCATTGTAAACCTATGAACTCCTTCGCTGCTATGTATATTCAAATTGCTTCACACTATTATACAATAAAAAAACATATTCAGATACAAAAAGTTTATTCCGCTGTTTGCTCCGAAGAACGAAGAAAGTTCGTGACCGTTCATGTATCTGACTTTGCGGAATAATTAACATTTGAAAATGTAATGCTAACAATGTCAATAAAATATGACAGAAGGAGGAGGGCGTATGTCAAAAACTGTAGTTGGTGTTTTTGATACACAGGATCATGCGGAAGTGGCAGCGCGCCGCATAAAAGAACAGGGCCTGCGTACTGATGATATTTCCATCGTAGCCAAGCGCAGCGACTCAGGGGACCCGTATGATGCCGGGTCAGCCGGCGGTATGGGTGACACCGGCGGTTCTGATACCGGATGGGTCCTTGGCACGGGAAGCACAGTATCAGGCGGCGGGGGCATTGGCACAGGAACAACGGCAATTGGCGGCAGGAACGGAATAGATGTGGATAAGGCCGGCCGTACCGGCATGAATGACAATATTTCTGACGGAGTCATATCGGGCGGATTGCTGGGAGGACTGGCAGGATTGCTGATAGGCGCAGGCAGTATGATCATACCCGGACTGGGCATCATAGCAGCGGCAGGTCCAATCACCGGGCTGCTTTCGGGAGCAGTGACAGGCGGCATTGTCGGGGGACTGATCGATCTCGGCATCCCTGAAAGAGAAAGCAAGCAGTATGAGAGCGATATCAGGCAGGGCAAAGTTTTATTCAGCATGAGGACGGACGACGACAAAGTGCCGCGGGTTGAGGAAATACTAAGAAACAGCGGCGCAAGTAATGTTCAGGCGTATTGATATTGCAGATAATGAATGACGGGCATGGGATTTCAAGTTCCATGCCTGTTTTTCGTTATTCAGATGTATCGGCCATATCCGGCGCAGTCTGACCATTTTCCGACGCACCTTCATCTCCCGCCGTATCCTGGGCATTATCCGATGTATCAATCGTATTGGCCGTATCAGACGTATCCTGACTGCCTTCAGATGCGCCTGCAGGTTCTGATTGATCCTGATCACCTGCGGGTGTTTCGGCTGCTTCAGGCGTTTCAGCTGCCGTCGTTGTATCGGTGCTGGCAGGCGATCCTGATCCGGCCGGATCAGAAGGGGTTTGAGCTGTACTGGCTTTTGCCGCTTCGGCCTCCGCTTTCATTTTTGCAGCCAGTCCCGGTGTTGTTGTTCCGTCGGGCTGAAGTATCCCTACACGAAATTCTTCGGCACAGGGATTGTAACGGCTAGTATGAAGCTTGATCTGTGAAACGACCTTTTCACCTATCTTTACGGTTTTATATGTTTCCACCACAAACCCGTCGGTGCCGTATTGGCTTTTGGCAACTGTACCTGCCGGGAGTTTGGGATCGTCTACATATTTTGTGGTGTATGGCGTCCTGCTCAGCGTTTTGTTGCTGATCAAAACAGTCTTTTCGGGTTCTGTCTTCGTACCCTTGAATATGACATGTACTTTATTGTCCTCCACCCAGGAAATGATCTTTATAGGCCAGCCCGTAGTGTTTACAAAGCGGAAGTCCGTACCGCCGTAATATGCCGTAGCATCCTGTCCAAGCGGGACATATGTGACGATGAACGAATGATTCCTTCTCTCAAGTACCTTGAGATCCGAGAAAAGCACTGCATTATACAGCGTGCTGACAGCCTGGCAGATACCGCCGCCCACACCGTCTTCGACTCTTCCGTTTATATATACATGGGCCTCCTTATAACCATACTTTTCATTTCTCGGGCCTACCACAGCATTGAAGGAGAACTCCTCTTCAGGCATCAGTATATAATCATTGAACTTGCTGACAGCCAGAGCTATATTGTGCATCCTGTTTTTTTCATTTTGCGTCCTTGTCTCAAAAGGTGTACTGAAATTCGCCAGCTCATCCCGGAACAGCATGGACATTGCTTTTTCCTGGGTTATATCAGGCTCGGTGAAGGTTACCGGAAGCAGGTGTTCCTGATCCTCAGTCTTGTTTACTTCATCGACGATCCTTTCAAGCAGGGATTTATCGATCTGCCTGCCCGCCTTATGAGGTATCAGTATCAGACTGTTGTTCTCGAGCTTGTAGAATGCTTCCGAGGGCTCGCATATTATCCTGTCGTATATCTCGTCCGCATTAAAAGCGGTCGTTCCGGTTATGATGACCTTTGGTTCTATTACTCCTCCGGTTCCGGATCTGATCATATCTGAGGCCAAAGACAGAACTTCTGCCTTGTCGATGCTCTCTCCGTGTCTTCCCGACCTTATGACGACCTTGTTGTCGGCCACCAGCAATGCGCCTTCCCTGACACTCTGGAATGCCATTTGTGAGAAATTCGTCACAAAATCATTCAATTTCTCTTCATCGTAGCTCTGCAGCACATTATATTCAACGCCCCATAGAGCGGCTTGCGCTATATCATAAAGGCGCACGAATATATTCCCGTCACGGCCCAGTGAATATGCTGCATCAACAGCTGCATCCACATTATAGTGTACGCCGAGGTCGGGATATGTAGCTTTCAGTTCTGCCAGCCGTGTCTTCAGAATGATCTCCTGTCCCGCGGCAGGGATATTATACCTTTCTTCAAGCATCTGCTGCATCTCCTGCCTGCTCATGCCCGACACATCAATACCGTTGATGTACACGCCCTTATAGGTGTAGCCATACTGTAAAACAACATATGCGAGGGACGATGCGGAAAGCAGCATGACTGCAATGAGCACGGACAGAATGATCAATACTTTTCTTCGTCTGTTTTGAGGTTTATTGATCCGTACTTCGGGTTCCATAGATTCAGCACCTTTAAAATATTTATTTTTGGCATATTAGAATATATAAATCAGATGTTTTAATTATCGCAATTGTTTCTGAAACACACAATATCATTCATAAAATATAT
>CAZQUQ010000198.1:0-5050 GCA_964596445.1 uncultured Oscillospiraceae bacterium
CGACAGATAAAGCCGGCGAAGATCAAGGGCTTCTTGAACTCTGTATCCCAGTTATTTTTATGGTATCAATACATGCTCGCTACCTCCTTCTCTTTGTTGAAAAAATTACTCAGAGTGTTTCTTTTATCCAGCTACATTGTATTAGATGAGCTATTATCAGCGTTTATCCGCACATTTATATTTAATTGCTAAGCTTTCAATAATATTTATTACTAAATATGGGATATTTATTTCATTATATGTTAATATGCTTACTCATTCAATTATTTTACAGGAGTACTATTTGCGGGTGCTTACAGAAAGGGTGCGATTTACAGCTTCACAACAAACATCACCTTCATGAACAAGTCCTTTAGCGACTGGTCATCGGCGGATCTGTCAAAATTTTCGTTTTTGGGATTGTCATCGGCGGATTTGTCAAAATTTTCGTTTTGGGGCAGAAAAGCAGAGATTTTCATAAAAAATTGTTGACATAATTCTATGTCGGTTGCCATTATTGAGTCTTATTTCCTATTTTTTACCAATTATCGTGCCCCAAAGCGAAAATTTTGGCAATATGAAAGAGGTGTGTTGGCCCAAAACGAAAAATCTGACAATATGAAAACGGTTTACACTAGTCAGCAAAAAGCAGACACTTTTTTCAAACTGTAATCACCTGATTTCAGAGACGATACTCTCTGTATTGTTTCGGAGTCAGGTAATTCAAAGAGTAAGCGGGCCTCTCCTCATTGAAGAACACGATGTAATCCGCAATCTCTTGATTAATATCCTTGCCAAGTTTTTATATCCGGGACTCCACTAGCAACCTTTGCATCCTTGTATGACTTCTTTTGTCTACTAAAATCGGCTGGTGTCTACTTTTAGCTTACCACTTCAACCAAGACACCTATGTGACCCATAGTGGAATTTTTGACAAAACTAAGACACCAATGTGACCAAAAGCGAAATTTTTGACTAAGACACTCATGTGACCCATAGCGGAATTTTGTTTAAGCTTAAACACTAATGTGCCTTAAAGCGGTAATTTTGACTTAACGAAGATACTCATTGCCCTAAAGCGGTAATTTTGACAAGAAACAGAAATATATAAACCTGCACCTGTCCCACATGAAATAGCAAATGGGGCATATGCAGGCATATAACAGCAACACTAAAACTTATACTTGCCGGAACAGCAGCAATCTTACTCGCTGCGTAGCAATGCAATCTGTAAAAGCCCGGAGCTCAGCAATTGCCGTACAAGCCGCGCAAGCCATGTAAAGTCTCAATCTGTCCGGGTTTTCAGAACTGCAGCCTGCAATCTGTCCGGGCCTGCAGAAACACAGCTTACTTATCGTTATAATGATGCGCCTGCTCAAGCATCATATCCTTGACCTTCATGAGCCTGGTCAGGTTGCCGCGCTCATTCTCATCCAGCTTCATAACGATATATTTGATGGTTTCCTCAAGATTGGGTATCAGCACGTATTCCAGCGCATTGACCCTGCGCCGCGTCTTTTCTATCTCGTCAGCCAGCAGCTGTGCCGACTTTTCAAGCTCAGCAAGCTTCAGCAGCGTCGGCGTCAGCTCCGATAGAGTTGCAATAGCGCCGTCCAGCTCACTCGATGTATCGGCGAAGCCGTAAGGATAAATATCTGTCTCGTCGTCGGACTCCGCATGGAACTCCAGCACAGGCACATCCACACTCATTATGTTCCTTGTCGAAGCTTTCAGTTCCACCTTCTGCTTGGGGAACATGAGAGCTTCCTCCATAACCTCGGCACTCATCTCGGCTCTGGCCATAACAAAGCGTGAATGCACAAGCTGCAGCTTCTCCTCAGCTTCTTCCCTGAGAGTCTTGTTCTCCCTTACGATCTCAAGGAATCGCTTCATCAGCTCGTCTCGTTTATCCTTGAGCAGCTTGTGTCCTCTTCTTGCGGTCTTCAGTCTTCTTTTCAATCCTGTCAGGACCATGCGGGTCGGGTTCACGTTCATTCTTGCCATAAGCTACACTCCCCTTAGTCCTTCTTTGGCAGGTATTTATCGATATACTCCTGCCTGATTCGCTTCAGTTCTCCTACAGGCAGGATCGAAAGCAGCTTCCACCCAAGATCGAGTGTTTCCTCGATCGATCTGTTGGTTTCGTATCCCTGTGAAACATACTCCGCTTCAAAAGCATCGGCGAATTTCGCATAAAGCTTGTCAACATCGGTCAAAGCCGCATCTCCAAGTATCACAGCCAGTTCCTTCGCCTCTTTGCCTCTGGCATATGCCGCAAAGAGCTGGTTCATCGTGTTTGCATGATCCTCACGTGTCTTACCGCTGCCTATACCCTTATCCTTAAGCCTTGACAGCGACGGAAGAACATCTATCGGAGGAGTGATGCCCTTTTTATGAAGCTCACGGCTGAGTATTATCTGGCCTTCGGTGATATATCCCGTAAGGTCGGGTATCGGATGGGTCTTATCATCCTCAGGCATCGAAAGTATCGGTATAAGTGTTATGCTTCCGTCATAACCCTTCTTTCGTCCGGCACGTTCGTACAGAGTTGCAAGGTCGGTATAAAGGTAACCGGGATAACCACGCCGTCCGGGTACCTCCTTGCGTGCTGCCGAAACCTCACGCAGCGCTTCTGCGTAGTTGGTGATATCGGTAAGTATGACAAGTACATGCATGCCCTTTTCGAACGCCAGGTATTCAGCTGCGGACAACGCCATACGCGGTGTGGATATACGTTCTACCGCAGGGTCGTTGGCCAAATTCATAAAAAGTACGGCTCTGTCTATAGCGCCGGTCCTCTTGAAGTCGTTAATAAAGAAATCGGCTTCCTCGAAGGTTATGCCTATTGCTGCGAATACGACCGCAAAATTGCTCTCGCCGCCCAAAACCTTTGCCTGACGGGCTATCTGGGCTGCAAGCTGTGAATGCGGCAGACCGGAACCTGAAAAGATAGGCAGCTTCTGTCCGCGGACCAGTGTGTTCAGTCCGTCGATAGCGGAGATCCCTGTCTGGATAAATTCGGACGGATAATCACGGGCTGCCGGGTTCATCGGCACGCCGTTTATGTCAAGTCTTGCTTCGGCAATAATGTCGGGTCCGCCGTCGATCGGCTTGCCAAGGCCGTCAAATACGCGGCCAAGCATGTCTGCCGACACGGCCAGCTCCAATCCGCGGCCCATGAAACGCACCTTGCTGGACGACAGGTTTATTCCTACAGCGCTTTCAAACAACTGCACCAGCGCATTCGATCCGTCCACCTCCAGGACCTTGCATCTGCGGACTTCGCCGTTGCTCAGCTCGATCTCACCGAGTTCGTTGAATGTAACGCCCTCAACATTCTGCACGAGCATCAAAGGACCGGCAACCTCGGCTATGGAACGATACTCCTTCAACATGCTCATTCACCCTCCTTTGAAAGCAGTGCATCCATCTGATCGGATAACTCCTTTTCGATAATATCGTACTCTTTGTCTATCTGGTCCTGCGGCACATATTTGGCACGTCCGATCTTCTCCCTTACCGGGATCTCAAAAATGCTTTTCAGATCGACTCCCTTCCTGACTGCATCCTGTGCCATATGATAATAATCAAGTATCAGCTTGAGCATCCTGAACTGCTTCATCATAGTCGCATAAGTATCGACTTCATGGAACGCATCCTGATGGAGGTAGTCCTCGCGGAGCGATCTTGCGACCTCCATGGTCACCCTGTCTCTCGGAGACAGTGCATCGATACCGACCAATCTGACGATCTCCTCAAGCTCAGCTTCTTCCTGAAGGATTTTCATCATCTCTGTCCTGTAAGCATTGTAATCCTTGGATATGTTAGCCGCATACCAATCGGTCATACGGTCGACATACAGTGAGTAACTCGTCAGCCAGTTTATCGCAGGGAAATGGCGGCGATATGCAAGGTTTGCATCCAACCCCCAGAAAACCTTGACTATTCGCAATGTCGCCTGGGTGACCGGTTCAGAAATATCTCCGCCCGGAGGTGAAACAGCACCGATAGCTGAAAGCGAACCGATGCGCTCTCCCGATCCCAGTGTGACGACTCTTCCTGCACGCTCATAAAACTGCGCCAGGCGCGACGACAGGTAAGCGGGATATCCTTCCTCACCTGGCATTTCTTCGAGTCTGCCCGACATCTCGCGGAGCGCTTCCGCCCATCTCGACGTAGAGTCGGCAAGCAGCGCTACCGAGTATCCCATATCACGGAAATATTCGGCTATCGTTATTCCTGTATAAATGGAGGCCTCACGGGCCGCCACCGGCATATCCGAAGTGTTTGCTATCAGAACCGTCCTCTTCATGAGCGGTTCACCGCTCTTTGGATCCTTAAGTTCCGGGAACTCCATAAGAACGTCTGTCATTTCATTGCCGCGCTCACCGCATCCGATATATACCACCAGATCGGCGTCGGCCCATTTGGCCAGCTGGTGCTGGACCACAGTCTTGCCGCTGCCGAATGGGCCCGGCACTGCAGCAACGCCGCCCTTTGCTATCGGGAACAAAGTATCTATGATCCTCTGACCGGTTATCATAGGCTCATCAGGAGAAAGCTTCTGTTTATATGGCCTCTCCTTCCGCACGGGCCATTTCTGCATCATTGTCAGATCCTTCAGCGAACCATCCGGAGTCTTGATGACTGCTACAGTATCCTCTACCGTAAACTCACCTTCCGAAATTTTTTCAACAACGCCTTCGACCCCTGCAGGCACCATAATGCGGTGCTCAAAAATGACGTTTTCCTGGACAGTACCGATTATATCTCCCGCGGATACAGTGTCTCCCTTTGAGACAGAGGGCCTGAAGCTCCATTTTTTGCTTCTGTCCAGCGCCGGTATATTGATGCCGCGCGTTACGTTGCTGCCCACCGTTTGTCTCATCACTTCCAGCGGACGCTGTATACCGTCGAATATATTTTCCAGCAGTCCCGGTCCCAGTTCCACGCTGAGCGGCACACCTGTCGATATTACAGGACTGCCGGGGCCAAGACCGGAAGTCTCCTCATAAACCTGTATGGATGCCCTGTCTCCATGGATCTCCAGTATCTCGCCTATAAGCTGGCT
>CAZQUQ010000199.1:0-4990 GCA_964596445.1 uncultured Oscillospiraceae bacterium
AGCCTGTAATGCACCTGGCTTCTGTCAGCCTTGTATACAGGCTTTCCGTTAATGAACCTTTTGAATACTACAAAAAGATTATCGAAGATAGGAACGCCCATTGCCAGAATCGGCACAAATAATGATAGGACCGTAGCCTGTTTGAAAGCGCCATCCAATGCTATTATACCAAGTATATAACCCATGAAGCCTGCTCCTGCGTCACCCATATATATCTTTGCCGGAGGCTTGTTATATTTTAGATAGCCTACTGCAACGCCTACAAGTATTATCGCCATCAATGCAGACCTGGACTGTCCCTTTGCAAGAGCGGCGATAAACAATGTCGTGGCAGATATGGTTGAAAGGCTCCCTGCCAGACCGTCAAGACCGTCAGAAAAGTTGATCACAGTGATAACTCCAAAAATCCATGTCACGGTAAGAATAAACTGGAGCCATGACGGAAGCGTCACGGTGGTCGAATGGTCGAAAGGGTTTGTAAACCCTGTGAACACTATCCCAGAAAAATATGCTATGACTCCTGCCAACATCTGTATAATAAATTTTGGAAATGCAGGGAAATCAAGACCATGCGTCTTATACCAGTCGTCTATTATACCAATGCCGAGTACGAGCACAGAACCGGCAAGTATTCCAAGATCACGTCTGCTGAAGCCATCTCCAAGAAGCAGTAAAGATGTCATGAATGCTGCAAATATGCCGATGCTTGCCAGATGAGGCACAGGCTCCTTGTGTATCTTCCTTTCGGCCTGTCTGTCGACGAACCCTCTCCTTACGGCAAGTTTCCTCAGCGGAGGTATTAAAATATAAACAATAAAAAATGCTATCGCGAAAGCTATGAGATATTTCATGTGTTTCACTTTCCTTTATCAGAATTCATTTTTCATAAGTACTAATTGCCGTTATCATTTTATCATATGTTCTGTATATTTTTACATTAAAAAAATATGTCAAATCGTTTACAATCTGGCATATTTTTCAGTGATGTTATTTATTATTAGTTATCTTTATATAAGAAGTAAACCAGGCAAACAGATAATCAATGCCTGATAAGACTCTATTTATTGTTCTCGAAATAAAGCATGCATTTATCAGCACGATACTTGGCTACTACAAGTTCAACAACCTGACCGCTTTTTGAATAAAGCTCATTCTGAATCTTTATGATCGGATATCCTGACTGTACCTGAAGATACTGTGCATCGGTCTGATCGGTATATACTATTTCCAGTGAGCTTTTGGTCTTCACCGGAAGCAGCGGATACTTGCCTCTTAAAATATCATATGAAGGCTTTTTGTTTCTTATATCCTCTATTATATCCGGAAAAAGTGACAGCGGTATATAGGATGTATTATATGCAAGAACGCTGTTCTTATCTGCAGTTATAAATTTGATTTCGGCAAACTCCATATTTGACGAATGACCCTGTACGGCAAATACTTTTTCCAAAAATGATGCCTCATCCAGCTTGACAGTACGTAAAGACAGTATGTCGTGCTGACCTGGATCCTGGCTATCCAGAATCGAATCGGTAAAGCCTGAGAAATTTTTAATGTCTACCTTTGATTTTGACTTTGTGACAAAGGTGCCCTTACCTTTTTCCTTGTACAGATACCCGTTGTTGGTAAGCTCGCTTATCGCCTGCCTTACCGTCGGTCTGCTTATATCATACTGTTCACACAGTTCCTGTTCGGAAGGGATCCTCGAATCTCCCTGATATTCTCCGGACTCTATTTTCTTGATGATGAGCTGTTTTAGCTGAGAATATAAAGGCACATTGCTGTATTTGTTGATCACGTCGTCCCCTCCATGTTTCGTAAGCATAGCAACACATTATTACATCATTACTAATTCTATACGATTTTTTTACATATTTCAAATAAAAACTGCCTAATTTTCCCGTTTATTTTTTAGTATTTTTAACAAAGGAAAACTAAACTTTAAGCTCTGCTTCCATACCTCCCTGATCTATATCATTGATCCTGGGACGCACCACATCCCTTATGAACTCCTCTACCTGCTCCTCCGCCCTTCCTGTGTAGCAGGACGGTTCCACGACACTCATAATCTCATCGATTCCGAGTCCGAACATCGGATCGTCAGCGATCCTTTGCAGAAGATCGTTTTTCATCCCATACTGCTTAACTTGTTTGCCAGCTTCCATAGAATGTATCCTGATCCTCTCATGGAGCTCCTGCCTGTCCCCTCCGCGTTTGACAGCTTCCATCAGTATGTTTTCGGTAGCCATGAAAGGCAGTTCCTCCAGTACATGTTTCTCTATCACCTTTGGATAGACTACAAGTCCCCCTGCAATATTCAAGTATATGTTCAATATCGCATCTACGGCAAGGAAAGCTTCCGGAACGCTTATCCTCTTATTTGCAGAATCATCAAGTGTTCTTTCAAACCATTGGGTGGCTGCAGTTACTGCCGGATTGAGGCAGTCAATGATCACATACCTTGCAAGGGAGCATATCCTCTCGGAACGCATCGGATTGCGCTTGTATGCCATGGCGGAAGAACCTATCTGTTTCGCTTCAAACGGCTCCTCGATCTCCTTCAGGCTTTGGAGCAGTCTTATATCGTGAGCAAACTTGCTTGCACTCTGAGCTATTCCTGACAGAACATTCAATATCCTGCTGTCCTGTTTTCTGGTATATGTCTGGCCTGAAACGGCAAATACACTGTCGAATCCCATTTTTTCAGCTACGAGCATGTCCAGCTTTTTAACCTTCTCACCATCATTTCCGAATAGGCTCATAAAGCTTGCCTGTGTTCCGGTAGTACCCTTGCTTCCAAGCAGCTTTTTCGAAAACAGTATATGCTCCAGATCGTCAAGATCGATCAGCAGATCCTGTATCCACAGGCAAGCCCGCTTGCCGACAGTCACCAGCTGTGCAGGCTGATAATGAGTGAATCCAAGTGTCGGAAGTCCTTTATACTTCAAAGCGAACTCAGAGAGCTTGTCTATTACTGCAGCGAGCTTTTTCCTGACAAGGGCAAGGGCTTCGTACATTATTATCAGATCTGTATTATCGCCGACATAGCATGACGTTGCGCCCAGATGGATGATCCCTCTTGCCAGGGGACACTGCTCGCCGTATGCGTGTACATGTGCCATTACATCATGGCGCACTTCCCTCTCCTTTTGCTCAGCTGTTTCATAATTTATATCATCTTTATGTTTTTTCAGCTCTTCTATCTGTTCATCAGTAATATCGAGACCTAGCTCCTTTTCTGCTTCGGCAAGAGCTATCCAGAGTCTGCGCCATGTCCTGAACTTCATGTCCGGCGAGAAAAGCTCCTGCATCTCGCGGCTGGCATATCGGGCGTTGAATGGGCTTTCGTATGTATTTCTCAAAAAAACGCACCTCCACATATGATGACTAGCAGTATTTTCATGCTTTAATTATATCAATTATAACAAAAAAAGTGCGAGATTATTAAAATCCCGCCAGATACTTATAAATATGAGATTGATTGTACAGATCATGCAATATGACCGTACATGGTATCATCCCGAAGGATGTATCACCATAAAATTATAGTATTGTTTACTGTATAATGCAAGTTTTGTATTCGGATCGATCATTCTCCCAAATAATATCTCATTATTTGCCCAGCAGCTTTTTTACCGAAACTATCTGTACACATACACAAAGCAGCTCCATTGCTGTTTTAAGTTCACTGACCGGGGGCAATGTCGGAGCTATCCTTATGTTGCGGTCATTCGGATCCTTGCCGTAAGGATATGTCGCGCCTGCAGGGGTAAAAATCACTCCCGCATCCTTGGCCATTGCCACTACTTCCGATGCACATCCTGGCATCGTGTTGAAGCTGATGAAATATCCGCCATTGGGCTTATTCCACCATGCTATGTTTTTATCACCCAGTCCGGCTTCAAGTATATCAAATACCATGTCGAACTTTGGTTTGATTATCGCAGCATGCTTTTTCATGTGTTTTTCTATACCGTCAACATCCTTCAGGAACATCACATGTCTGAGCTGATTGATCTTATCGGGTCCTATAGTCCTTATAACAATAAGCTTTCTGATCTGATTGATGTTATTCACACTAGCTGCCATCATCGCAATTCCGGCACCTGGGAACGTTATTTTCGATGTGGAAGCGAATATGAAGACTCTGTCGGGATTTCCAGCCTTCTTACATGCTTCCATTATGTTTTTCAACTGGTCGGGTCTGTCGGTCAGATGATGCACTATATAAGCATTGTCCCAGAAAATCCTGAAATCCTTTGCTGCAGTATGCATCTGTGCAAGCCTGTCGACGACTTCATCTGAGTATGTGATTCCGTCAGGATTGCTGTATTTGGGAGTACACCATATTCCCTTGATCGAGGCGTCCTCTGAAGCAAGCCTCTCTACTGTATCCATGTCCGGACCGTCTTTTGTCATATCGACGGTTATCATTTCTATATTAAAAAGCTCTGTAATTGCAAAATGCCTGTCATAACCGGGACTAGGGCAAAGAAATTTCACCTTTGGCAGTTTGCCCCATGGTTCGGGCCTTCCGTACACGCCAAATGTCATCGCGCGGCTTATCGCATCATACATCATGCTGAGGCTCGAATTTCCTCCTATCAGGATCTCATCTGCGCTGACCTCCAGAAGCTTTGAAAACAGCTCCCTGGCTTCCGGAATGCCGTCAGGCATGCCATAATTACGCACATCGATCCCAGAAGCGATTTTGCATTTATCTGAAGTTCCCGGATAGTCAAGCATCTCCATGGAAAGCTCGAGCTGTTCGGTACATGGCCTTCCCCGTGACATATCCAGCTTCAGGTTTTCACCCTTGAATTCGTCATAAATCTTATACAATTCAGAAAGCTTTTGCTCCAATTCCACTTTTGTCAGCTATGAAAAATCAATAACACAGATACCCCCGAACAAATGCATTTTTCATATTTTAATATATTTATTATAGTTTTGCAACTCCATTGTACTAAATATTCAAAAATAATATTAT
>CAZQUQ010000200.1:0-4947 GCA_964596445.1 uncultured Oscillospiraceae bacterium
ATAAACGGACAGAGGTCAAGCAGATAGTAAACGGACAAAGCCGGTCAAGTAAGGAAGGTGCTGAAAATGAAAGCTGGCATACTGACATTCCATTACGCTCACCATTATGGCGCCCAGCTGCAGGCATACGCTCTGATGAAAGCCATTGAAGGGTTTGGTGTTGACTGTGAAATAATCAACTATGTAAGACCTGATACGATCGACGGCAACAGGCTGTTTAAGAAAAAATTGTCGATAAGGGCTATCATTTCAAATGCGGATACACTGATAAATTACCGAAGCCTTAAAAAGAGGTATGACCGCTTCAATGATTTTGTCCGGACGGATATGAAGCTTTCGCAAAAGTTTTACGGATCATATCAGGAGCTGGCGGATGATCCCCCTGCATATGACGTGTATGTCTGCGGAAGCGATCAGATATGGAACCCGATGATTTTCAAAGAGAAAACTTATGACCCGGCTTTCTTCGCTGAATTTGCATCTGGCGGACGGCGCGTGTCCTATGCGCCGAGCTTTGGGATAAGCTCCATACCCGAGGACAGGAGAGAACAACTGGCGGGTTATCTGGAAAAATTCCACCGCGTTTCTGTAAGAGAAAAACAAGGTGAAAAAATCATTCGTGATATATCGGGTAAAGATGCTGCAACGGTCCTGGATCCCACACTGCTGCTGACAGGAGAGGAATGGGGCAGACTGGCGGCACCGGCAGAAGTGAACGGACCATATTTACTGTGCTACTTTATAACTGATGCCGGGAAGTACGCCGAATATGTGAGAGCGGTTTCCGAGAAGTTCAAACTGCCTGTTATATCACTTTGCGGTTCACGGAGGGTTGTGCCCCAGACGATCCGCAGGATACTTGATGCGGGACCCCGTGAGTTCCTCGGACTGTTTGCCGGCGCTTCCGCCGTCTGTACCGATTCGTTCCACGGAACTGTCTTCTCTCTTGTTTTTAACAGGGAGTTCTATTGCTTCGATTCATCAAATGACACTGCGAAGACTGTCAGTTCAAGATTGCATAACATACTGGATATCACAGGACTCACCGCCCGTCTCTATCCGATCGTAAAAGGCGTCGGTGGTTTTGCCGGCCTGATTGCCGGAGAGACCGGAACGATAGATTATCAGTATGTCAGACGGATCATCTCTGAAAAACGGGATGAGTCGCTCTCATACCTTAAGGAAGCGCTTTGCCTGTAACAGGACTCCGGATAACGGGATACCGGATATTTTTGCCTATTTACTGCTGAGGACGAAAATATTTCTGCAAACAAAAATTTTTTCTTTATTCCGAAGTGTTATAATTAAGTTATGGTCATGCCATATTTCGTATTAAGAGATACGATTGCGAAGGTGATGCCAAATGTCGCTTCTGCCCCGTAAATTTAAGAAGAGCAGCAAATTCGACAAAAGTACTCTGAGAAAGAACGACATTTCACTGCTTATTCTGGACGAGCGCTGGAACAAGCTTTTTGTCAATGCACAGAAGACTGCGGCAGTAGAACGGAGCGAACAGAAGCTGAGAGAGCTTCTGAAGGAGGAGGCCCGGCTCACTGCCGAGCAGAAGGAGATGGCAGCGGCGAAGAAACAGCATATGGATAGGATCATAAAGCTGACGCCGGATGTATTCGAGCAGGACGATGCGGATGCAAAGGAAGAAATGAAGGCATCTGAAAGGGAGATCAAGAAAATTAATGAAAGATCGAAACAGATAGAGGAACTGCTCGATGAGATGCCCGACAGGATAAGGAGAGCCAATCTCGAACTGCTGGAGCTGACTGTCAACATAGTTTATTTCAAGATGAGATCCGCCAGAAAAAGGGTGGAGGAACTGGATAAGCTCATTGAGGAAACAAGAGCAAAGCTAAAGGAATATATTGACGAAAAGGAAACGCTTTCGCAGGATGATTCGGATATATATTCCTATTTTCACGATCTGTTGGGAGCAGAGGAACTGGAGAAGCTTGACAGGGAGTTCTTCGGGTGAGATCATGACGTGGGGTGCGGATATGAAGATCGTAACGCCTGAACAGATGAAGAGGATAGATGAATGTGCCATAAAGGAGTATGGGATACCCGGCCTGCTTCTGATGGAGAATGCCGCCGCAGCAGTCGTGTCGGAAGCTTTATCCATGATGGGAGGCTGCATTGGCAGAACAGTGACGATAGTCGCCGGCAGAGGCAACAACGGAGGAGATGCTTTTGCGGCTGCCAGACTCCTCCACAGCAGGGGAAGTGATGTCAGGGCATATCTGATCGGAGACAGGACCGGTCTGTCCGGCGATGCTCTTTTCAATATGGAACTGCTTGAGAGGATAGACGTCAATATTACCGTACTTAATGATAAGAATGGGCTTGAAAGGCTTTCAGCGGACATGTCTGTGTCGGATCTCGTACTCGACGGTTTGTTCGGTACGGGACTGTGCAGGGATGTAACAGGTTTTCCGGCTGCCGTTATTGAAGCGGTGAATTCTTCCGGGAAGCCCGTTCTGTCCATAGATATTCCGTCAGGCATCGACGGCAGGGATGGCAGAATCAGAGGAGCCTGCATCAGAGCTGACGCAACTGTCACCTTTTGTCTGCCGAAGCTCGGTCTGGTGCTCAATCCGGGCTGTCTTTACACCGGCAGGCTGGTGACGGCAGATATAGGGATACCGCCTTGTGTCATCAAAAAGCAGGATATCAGGACATGGGTCATCGACAGCGGGATGACAGCCAAATCGATCCCGGCCAGGAAACATGACAGCAATAAGGGAGACTATGGGCGGGTGCTGATCATAACGGGATCCGCCGGGATGACAGGATCGGGATGCCTCGCATCGATATCCGCGCTGAGGACGGGAGCAGGCCTTGTCTATACGGCAGTGCCTGAAAGTCTGGCCGGCATATATGCTTCAAAGCTGACGGAACCTATAATAATACCGCTGGAAGATGACGAAACAGGGCGTTTGTCGTTTTCGTGCGCCGACAGGATAGCCTCTTTACTGGAAAGTATGGATGCTGTTGCGATAGGACCCGGCCTGACTGTGTCCGAAGATATCAGAAGGATAGTCGGGATGTTGATCGAAAAATGCAATGTACCGCTCATAATGGATGCAGATGCATTGAATGCGATATCCGGCGATCCGTCGGTCTTGAAGAAGCTGAGAGCGGATGCTGTGATAACGCCGCATCCCGGAGAGATGGCAAGGCTAGCAGGTATAAGCGTTGGTGAAGTGCAGTCTGACCGGATCGGCACGGCGGTGAGGTTTGCTGAGAAGTACGGCGTCACCGCAGTGCTGAAGGGCAGCCGGACAATAGTGGCGCATGCTGACGGACGAGTATACATCAATACTACCGGAAATGCAGGCATGGCTACTGCTGGGACCGGAGATGTGCTTACGGGCATCATTGCAGGCATCATCGCACAGGGAGTACCCCCCGTGGACGCTGCTGCAGCAGGGGTGTATCTGCATGGCCTTGCAGGCGATGCCGCCGCAGATTACAAAGGAATGCACGGCATTGTGGCAGGCGATCTGGCGGATATACTTCCATTGGCTATAAAAGAACTACTGAAGGATAATTGATTATAATACACACAGGATATGTATTTTGGCGGAGGATACGATGGAATACAAACTTAACAGGGCATGGGCCGAGATCGATCTGGATGCGATCGCCCATAATACGAGAGAGATAAAGAAGCTTTGTGGGAACAGAGTCGAGATGATGGGCGTCGTCAAGGCAGACGCCTACGGACACGGGGTGCTTGAAGTCGTTCGCACGCTCCTGGACAACGGAGTTACACAACTGGCTGTTTCAATGCTGGATGAGGCCATCCAGATAAGAAAAATGGGGATAAGCGTACCGATACTGGTATTGAGTTATACAGATCCCGCCAGGTCGGATGAGATAATACTCAATGAAGTGACTCAGACCGTATTCAGCATGGAGCTCGCCAGAGCTCTGTCCGATGCTTCGGTGAGGCTTGGCAAAAATGTCAAAATACATGTCAAGGTCGATACGGGTATGACAAGGGTCGGCTTCATGCCGGGCTACAATGCGGTCAAAAATATTATGGAAATAGGCAGGATGCCCGGCATTATCATAGAAGGCCTGTTCACACACTTTTCTTCTGCGGATGAACATGACAGGGAATATACCATGATGCAGTTCGATCGGTTTATGAGCCTTTGTACCGAGCTTTCCAGAGCAGGGATACACATCCCGGTCAAGCATGCGTGCAACAGCGCGGGGATCATACAATATCCGCAGATGCATCTGGATATGGTCAGACCCGGTATCATACTCTATGGTCTGTATCCGTCAAGCGAGGTGCCGAAGGACAGCATTGATCTGAAGCCGGCCATGACACTCAAAGCAAATGTCATCCTTGTGAAGGATGTTGACAGCGATGTCTGCATAAGTTACGGAAGGACGTTCCGTACTTCGCGCAAAAGCAGGATCGCTACCATACCGATCGGATATGCCGACGGATATACAAGGCTTTTGTCCAATAAGGGCAAAATGCTTGTGAACGGTGAATATGCGCCTGTAGTCGGTAATATATGCATGGATCAGTGTATGATAGATGTCACCGATCTGAAGCATGATGTGCATGTCGGAGACGAAGTAGTCATTTTTGGCAGCCAGAACGGGGCGAGCATCAGCGTTGATGAGATAGCCGACAAAGTAGGGACTCTGAACTATGAGCTGGTCTGCATAATCGGGAAAAGGATACCCAGGGTCTATCTGAAGGAAGGAAAAATCTGCAGTGTCCTGAATTATCTGATATAACCCTGAATAATATTTATCGGGATGTATTTTCCCACTGGCGGCACGGTAACATATTTGTAATTTGACCGTGTATATACTTTCATATATAATTTTATATATACTCATCCACATATTTTATGCGAAGGCGGCAAAAAATTATATCGTTGTAATATTGCTGTTATGTATGCTGCC
>CAZQUQ010000201.1:0-4923 GCA_964596445.1 uncultured Oscillospiraceae bacterium
CGGGGAAGAAGCCGGTGAAGTCATTATCGCATCAAAAAATAATTCTGCTCAGGAAATAAAGCCTGAAATAGCAGACCTATTCTATCATATAATGGTCCTTCTCGCTGAAAGGGGTCTGTCGTTGAATGATATATACGATGAACTGAAAAAGAGAGAATAGCATCGAAAAACGATGATATTCCGCAAGAACGCAGCACAGTTTAGCGTATTGAGCTAAAAGCGGAACATTTTAGAAAAAACGCATATTTGATTAAAAAATGGATAATATATTATATTATTAATGTGATTAGCACTCAATATAAGTGAGTGCTAATAAATTGCTAAAAAACATTACAGGAGGTACACTTTATGAAAATAAAGCCATTGGGTGAAAGAGTCGTAATCAAGATGCTCGAGAGCGAAGCACCGACAAAGGGCGGTATCGTTCTCCCGGGCAGTGCAAAGGAAAGGCCGCAGGTTGCCGAAGTCGTGGCAGTCGGACCCGGCGGCTATGACGACAAGGGCAGAGAGATCAAAATGGAAGTCAAAGTCGGCGACAAGGTACTTATAAGCAAATACGCCGGAACAGAAGTCAAGATCGACGATGTGGAGTACACGATACTCAGACAGAGCGATATTCTGGCTATAGTAGATTAAGAGTCATATCTTCGATAAACAATTCTTACAAGGAGGCTATAATATATGTCAAAGGAAATAAAATTCGGAGAAGAAGCCAGGCGCGCACTGGAAAGCGGCGTAAATCAGCTGGCTGACACGGTAAAGATAACCCTTGGTCCGAAAGGACGCAATGTAGTGCTCGACAAGAAGTTCGGTTCTCCTCTGATCACCAATGACGGTGTTACCATCGCGAAGGAAATCGAGCTAGAAGACAAATTTGAGAATATGGGCGCTCAGCTCGTTAAGGAAGTCGCCACCAAGACAAATGATGTCGCAGGCGACGGTACTACTACTGCCACACTGCTTGCACAGGCCATCATCAGAGAAGGCCTTAAAAACCTTGCAGCAGGCGCAAATCCAATGATCCTTAAAAAAGGTATCGCCAAAGCTGTTGATACGGCTGTAGATGCGATCAAGGCAAACAGCAGGAAGATCAAAGGCAAGGAAGATATCGCAAGAGTTGCTGCTATTTCGGCAAATGATGATGTGATCGGACAGCTTATTTCCGACGCTATGGAAAAAGTGACCAACGACGGCGTCATCACTGTTGAGGAATCGAAGACCATGGGCACGAACCTCGAGGTAGTCGAAGGAATGCAGTTCGACAGAGGTTACATTTCAGCATACATGGTAACCGATACCGATAAAATGGAAGCTATTCTTGATGATCCATATATACTTATCACCGACAAGAAGCTCAGCAGCATCCAGGATCTTCTGCCGCTCCTTGAGCAGATAGTCCAGGCAGGCAAGAAGCTTCTGATAATCGCTGAGGACGTAGAAGGAGAGGCACTGACCACCCTGATCCTCAACAAGCTCCGCGGCACATTCAGCTGTGTTGCTGTCAAGGCTCCGGGCTTTGGCGACAGAAGGAAGGAAATGCTGAGAGACATCGCTATCCTCACCGGCGGACAGGTGATTTCAGACGAACTCGGACTGGATCTGAAGGAAACCAAGCTGTCACAGCTCGGTAAGGCAAGACAGGTCAAGGTCCAGAAGGAAAACACCATCATCGTTGACGGTGCAGGCAGCCAGGATGAGATCAAGAAGAGGATCAACTCCATCAAGTCTCAGATCGAAGAGACCACTTCCGATTTCGACAGGGAAAAGCTGCAGGAAAGGCTTGCCAAGCTGGCAGGCGGCGTAGCGGTCATCCAGGTCGGTGCTGCCACCGAAACGGAAATGAAGGAAAAGAAGCTCCGCATAGAGGATGCTCTTGCTGCAACAAAGGCTGCTGTAGAGGAAGGCATCGTAGCTGGCGGCGGTACTGCATATATCAATGCTATACCGAAGGTTGCAGAGCTGCTTAAGGATGCTCACGGAGATGAGAAGACCGGTATCCAGATCATCGTCAAGGCGCTTGAAGAGCCTGTCAGACAGATCGCAGCAAATGCCGGACTTGAAGGCTCCGTCATCGTTGACAAGATCAAGAACAGTGCAGTTGGAGTAGGCTTCGATGTACTCAAGGAAGAATATACAGATATGATCAGCAGCGGTATCGTCGATCCTACCAAGGTTACAAGATCCGCTCTGCAGAATGCGGCTTCAGTCGCTTCCATGGTACTGACCACTGAGAGCGTCGTCGCCGACAAACCGGAGAAGGAACCCCCGATGCCTGCAGGCGGCGGCGGAATGGGCGGAATGTACTAAAATTTAAATAATATAGAGATCAAAAGTAAAGACTGCACCGAAGGATAAAACCTTTAGTGCAGTCTTTTAATGTTCTGTTGTTTTAGATGAATACCTTAGTTGGCTCCAAATAATAAACGTCAATTGAGTTCGGTGACTTTGGATGTGTAAGAATAAGACCGGCCATATCAGTCATCTTCGCTGATTCTTCGGTTTGAGGCCATATAATCGCTATATTTCTTAAGGCGCGTTTCTAGGTCATCACCTTCTGCATAAATATCCGGCGCATCATCCAACCAGGAGTACCTCTCATAGAAAGATTCAGCTGAAGGGCCAAAAGTATAAACTCCGTCTTTGGTGCTCATGAGAAGTATACTTTTATTGAGTAAAGCATTCACTTCATTTGCGAAAGAAATCATTTTTGGTACATCCAGTTCCTTGGTCCCGTTTATATCAAACTCGAGCGTAATTGTCTGATGGACTTTCTCATTGCCGTTCTCAAGAGTGAAGAGGGTATATGCATAAGTGCAATATCCCTGGTACATGGTGGGATTATATCGTAAAAGATAATACTCTCCGTCCCTTTCAAAGAGAAATAATGAATTCCAGCCCGCATGCGCGGTGTTGGCCGATTCGCTCCATATCTCATTGCCGCTGCCGTCAAGTATGCGCAGCGTTATATCGTAAGTGTTTTCAATTTTGGTTTTATCGAGATATATTAAGTCTTCATGACCATTTCTGTCTATATCAGCTTTGGCAATAAGCTCCATATCTTCGCTTGGGGGTTTGCCTGCTTGAGATGATGTGTCAGCCGGCGGTTCAGTCAACTTGATGTGATAGACTTTCGATTCTGCATCATAATAAATAATGATATTCGAACCGTCATCCAGTTTATAGATGTCGCCGAAAAGACCGGACAGCATACCGACGGGTTCTCCCATTATTTTATGAACTTCATCACGGAGCATGCCGATGCGTACATCCTGCCAACCGGTACTGTCGGGAGCGGCTATAGTAAAATCTGACCATACAGTTCTGACCACAGGCGTTGGTTCATCACCATACCATACATCGGTAACAATACGGTAGTTACCTGTGTCGAGCTTTACCGGAAGCATATCAGGAGTCAGGCTGTACTTTTCGCTGGCTCCGACAGGAAGGTTTATTGCTATGCTATCGAAGCCTGCTCCCGTGAAAGGAATTACCTGCCAATCATCATCAACTTGCTTGACAAGCGTGAATGCCTTACCGCAGTGCAATCCTGTTTCAACTTCCTGATTCACAAGTACGGCATTGATAGCTTCAATGGACGGCGGGTAAATTTCAGCTTCAGTATTGAAAGTGATATGATCATCTATATAACTTGGAAAATAATATACCTCCCAACCAGACGAACTGACGGCAGATGGTCTGTTCGATATAAAGCCGATGGCCAGTGCAGCGATGAGTATGACAGAAACTACCATGACCCATGCAGAAGGCTTTTTGAAGTTCAATATATTTTTGATCCGTCCCTTTACATTCCCTTCGCCGAATGTGAGCGGGCTTCCGTTTATCAGGCGCTGTCCTGCTGCCAGGGAAAGCAGGGAAGTCGAATACGCCTGCTTGATATTGCTGCCCATCTCTTTTAATACATGCTCATCACAGCACATCTCCATGTCTGCGCTCATCAGCAGAAAGGCCACCCATACCAGCGGATTGAACCAGTGGACACAAAGGATAAGGAATGCAGCCATTTTCACCATGTGGTCAAAGCGCCATATGTGTGTCTGTTCATGCAGGATGATATAGCTTTTTTCCTCTTCGGAAAGCCCGGAAGGGATATAGATTTTCGGATGAAAAGTGCCAAGCACAAATGGTGTTTTCAGGTTTTTAGCTTCGAAGACATCCTTCTCTATTAATTGTGCGCTTTTAAGCCGCCTTTTTAATATCAAAACGGATGCAAGACTATAAATAAGCGATGTTAATATACCAAAAATCCAAATGTATGCCCCTGCTTCTGCAAAAACCTGAAGTGGATTCACACTTGCCCCGATACTTGGTGCGGGAAGCGATTTACTCACAAATGGATCAACTGCTTCTATCCCACTGTTGATCTGCGGACTTTGCTGATAGATGATATCATGAGGGATCGGAACAGGATTCGTATTTTGCGGCATAAGACTAAACGTGCTTTCAAAGGAGAATGGAATTATGAGGCGAAAAGCAGCTACACCCCATAAGACATAGGAGAAAACTTTAGGAGCTTTTTTGAGCAATAGTCTGGCAAGTATCACAAAAAGGATCACATAACTTCCCATAATGCTCATATTTAATACAGTAAGAAACAGTTCGCTCATTGTTACACTTCCTTATAATCATCAATCAATCTTTTCAACTCTTCAGCCTGATGATTGCTCAATTTTCTGCCGTTGATAAAAGCTGTTAAAAATTTCGGCAAAGACCCCCCAAATGTGTCCTCGACAAAACGTACACTTTGCTTCGCATAATATTCATCCTTTGAGATCAGAGATGAAACCACAGCATTTTTATTTTGAAAAATTCCTTTTTCGCATAGCTTTTTAAGTACTGTATATGTTGTGGATTTTTTCCATTTCATTTCTTTCGCGTCAAGGAAGTTCTAGCCCGCCGTCGTCC
>CAZQUQ010000202.1:0-4886 GCA_964596445.1 uncultured Oscillospiraceae bacterium
GCAATTTCTGACCCCGATGAAAAATGCCCTCCGACCCGCATTGCGGGGCGATGTTCGCCGGAGTGGGGGCGCTCTGCGACCCCGCTCCTTTAACCTGCATCGTTTATCTACCATGAAAAACTGTCCAATACGTGTAACCCTATATTTCTGCCAACGTTCTTACATATTGGTCATTTTGAGTGTCTAATACGGTCACCCGCCCAAAATAGTCCGTGGGGTCTGTAGTTTCTTCAGGGATTCCTTCAACTTTTTGTTCTCGTCTCTCAGCGTTTCCATCTCCACCAACTGGGCTATCAGCATTTTTTTATCTTCCCTGAGCCGTATGATTTCGTCATTGAGCTTTCTCATTTTCTCTCTTTCCGCCTCCATGCCGTCTTTCGGCAAGGGACTGTCACCAGACGGAGCACCCGTCTTTATACTTCGCAGGCTCATAATACGTTCTTTGATTTCACTATTGTTATATAACGTTGCTTTGGATACGCCGGCTTCTTCGGCAACAGTCAGGAAGTTGACTTTCTTCGTCCTTGAACGTTTTAGTTTATCAATAGCCCGGTTGACTTTATCAATTGTTTCTCTGTTCTTCGCACTGGAATGCTCCAGCAGACCGTCTATGTTCCTGCTTCTATCCTTTTTCATTCTGTACCTCCAGACTTTCAACCAATGGCTTCAAATATTTGTATTTTACATACTGCCTCTGCCACTGCCGTTCCAATCCCAGCATCTTCGACCTTTCCATCTCCTGCTCCATTAATTCCAGTTCCTTTCGGAGGATAGGCAGAAAGCTTATTTCCGTGACAAAGTTGGGGCAGTTGTAGAAAAAGCAGCCATCACCATCGACACAGTTGCCTCGCCTATAGTCATAAAGACATACTCCGTTCGGCAGTGGGTTAAAACTCATAGTGCTTGATAGATTTCTGATGACGCCTTCAACCTCTTTTTCCGTCTTGCCCTTAAACATCCCGTCAAGTTTCTCTCTGATATCACCTGCTTTCATCCCTGCGATTTTTGCCTCCGGATTCAGAAGCATCTGTGAATATATTTCTTTTATCTCCTCCTCCCGCAAGGTAAGGTAGTGCCATGTCATTTCAAGGGATACATGAGAATACTGCTTCATAACATGTGCAATCGGCACCTTCTGCATGATCAGCTTCTTTACAAACGTTGCGCGGAACTGATGGGATTTTAAAGGATACAGATTGCCTTTATTGTCCCGGATATCCCATCTTCTGATAAATGGGGCAAGCCTTTGGGAACTGAACCTGTCCGCTTTGCAGACAGTAGCTTTTCCTCCTGACTTTCCTTGGAATACAAAAAGTTCTGTCAGTCCGCTTTTATTCCTCAACTTTTCGGTATATTCATCCAATTCCCCGATAGCCTCTCTTACCAGTTCGTTGATAAAAACCTTATGGAACATGGGGTCACCCTTTTCGGTTTTTCCGACCCTGACTTCCATATACATACATCCTTCACTGCCTTCATGAATGCATCCTTGCTGTATGGAAAGCACTTCACTGATTCTTATGCCAGTCTGGCTTTGAATTATTATACCGGCTTTGGTAAGAACATCCTTCTCCTTGTTGACAGCGCAATCAAGTATCCTGTCAAAAATATCATCCGGGATTGGCTTCGTCTTACATGCTTTATCGTCCTTTCTCAGCCCCCAAAGGTCTGCAGAGGTCATTCCGCAGAGCACGTCCTTATCCGGCACGTCCCATCCCATTATCTGTCCGGTCCTGATTATATCCTCCACCAGGCAGGAAGCCCGGTATGCCGCTGATTTGGAAACATCCGACTTTTGATCGGACAAAAACTCAAGGAATGTTTCCTTTGTAATTTCGCTGAAAGAATTGATTCCTGTTATACCGCAGTACTTGATAAAGCGGGGGAGAATGCTGTTGATATAGCTTTCCACAGACTGCGGCTTAATCTGTCCGAGCCTGTGGTAGGCATAAAGCTTGACCGTATGCTTCATGCCCTCATTCCTGATGTAACCGAACCGCAGCCGTTTCCTGCAAGTCCTTGTAGTCATAGAGGGCATGTATGGGGTAAGGTCCCATACGTCATCCGTGAATACGGAATTCCCTACTGAAATGCTGCCATAATCCTCGCAGGCGGCAATATTCTGAAGCTGCAAGCTATTCATCACCATCGTCAATCTCCTCCAGTCTGCGGATAATTTCCTTGAGTACTGCAACAACAGGGGTGAAATGTGCCGCATAGTGCTCCCCGTATATATTTCTTTCAAGAAGTTCTTCCAGCTCCCTTAGATGGCTTCTATGGGCTTCCAAATCCTCCACTGTGGTAATGAACCGGCTGCATGTATAGCATTTACGCCTTCTCATCAGCCTTTCACATATGCTGCCGTTGTTTATTGGCTTGGTACAGTACCCATCACACATCCTTGCTGCTCCGTCCCTGTTTGACATAAACCATTGGCGCTCAGCCTCATCAGGTATCATTGCCTCGTCCAACCTGCTTAGATTTCCTATGATCCCTATTCTACCAAGGGTTTCCGCCATATCCTTGTCCTTCACATCGGCGTAATATTTTTTTGCTGTTAAAACGGAGCTATGCCCCAATACTTCCTGTACGACCTTGATATCTGCACCTTTGGAAAGCATATCGGTGGCAAGTGTTCTTCTGAACTTGTGGGCTGTAAGTTTGTAGAAATCTCCGTCTGTGCCCCTGATATCATTTTTTCGGACAAAAGCTTTGAGCCAGTTCCCGAAGCTCATCTGAGTTATGGTTGTAACTTCAGTAATACCGCTCCGTCCAGTCCTGTGTATGAATAAAAAGTCTTTAACCCGGCTGTCTGCTTGTTTTCTCAGCCCTCGCGTATATTCCTCCAAAGACATGACCGCATTCACACAATCCTGTGTTACGGGCATGGGGGGTCTTGCCTTCCTGCCCTTATGGTCGTACCATTGCATTGTATGCCCGCTGATTGGGTGCGGCCTGACACAGCCGGTCTTCAGCGCCAGCATATCGCCTATTCTCATGCCGGTTGACTCAAGGATGACAATTCCATATCTGAGGAAATAGTTTTCCTCATCTTTAAGTGCATTGTTCACCTGAATGAGCACATCATCGGGGATAAAGTCAATGCGGAGCCGCTTATTGATCCCCCTGTACTCATTTCCTGAAAAAATCTCCTTTTCCGGCACTCTGTCCGGCAAGTGTATCTGACACCAGCGTATGATAGCCTTCAACACATCCAGGCAGCTCTTCTGGAATTTATGTGACAGTGGTTTTTTGGTCTTATCGGATATTTTAAGCTTCAGATATGAAATGAACTCCATGACAGTGTTATATGTGATGTTTCTGAATGATGTTATGCCCTTTTCCGCAGCAAAGCCGTTGAAGTGCCTGAAACATATATGGTCCTCATAGAGTTTCTTGACTGTCCTGTTACGGGTCCGGTAATTCCTCCATATGTAGGCTTTGAAAACATCTTTCAATTCAGTACCAGCCATATAGCTGAAGTCAAATCTGAAAACCCTGCCGCAATGCTGCGAATTTTCATCGGTGTCCGCCAGTTTCCAATCATCAACTTCAGGTAAGCTGGCCGTCATTGCCACCACCTCCGATCATGATACTGCGGTTCCAGTACCTCCCAAGGCTGTCCTCCAGGTAATCCCGTGAGATATGCAGGTACTCCTGCGTAGTGGTAATATGCCTGTGCCCTGCAATTATGCTGACTACACTGATATCCATACCACTCTCGACAAGCCTTGTTATGAATGTATGCCGGAGATCATGGCATTTGAAATCCAGACCAGCCCTCGCCTTTGTCCTGTTGAAAACATCATAAAAGCTGTGATAAGTCAAAGGTTTACCCAAATATCTTTCCTGCAGTGAAATGAAAAGGTATCCATGCTCTGTCTCAAACCTGCTTCTTTCCTCAAGGATGAACGCATCCAGTTCGCCAATCAATTTCATGGGAACATACAGATCCCTTCTCTTTCCTTTAGACTTGATTCCGGCAAATATGCCAATCTGACTGGTAAAGTCAGGGCAGGGGACATCTTCAATCTGTAGTCCCAACACCTCGCCAATCCTTGCTCCCGTAAGATACATTGTTTTAAATATCAGTTTATCTCTCCATGTAGGCAGCTCGTTTAGAAATGATTCGGCATCGTTATCGGATACCAGTTTGACTTCGTAAGTACTTTCCTTGACCTTGAACAGGGATTTCTTTATATAATTGTCTTTCCTCGCATGTTCAAGCATGCTTTTAAACATCCCCTGCGGCCTGTTTATATCCTGCATGATAATCGGATTATCAATACCGCCAACCATTACATGGTATTGATAAAAACTGTGCACCGTACCCAGCACCCGGTTTATTGTCCTGGGCGTCCGCACACTTACCCGATAAAATGAAGATACTTCTCCTGCAATATCCGGCTCCCTCAGATATTCAATGAATTCCCCCATTGTTGCGGGCTCCACTTCATCATAGCGATAGCCATACCTGTCCAGAAATTCAAAAAAGGTTTTGAGGTCCCATCCGTATGCCCTGAGGGTGTTATCAGCTTTTTGTCTTAGCTTTTGAAATTTCAGGAACTCAAACACCGGCTTTACAATCCTCATTTGCTTGTCCAAAAGGACTGGCAGGCTTCCTCCATCCATCCTGATAATGCTTAACTCCATTCATCGTTCCTCCTTATACGTTCTTTACATGTCCATATGGACCAAGCTATTATTATATCAGCTTAAGAACGTATAACTATCGCCGTGAAGGAACTGAATGATAGTGACATTACCGTTATGCTCAGCACGGTTTTTCTTATTCCTGCCTGCTGCATTGAACCCCTATTAAGTAGAGCCTTTTGAGTAATATTATCTATGTTTCACCATGTAGACATTTTCCACTGAAGATATCA
>CAZQUQ010000203.1:0-4880 GCA_964596445.1 uncultured Oscillospiraceae bacterium
CCAATATCAATAAGTTATATACGTATAAATTATATCTATCGATAAAGTTGCTCAAATGGAATAATACGTTTCATTTTTGCTCTGTTTGGAGTACAATAGGTGATATATGGCATGATTGAGTGTGTAAACCATATTTTAGCCGACAGACGGTGTAATCTGCATTGTCGGTCGAGTATCCTGTCAGGAAGAAATAAGGAGGGTAAAATGGGTAAAAAGGCAGTAGTAACGATCCATCCTGCGTTTAAAATCGGCGATATATCGCCGCGTTTATTTGGTTCTTTCCTTGAACCAATCGGATTTATGGTCAATGGCAGTATGTATAATCCAAAACACCCTACCGCGGATGACAAGGGCTTTCGCCGCGATTTCATCGACGCGCTCAGGAAAGCCGGTCTGCCGGCAGTACGCCTGCCCGGAGGAAACTTTGTATCCGGCTGGGACTGGAAGGATTCAATAGGTCCTATGGAGCAAAGGAAAACGCATCTGGATCTTGCATGGACTCAATATATACCGAATGATGTGGGCCATGACGAGTATCTTCAGTGGGCTGAACGCGTTGGCTGCGAACCACTGTACACAATTAACCTTGGAACAGGCGATATAAACGATGCAATCAGTATAGTCGAGTATACCAACCACGAAGGCGGCACCTATTGGTCAGACCTGCGCAAAAAATACGGACATGAAAAACCGTACGGAGTAAAAGTCTGGTATCTCGGTAATGAAACGGATGGCCCGTGGCAGATACGCTCCTGGGGGAAGGATCCGCACGGATATGGCGTGCTTGCCCATGAAGCGTCCAAGGCAATGAAGTGGGTCGATCCTACGATTGAGACAGTTGCATGCGTATCTTCCTCACCGTTTTTACAAACTTATCCCCAGTGGGACCTCGAGGTACTTCAGGAGTGTTATGAAACAGTAGATTATATTTCACTGCACCATTATCACTCAGCTCCTATTGGCGACCTGGGCGCACTGCTGGGCGGTTCCGCAATGTTTGAGGATTATATCAGGACTGAGATCGCCCTGTGTGATTTTGTTCAGACAAAGCTGAGGACTCCAAAGCAAATGATGCTGTCCTTCGACGAATTCGGCAGTATGGCTGAGCCTGTAAAAGAGCTGCATTACGGCCGCGGCGGCAAACCCACATTTTATGAATTCAATCCGGACAAGACCTATGTACGTCACGACCCGGATAATTGGGATACCCGCCGGATGCGAATGCGAGGCAGCGAGATAATTAACGCCATCACATCTGCATCCATATTCCTTACCTTCATCCGCCATGCCGACCGCATTAAGATCGGCTGTATGACCGGCGGTTTGGGTGCCCTTGCAGCTACAAACCGTGAGCATGTCTGGAAATCCGCTTCCTATTATCCTTACTCACATTTGATCCAGTATGCCCGCGGCGTGTCCCTGCTGCCTTCTGTGGACTGTGATACGTACGATATTCCCGGATATGCATGCAGTGATTTCCATCAGTATGACACTCACGAGGGAGTACCGTTTATTGAATCAGCTGCGGCATATGATGAAACAAGCGGTGAGCTTAATGTGTTCGTCATCAATCGGAATTGGGAGCAGGATACCACATTGGAGCTTGATGTCAGCGGATTTAAGGATTACGATTTTATTGAGCAGATCCAGCTCTATACTGACGACATCAATGCAGCCAATTCCTATGAGGACCCGAACATCATCGTCCCATCGATCCGTAAAGTGGATAATAATGAGGACGGCAAGGTTTTAACGACAGTAAAGAAGCTTTCATGGAACGTATTCCGGTTCAAAAAGCAAAAGTGCATGTAGTCAGTCAGCGCGTTTTATTAAGGAGATGCAGGAATAATGGAATGTGCCATGCAGAAATGAGCTTATATGCGTCATATTCACATGGCACTTCTATTATTGCCTTATCAGATCGATATGATATAGGGCGGTTCAGCAGAGAGTGGTACGATAACATGCGAGTGAGGTGTATTTGAAATGCTGCTTACCAATTATCAGGATTTTATCAGCAGGGTCGAGGAACTTGGTTTTCTGCCGTTTTCGGGAATCGCCGATGGCATGCCTTCGCTGGCCTCTGAAACTCCGGGAAATATATGGCACACCGGCGATGATCAAACGGATCCGTGGCGCTGGAAGGACAGGGCATGTGAGGAAAAGCGGCTTGCCTTCGGATGCCTGCTTGGCGGAAACAAAGGTTTTATAGCGCCAAGGCTGTATCCTGCCTTCCTTACAGCATGCAGGCCGGAAGAGTCGATGGAGGAACGGTACTCAGACGGTTTGGTGAGCCAGACTGTCTGGGAGCTCTGGAAACTGTTTCAGGATAGGAGAACGCTGGATACAAGTGAGATCAGGCGCCTTATGGGAGTCACCAGGAAAAAGGGGAGCAGCAGGGTCGATTCTGCGGCGGCAGAGCTTCAGAAGCATTTCTGCATAACTGTGGCCGGCAGCAGACAGAAACTGGACAGGAGCGGCCAGCCATACGGATGGCGCATCAATGTATACGAATTGGTGGAGGACTGGGTGCCGGATGAATGGCTCACAGTTAATGCATTTTCAGACAGAGAGGAAGCACAGGCTGCCATACTGGACATTGGTCAGGCTATGGGAAGCGGCATCGACAGGAACAAGCTTGCCAAAGCGCTGGGATTCATACGGAGATGAGCACATCCGGCATTGAGGATCTGTGCTGGTGATAATTATTGACGATTGCAGTGATAAGGTTTAAAATATGAATGCAGTATAAATGATGCAAAGCAAGACGAAAGGGCAAGGTATTACAGAATGAGGATTCTCTGATTCAGCAAAAACAGGCTTAAATACAACAGAGCAATTATTGCTCCGTTTGGTGCTGGATCGGCTTTCTATATACGTTGCACTGTCTTTCGTTATTCGATATATGTGTTGTACGCAGTAATATGCAGCAGGCGTGCGGATGATTTTCCGCTTGCCCGGCGACGTGATATATAAAGGTCTTTCCGGCACTGAACGTACGAAGGGAGGACCTTTTATGCTGTTATTGGAAGCATCGAATATAAAAAAGTTTTATGGAGACAGGCTGATAATCTCCTTTGATGATCTGAAAATATATACTGGCGACCGAATAGGTGTGACGGGCTTGAACGGATCAGGAAAGACGACGCTGCTGGATATATTGTCAGGCAGTCTGGAACCTGACGAAGGTATTGTAAGACGTTATTGCAGACCAGGCTATATACGCCAGTTCGACGGTATTGGCGATGACAATGACACACGTTATAGTGTCATAGACGAAAAAAGAACGGCTGCAGCAGAGCAAATAAGCGATACCACCGTCAGGCTGCTGAAGGAGTTCGACTTAGCCCGGAAGCTCGACAGGGCCGACCTGAGCGGCGGCGAAAAAACAAGACTGAAAATAGCCGGAGTTTTCGGGGAAGACAATGTGCTTGTCTTTGCAGATGAACCCACATCAAACCTGGATCACAAGGGGATAGAGCTGCTAAGGCGGAAGCTTGAGTCGCTGGAGTCCTTTGTGCTGATAAGTCATGACAGGGAGCTTCTTGACTCGCTCTGCAACAGGATCATCGAGGTAAGGGACGGCAGGCTGAGATCATTTGCCGGCAATTTTTCATTTTACAGGCAGCAGTGTGAGATGGAAAGAGAACGGGCAGTTTTGGAGTACGAGAAATATATCGCTGAAAAAACGGCACTGGAGGCTGCGATATCGGACAGGAGGAGAAGAGCTAAAAAGGTACGGAAGGCTCCCGGCAGAATGGGCAACTCCGAGGCAAGGCTGCATAAGCGTCAGGCGAACGAGAGCCAGGAGAAGCTCCACAACGCAGCCAACAGCCTCATATCAAGGCTTGAGAAGCTTGAAGTGAAGCAAAAGCCAAGGGAGCAGCCATCGGTAAAGATGGATTTTTCACTTACGGAACCGCCTGAAAACAAGGTAGTCATCAGCGCTGACAGGCTGAGCTTCAGTTATGGAAAAGTGCCGGTCTTCAGGAGTATCGGCTTTGAGATCCAAAATGGCATGAAAACGGCTTTGTGGGGTGAGAACGGCTCGGGGAAGACGACGCTGCTCAATCTGATATATGCTGCGTGGATGGATGCTCATCCGGGGAAGGGAGCAAAGCTGCAGCGAGGCATCATCAGCGGTGATGCAGCCGGGAGCATAAATATCGTTCCGAAGGCGAAGCTGGGATACTTCAGCCAGACATTTGAAAACCTGTCTCCGGAAGAAACCGTTTTGCAGAATGTAATGAAGGAAAGCATACAGAACGAAACTGTTGCCAGAACCATACTTGCAAGGCTGCTGATCCAGGGAGATGCGGTTTTCAGAAAGGTCGGCGTGATCAGCGGAGGAGAAAAGATCAAGACGGCTTTTGCCAAGCTGTTTGTATCGGAAGCAAATGTACTGCTGCTCGATGAGCCGACGAACTATCTGGATATGCAGTCCATTGAAGCGCTGGAAAATGTACTGAAGGATTATGAAGGGACGGTGCTCTTCGTGTCTCATGACAAGGCATTCGTAAGGGCTGTAGCTGACAGGCTGCTGATATTGGGAGATCTGACAGTAAAAAGCTTTAGTGGCAGCCTTGATGAGTATGAGGAGAGCCTGAAGGAAAGGGAGCGGCCTAAAACAGATGAACTGGAGCTGACGATTATCCGTATGAAAATGAGTGAAATCATAGGAAAGCTTTCTGTGCCGAACTGTGACAAGGAAGCTCTTGAAGCGGAGTATCAGAGGCTTGCCGGGCTGCTGAAGGAAATGCAGGCATCAGGCTTGCGGAAGTAAAGGAAGTTATATCGACAAAAGATATCGGGGAAGGCAAGGTTAAGTACAGTAATAAAGACAACAGCATAGTCAAAAATACAAGGTCATGCGGACGATT
>CAZQUQ010000204.1:0-4833 GCA_964596445.1 uncultured Oscillospiraceae bacterium
AATTCTTTAAAAAATTTTAATATAATTTTATTTATAGGACATAGTATCAGGTAATAATTATAATGAGGCGATGTTGATCAATGAGCCGTTCATCCTTGAATAAGAAAGAAAGGCAGCAGATACTATCAGAAAAGATAAAGAACGATCCGTTCCTCACAGATGAGGAGTTATCGGAGTTGTTTAATGTAAGTGTGCCTACTATAAGGCTTGACAGATTGGAGATGGGATTCCCTGAGTTAAGGGAAAGGATAAGGAATGTCGCCGAAAACAACTACAGCAAGGTAAAGTCACTTCAGGGCGGCGAAATCGTCGGAGAACTTATCGATATAACGCTGGGGAAATATGGCGTGGCGATATTGGAAACCGAGGCATTGATGGCTGTGGAGAAGACCAAGATCATAAGAGGGCATTTTATATATTCATTGGCGGAATCTCTTGCTATAGCTGTAATAGATGCACATGTCGCTCTTGTTGGCGTTGCAAATATCAAATACAAGATCCCCGTATATTCAGGCTGCAAACTGGTGGCCAAAGCTGAAGTAAAACAGGTCAGAGGGAGCAAGTATATAGTCTGGGTCAAGATCTACGAAAAGCAGGTCGAGATGTTCAGAGGCAAATTCATACTTGTTTCCCTTGAAAAGCAGCAGGGAAAATAGTATTTTAGTTATTGTAGGAAACATGTCACAGATTCAGAGAATTATACGGGAGTGAAAAAATTGAGGATTTTAGTTGATGCAATGGGCGGCGACAATGCACCTGAAGCGATAGTCAATGGAAGCATTGATGCCATAAGGATGCAGGAAGGCTTTGATATAACGCTGATAGGTGACGGCGAGCAGATCGATAATATATTGAAGGAAAGAAACTTCAAAAGTCAGAGGCTCGAAGTCATACATGCAAAAGAAGTAATCACCAATGACGATATACCGACGCGTGCGATCAGAAGCAAAAAGAATTCATCGATGGTCGTCGGCTTCAATATGCTGAAGGAGAAGAAGGGAGATGTTTTCCTTTCAGCCGGCAATACAGGCGCACTGCTGACCGGAGCACTTTTCATACTTGGCAGGCTCAAGGGTGTTGACAGACCCGCACTGGGAGCAGTTATTCCGACCAAGGCCGGGAAATGCCTGTTGATAGACGCAGGACTGAATACGGTGTGTAAACCTGTAAATTATGTACAGTTCGGGATTTTCGGTGCTACATATATGAAAAAGCTGTTCAATATGGAAAACCCGCGGGTAGGACTTGTAAACATGGGAACCGAAGCCAAAAAGGGGACTGAGATACTCAAACAGGCTTATACGCTGCTCAAATCGACAGATTTGAACTTTGTTGGAAATATAGAAGGGAAGGATATTCCTCTTGGAAACGTTGATGTGGCGGTATGTGACGGATATGTAGGAAATGTGATGCTGAAATTCCTTGAAGGTACCGGATCATTTTTCTCAGGAATCCTCAAGGGAATGTTTAAAAGGAACATATTTTCCAAGATATCTACACTTTTTGTTATGAAGGATATGAAAGCCTTCAAGAAGATGATGGATCCGTCCGAAGACGGAGGGGCACCAATACTCGGCGTCAACGGGATAGTAATAAAGAGCCATGGAAACTCTAACAGCAAGACTATTAGAAATGTAATACTCAAAGCATGCAAGCTGGCAGCAAGTACTGTTTTTGAGGAAATAAAGGACAGCGTTGAGAGTATGGAGGTTACGGCTGATGTCGAAAAAACAAAACGCGAACGTAAACGTTGGCATTTTAGGTATAGGAAGCTGCGTCCCAGAAAGGATTTTGACCAACTCAGACCTTGAAAAAATGGTTGATACTTCAGATGAATGGATAATAAAAAGAACCGGAATTTCTGAAAGAAGAATATTGGATGAAGGCACTCCGATCTACAGCCTGGCTGTCAAAGCAGCGAAACAGGCTCTCGAGGATTCAGCCATACCCCCTGAGCAAATCGATCTTATACTGGTAACAACATCTACCCCGGATTATCTGACTCCATCCACATCCTGCATAATACAAAAAGAAACAGGCGCCGTAAACGCCGCCGCATTTGATATGACAGCGGCATGTTCCGGCTTCGTATACGGTATAACGGTGGCTAAGCAGTTTATTGAGACAGGCTATTACAAGCATATCCTGCTTGTGAGCAGCGAAGGCATGTCAAGAGCAGTCGACTGGCAGGACAGAAAGAACTGTGTCCTTTTCGGCGATGCTGCTGGTGCTGTTGTACTTGGAAAAGTTGATGAAGGATATGGAATATTGTCCACATATATCGGTTCCGACGGAGCTATGGGTGATTATATAACGATACCATGTCTGTATATGCCGGAAGAGGACATAGAGCGCAGGAAGGATCTGAAAAACAAGATATCCATATGGCAGGATGGGCAGGAGGTATTTAAATTTGCAGTAAAAATAATGCCCTTCGCCACGGAAAAGGTTATCGAAAACACAGAAGTAACGCTTGATGATGTTAAATATATCATACCGCATCAGGCAAACAGCCGAATAATCGAAAGTGCGATAAAGAGGCTGGGAGTTGCTCTTGAGAAGGTCTATACCACAATTAAGAAATATGGAAACATATCATCGGCTTCCATACCGGTAGCGATGGACGACGCCTATAGAAAGAAATGCCTTGCAAGAGGCGACAACCTTGTACTTGTAGGCTTTGGCGGAGGCCTTACATGGGGTTCGGCGCTTGTAAGATGGAGCAAATAAAATTTATGCAGCAGCAGGTATCTGTCTGGCAAAGCTAAAATCTGACCGGCAGTTGCTGCTGATTGTAAGTAGATTTGCAAGTAATTTCATGTGGAGGATCAGTATGGGAAAGACCGCATTCGTTTTCCCGGGTCAGGGAGCACAATATATCGGGATGGGTAAGGAAATCGCATCTGAGTACAGATCATCTTCCGATATATTTGATCAGGCGACAGAAGCGCTTGGCATCGACATGAGAAAAATGATATTCGAAGGCGATGAAGAAACACTGAAAATTACCGAAAATACACAGCCTGCTATTGTCACAGCCAGTGTGGCATGTCTGCAGCCTCTGCTGGAAAAGGGAATAAAGCCTGATTATACGGCAGGCTTGAGTCTTGGCGAGTATTCCGCACATGTAGCATCAGGCACGATGGACTTTAAGACTGCCGTATCTCTTGTAAGAAAAAGAGGAAAGTACATGCAGGAAGCCGTACCGCTTGGAGTCGGCACGATGGCGGCTGTCATCGGATTGTCAAGGGAGGATGTGGAAGATTGCTGTAAAGAAGCATCTTCAGTTGGTATAGTCGAGCCGGCCAACTTCAACTGTCCGGGTCAGATCTCGATAGCCGGAGAGGTGAAGGCGGTTGAAAAAGCGATGGAGCTTTGCACAGGAAGAGGAGCCAAAAGAGCGATACTGCTGGCAGTCAGTGCTCCGTTCCACTGCAGCATGCTGAAGCCTGCAGGTGAAAAGTTGATGACGGAGCTTGAAAATATTGCTTTCAATGATTTCAAAACACCTGTGGTCGCAAACGTAACAGCTGATGTCGTTCGTTCCGCAGGTGAAATAAAGGAACTTCTTGCAAGGCAGGTCAGCAGTCCTGTGCTGTGGGAGGATTCGATCCGGTACATGCTTGCCCAGGGAGTCGATACATTCATTGAAATTGGCCCTGGAAAGGTCCTGAGCGGATTTATCAAAAAGATAGATAAAGAAGCCAGAAGTTACAATGTCGAGGATCTGGCATCATTTGACAAAACACTGGCAGAATTGGGAGTATAGAGCAAAGGAGGAGACTGCAGGGATGAATTTGATTGGAAAGAGCGCATTGGTTACAGGCTCTGCAAGAGGGCTTGGGAAAGCTATTGCACTTAAGCTTGCCTCACTGGGCGCTAACATAGTCCTCAATGATATAGCATCTTCAGAATCGCTCGACGAGACTGCTGAAGAGTTTAGAAAAGCAGGATTAAAGGTTGCCGTTACAAGAGGTGATGTTCGGTGCCAGGATGATGTAAAGACCATGATCAGCACTGCTGTTGAGACATTCGGGAGTCTGGATATCCTGGTCAACAATGCAGGAATCACAAGAGACAAACCAATGGCAATGATGTCTGAGGAGGATTGGGATTCAGTACTGGATATCAATCTAAAAGGTGCATTTCTCTGCACTAAACTTGCCACGAAGCAAATGATAAAGCAACGGTATGGCCGTATCGTCAATATCGCTTCTGTTGCAGGAAGGTACGGCAACAAAGGGCAGGCAAACTACTCAGCCTCAAAAGCGGGTTTGATCGGCCTGACCAAATCGACCGCAAAGGAATTCGCGCCAAGGGGGATCACATGCAATGCTGTGGCTCCTGGTGTAATACAAAGCAAGATGACGGATGTGCTGCCGGATGAAGTGAAGCAAAAATATCTTGAAAACATCCCACTCGGAAGGTTCGGGGCTCCTGAAGATGTGGCCAATGTTGTAGCATTTTTTGCTTCGGATGATTCGGCATACGTTACTGGGCAGGTAATTGATATTTACGTCGGACTTGTTATGTAATAATATCTTTATGTAAAAGTTGGACATACGCATATTTGAACATCAAACAGGCATAACTTTTACAGGGAATTATTATAATTAATTACCCTCTTTGGGAGGAGGGGAACGTATGGTTTTTGAAAAAGTTAAGAAGATTATAGTTGAACAATTGGGTGTTGAAGAAGATGAAGTTACTTTGGAATCATCATTCATAGACGATTTGGGTGCTGACTCACTTGATATCGTCGAATTAATCATGGCTCTCGAAGAGGAATTCGACATCGAGATTCCGGACAGTCAAGCAGAAAAGAGCACGACG
>CAZQUQ010000205.1:0-4812 GCA_964596445.1 uncultured Oscillospiraceae bacterium
TCTTCTGGAGCATCATTTTTTGCTATATGGTATTAATACCTGGTACTAATTATGTTCTAAGTATAACACATTTTCCAGTGAAAATTTATCTTTTACAGATAAATTTTCTTACGTCATATAAAAAAAACCTCAACGATGCCAGCATACACTGGACAAGTCAAAGGTCTTGCTTTCACATCGGAGTATAAAACCAGGCGATCATCCGCCGGATGTTGGCTTTATAACTTCAAGCTACTCCCCTTTAATCTACTTCAAGTGTAACATTATGAAAACATTGCGTCAATAAATCCAAGGCAATTTTGTTAAAAAATAATCATTGTAACCAACACCTATGAAAGCTTCTCAATACATACCAGGATAGGCGGGCAGTTTATCTGGTTTACAAACTCAGTCATTGAAACCGTGAACCTTTTACAATCGATCGTTCTGATAAAATCCAACACCTGTTCCTTCTCATCAAATCCGCTGTCTCCGCCATAATATATCACTATCGTGATTATCCCATGTACCATTATCAAATCCATGGCTTTCTGGACCGCAGCAATCGTAGAAGACCCTTTTGTGCCGATATCGTGGTTGCCGCCTGGAAGATAACCGAGGTTGAACATTACACATCTCACCGGACCCTTGACATAACGGTCCATATGCTCATGACTGTCACAAATAAGTTCCTCTATTCCGTCAAGGCCTTCATTTCTTAATCTCTCTAGTGTCCTGTCCAGCGCTCTCTGCTGTATATCGAAACAGTAGACTTTTCCTCCGCTTCCGGTAAGCTTTGCAAGAAATACCGTATCTCCTCCGTTGCCTGCCGTGGCATCTATGACCGTATCTCCCGGTTTTACGACTCTCATTATGATGTCATGGGACTGATAGAGTGAATTTTTTATAACACATTCTTCATTCTTCCGGTCCATTGCCAATATACCCCCCTTTGAGCATTTCGACCTCATTTTTGCTGAGATGCCGCCATTGGCCCTCTTCAAGCTCGCTTAATGTGAGAGTTCCTATTGCGGTCCTTTTTAAGTTCCTCACAGGATGGCCTACCGCTTCGAACATCTTCCTTACCTGCCTGTTTTTGCCCTCATGTATCTCTATATCAACGGTGGAATTGTCTTTTGATGCTCGTATAACTGATACCTTTGCAGGAGCCGTCACATAACCTCCTATATCGACGCCTTTCTCCAGCCTCTCGATGTCCTGTTCACTCATCATCCCCCTGATAACAGCCCGGTACACCTTTCTGACTTCATGACGGGGATGCATCAGTAAATTGGCAAATTCACCGTCGTTTGTGAGTATAATCAACCCTGATGTGTCATAATCAAGTCTGCCGACAGGGTATATCCTTTCCTTTACAGTGTCAGCCAGATCGACGACTGTCTTTCTCGAAAATTGGTCCTTTGCCGATGATATATAACCGACAGGCTTGTTCATTAAAATATAGACTTTTTTATGTCCGGGCCCGATTAACTTGCCGTCAACCTTTATTTCTTCAGTGCCTTCGACTTTACTGCCTGGTTCGGTCACTACCTTGCCGTCGACCTCGACCCTGCCCTGTGAGATGAGTTCCTCGCATTTTCGCCTGGAAGCTACTCCGGCATCCGCAAGATATTTTTGAAGCCTTATCACAGCATAAATCCTTTCAAATTGACAATAAATATTCTCTGCCTTAAATACCCGGTATTGAATCATTGCCGGATCTTTCCGCAATCATAATATAACATGGATTTGCGGAAAAGGCCACATAAAACCGGATCGTATGAATGATCCGGCACATGCGGCCCCGATTATGCTGTTTCACTTATGACTGTCTCAGTTGATTCCTCTCCCGTTTATGCTATTCATCGGATTCAGCTTCCCTCTTTACTGCGATCTTCCTTTTGCATATGCTTTCCAGCCTGCATAAAAAGTCCGGGACAAGATCCAGGATCCTGTCGACAGTCGAGTTGATATTCACCGGCAAAAGTTTGATCTGACCGTTTCCAACTACCATAAATGCAACAGGATTGATGCTGACTCCTGCGCCGCTCCCTCCTGCGAACGGGTATTTGCCGTCCCCACTGTTTTGCTCCTCATCATCGGATGAGCTTTCATCACCGTCATTTACGACGAAGCTATACTCTCCGCCTCCTGCCGCGAAACCAAATGTAACTTTGGATATCGGTATTATGACTGTTCCGTCCGGAGACTGCACCGCATCGCCCACTATCGTGTTTACATCCACCATTTCCCTGATGCTTTCCATTGCCGTCTTCATCAGCGCTTCAATAGGATGCTGCTCAGCCACTAACTTCACCACCTATCGTTTTTTTAGCCTTCATTTTTATCAGATATTTCATATAGTATATTTTTTTCAACACGACTATAATATGGACCAACCTTACATGAAATATGCAGCTGGCATCTACTTCAAATATTTTTTTATTGAAGCATGGCACAATGTTGATCCTTTTGCTCACTGTTTTCAGATACCTTGAAATATAGGATGTGAATATACCCGCCGCACTCCACAGCAGGCCGCATATAAGCCCCGTCTGGGCCGCATCGCCTGTGCCCTGCTTCAGCTTTATGTCAAGCTCCACATGGATATCATGCCTGTTTATGTACTTCCTTATATCCTCAAAAAGACTGCCATGATCCTTCAGATACTGCCTTACGCTGATATATTTTTTTACTATGTCATAAGGCATAAGCTTATCATTTTTTTCCGATCCTCCGCGCATTTCGCGTCCCTGACCTTTGACCAGCTTGAAGCTCACCTTGTCGCCTTTCTTTTTCACAAGCGGAACTTCATACTCATACCTGATAAATCCTTTTCTTGTATAGAAGGAGATCTTGATCCATTCATCCTGTTTGTTTCTGATATAGTCAATGGCAGCCTTGATTCTGACAACAAACAAAAGTATGTATAAAATGAGAATAAAAAAAACAGCCAGATAAAGCATTTCTCACCTCACCAGACATAAGGGATCGCTCTTCTCTACACTATTTTTTCCATTTGGATCGTTTTCATTCCTTAATTATGTTACCACAACATTTATATTGCCATAACATTTCTGCTGCCGAAGCTGTATTCCGCTATTGCCCGTTATTCTCCTCCGGGAGTTTGTCGGCCGTCATATTCTCAAGCTCAAGTACCGGCAGATCTTTTGTCGATTTGAAACCAAAGCTTCTCAGAAATTCCTCTGTCGTTTCATACAGCATCGGTTTTCCGGGTGCATCCAGTCTGCCGGCCTCCCTGACAAGATTCCTTTCGATGAGCCTGATGAGCGCACTGTCAGAATTGACGCCTCTTATCATTTCTATCCTGGCTCTTGTAACCGGTTGATTGTATGCAATAATCGAAAGCGTCTCGAATGCAGCCTGGGATAAAGCCTGCTTCTGTCTCGGCTCGACAAGCTTGCTTATGTATTCGAAATGCTCAGGCCTTGTACAAAGCTGATAGCTGCCGTCTACCTCCCGCATCAGTATCCCTCTTTTGGAGTTTTGCAGCGTAACGGCCATATTGTCAAGGAATCTCTTTGCGGTTTTTTTATCGAGTTCCAGTATTTCGGCAAGCTTTTCCAGCGGCACCGGATCTCCTGCTGCAAAAAGCAAACCCTCAACCACTGCTTCCATTTCCTTTATATCCATATGTACAACCTTTCTTCAGTTTCTTTCCCATATCGTATCTTTCTGCAATGTTCTGAACTTATGATAAAATCCCGTCATCCTGCAGCTTCCCTCGAATCCGGTAAAATCAGGCCATATTGTCCAGTTTCTCCTGTTCATATTTTAAAAGTTCAGATGTCATCTCGACCTTGTTCACATATATCTCGCCAAAGCTCCTTCTCTGTTCCAGCCTGAGCTTCCTCATCCTGGCCAGTTCCAATACAGCCATGAAACCTGTGACCACGTCGGTACGCGATTTCGTTCTGAAGGAAAAAAGTTCGGAAAATTTAAATCTGCCCCTTCTTATCAGTTCTCTGATGATCTCCCTCATCTTGCTTTTCATGGATACCTTCTCATGCTGGATGATCCGGTTCATTCCGCTGGTATCGGGGTTCATCTTTCTTCTGTTTTTCTCCAGCAGTTCGGTATAAAACCGCTTCAATTTTTCGGGCACCAGTTCCAACCCTTCATCCTTTCTTGTGAAGCTGATCACCTCGGGAAGCTTCCACCAAACCCTGGCCCATACTGTTTCACGCTGCCGCAGGACTTGCGAAAAATCCTTGAATTTCCGGTATTCTAAAAGCCGCAGCACCAGCTCTTCTCTTGGGTCTTCCTCATGCTGCTCCTCTTCCTTTCTTGACGGAAGCAGCATCCTGGATTTTATATGCAGGAGAGTTGAAGCCATGACCAGAAATTCGCTGGCTATCTCCAGATCCATTTCCTGCATGGCAAACAGGTATTCCATGTATTGATCCGTAATGATATTGATGGGTATATCATATATATTGAACTGATTTTTTTCGATCAAATGAAAAAGCAGGTCAAAAGGGCCTTCAAAGTTTTCTATTTTGATTTTGCATGCATTGGTAAGCGCACTCTCCAAGTATATTCCCCCGGCATTTCCATATTGACCGCCGTCACGGCCCGGATCTTTCTTCTCTTGTGTCCTGCGTTCTGCTGCAAGATAATGCAGGCCATTGCTTTACCAGTCTATCTTCATTGCCTTTCTCACATCGGCCATGGTTTTCTGTGCGATCTCTCTTGCACGCTTGTTGCCATTCTCCACGACTTCCCTTATATACTGAGGCTTTCGAAGGAGTTCCTGTCTTTTTTTCGTACTGTTTCCGGGTCATCCGACAGAGCGATGGTATTATTATAACT
>CAZQUQ010000206.1:0-4783 GCA_964596445.1 uncultured Oscillospiraceae bacterium
GGCTTCCAGATCGGACGGCCTTCCGCGTTGAATTTCATCAGCGTCTCAAGGATCTCAGTCGGGCAGGACTTCCCAGCTTCAGGTATGTAAAGCGCTTTCCTGTCGTCCCTCACCTGTCGGCACATTGCGTCTTCATCAATTATCAAGCAACTCAGCCAGAAGTTCGGAACGGACTTATCCGCGTTATACGGATTCATCTTCACAGGCAGATCTTTAAAGCCTTCTCTATATCGCTCATAGATTGCTTTCTTTTGGTCGATATGTGTCTGGAGATAGGGAATCTGACCTCGGATAAACCCGGCTATCATATTGCTCATCCGATAGTTATAGCCCACCTCCTCATGCTCATACCAAGGGGCATTCTCGCGGGACTGAGTACTCCATTTCCGAACTTTGTCGGAATCGTCTTTTGAGTTGGTCAGGAACATACCGCCGCAGGAACCGGTGATGATCTTGTTGCCATTGAAGGAAATACAGCCAAAGTCTCCGAGCGCACCGGTTTCCACCCATTTACCATTCAGCAGGTATTTTGCTCCAAGACTCTCCGCTGCATCCTCAACCATCAAGGCTCCATGTCGTTCACACACAGCCTTGAGTTCAGAAACCTTACCAGGAGTACCGTACAGATGGGCCACCACGACCAGCTTTGCCTCCGGGTAAAGCTCAAACGCTTTTTCCAAGGCAACGGGGTCCATGTTCCAGGTATCATATTCCGTGTCGATGAATACCGCTTCGCCGTCCTCGTAAGCTATCGGGTTGATGCTGGCGTCAAACGTCATGTCGCTGGCCAGAACCCTTTTCCCAGCCAAGGTTCCTTCATTCGGTTTTGCCTGACCGTACAATTTCTCTCCGGCAAGTTTCGTTGCCAAATGCAAAGCCGCAGTTCCAGCACTGAGCCCTACGGCATATTTCACGCCGATATATTCTGCGATCTGTGCTTCAACAGCATCTATGTTTTTGCCGACCGTGCTCTTCCAGTTCGATTCAAAAGCCTCGGTCACATATTCCATTTCCTCATAGTGTTTTGTGGGCGAACTCAACCAAAGACGATTATCAAAGGGCTTAAGTCCCGACAAATTCTTAAATGCCATGAGCTGTTCTCCTGTACTTGATATTTACGCTCGACAATTTGTATTATTTTATACTTGTGTATTTTCAAATCCTGTGGTATTGTTTAGAGTAGGGGATTTGATGTCTCCTCAGACAAGAAAACAACAAAAAACCTTATTGTTCGTATGAGAGTCAGCCTTCCACATTACCGTCAGAAGTCACTTCGATAGGTGTACCATTTATAGTCGTCTCTCCATCTTTGTTTTCGAGAGAAAACGACATTGATAATCTCCGTACCACTTCATTAGGCTGCGTTATATTTAAATTCGGGACAAGGGCTCCGGGCATGACAATCGTCCCGCATTGGATATTACAATAATCAGCTACAAATACATTGTGATCGACTACTGCCCCTGCAGAAATAAAGGTGCCATTCCCAATATGTGTATTCGCATTTACAACTGCCATAGGCTCCACCACGGTTCCCATAGAGAGTTGAGCGTAGGGACTTACATGTGCATGAGGAGACACAAGAATCGGAATCGAATAATCTGACTCCAAAAGCTTCTTTGTCCAAGCCATACGAGTTTTCGGATCTTCAATAGATACCACCGCATAATTGTAATCAGCCCGGAGCTCTTCATACTGATCGAGCTTACCAATGGATTGCTCATGATAATCCCCTTCATATTCTCCTTGGCCAAAGGTATCATCAAGAAAAGCAATCTTTTCAAAGATGCCAAGAGATTCAGCGATCTCTTTTACCACCGTTCCAAACTGGCCGGCACCAAGGATCAGCAAAGTCTTTTTCATAATCCTTACTCCCAGATTTCATAAAGATTTATATTGACTATATTGAATTTATGTGTTATACATCCCATTAGCGGATTAGTATTGGTCACTTATTACCGAGCAACAACTCTGACGTTTAGAGAAACACATCAAATCGCAGTAGTGTTAGTTGGTTCCCAAGTTGAGCTCCGTTACTCGATTTGAAAGCTCCTATTTTCACTCGAAAAAGTGTTCAAGTAGAAGTAGCAACTTTCAAGAAATCCCGCAAAGCATTGTGCTGCAAGGGTTTGATTGTGTTGTCCCTATTATTACTCGCGCTAGACTCAATGAACGTAACAGCTTCCCAAATCTGGTCAGCCGTATGTCATCTGGCAGCAGTTCCCCATTCTCATCTCTTTCGTCGGTCATCGTCCTGAACTTATACAGCGTGAAAATTTTTTCGTTCAAGCCGGGTCTCTGTTGCTTGAAGATCACAGGGCTGCCCAGTTTGACCCTGACAAGCAGTGCTATGATCAACATAAATGGACTCAATACGATAAGCGCCAGGAGTGATAGGATAAGATCCATGGGACGTTTGACATATTTTCTATAAAAACCGCCTTTGCCCGGTAACTGTACAGGCGGTACGATATTTCGATTAACCTCGATCTGCATGCTTCTTACATTGCCCCCTGATGAAGTACTGATGTCACTTCCACAGACCTTTAACTATACCGCATACTCTTTCCAGATCGTCGTCTGTCATTTTAGTATCGGACGGCAGACAGACGCCGTTTTCAAATATATCGGCAGATACTCCGCTGCCGACGAAATCGCAGTCCTTGTAATACGGCTGCAGATGCATCGGCTTCCAGATGGGTCTGGATTCGATGTTTTCCTTTTCAAGAGCTTCCATGATGTCCAACGGCTTCACTCTTCCTCTGACAGTTATGCAGGACAGCCAGCAGTTAGGCTCGTTCCATTCGTTTATCGGCATGAACTGAACACCATCAAGATGCGCCAGTGCTTTTTTGTAGTAATTGAATATGTACTGTTTCTTTTTGACTCTTTCGTCCAGCACCTTGAGCTGACCCCTGCCTATGCCTGCGACTATGTTGCTCATCCTGTAATTGTATCCCAGTTCGCTGTGCTGGTAATGTCTTGCCTTGTCTCTTGCCTGGGTCGCCCAGAACCTGACCTTTGCTATTCTCTCCTCATTATCGGATACAAGCATTCCGCCGCCTGATGTCGTGATTATCTTGTTGCCATTGAAGGAAAAAATGCCGAAATCTCCGATAGTTCCAGTGCTCTTTCCTTTATACTTCGTGCCCAATGACTCGGCTGCATCCTCGATCAGCGGAACATTATGCCTTCTGCATATTTCAGTGATCCTGTCCATATCTGCGGATAAGCCGTACAGATGGACCACAAGCACCGCTTTTACCTTCGGGTATTTTGCAAATGCCCTCTCCAAGGCGTTCGGATCCATGTTCCAGGTCTGAAGATCGCTGTCTATGAATACAGGTATGGCATTCTGATAAACGATCGGGTTTGCCGTAGCTGAAAATGTAAGCGATGGACAGAAAACTATGTCTCCCTTGTCGACTCCTACGGCCTTTAGCGCCATATGTACGGCAGCAGTGCCTGATGAAAGCGCTGCGGCACATTTTGCTCCAATCTTCGCAGCAAGCTCTCTTTCAAATTCGTCCACATTTTTCCCAAGAGGAGCTATCCAATTGGATTCAAATGCTTCCCTTATGAATTGCATTTCATAGCCCTCATCGCTCATATGCGGTGATGAAAGCCAAATTTTACTAGTTGTCATTGATACCCTTCTCTTCATTATTTATTCTGAAGTAACATGACAAATGCTTCAGTTCTGTGCCGCCGCTTTCAGTTCTGTGTTTACCAATGGCTTCGCAGAAGCCTGATCGGCAGCCTTACTTTCCGATGTAATATCATCGGTGAGAGAGTTGATTTCAGGCTTTTTGTACTCACGTTCGTACTTATACGTCGGCACAAGCTTCGCCATGGTCTCCCTGAGCATCTCATCGCTTTCCATGGAGTTTTCCAGCGCTTTGATGCACATTATGACCTCCTGGAAGCTCATGTCCTGCTGCTTGCCAATGAATATCTTTTTATGGGCGGTCTTTTCAAGGCCTTCCTCTGCCATCAGCAGTTCCTCGTAAAGCTTTTCGCCGGGTCTGAGACCGGTGTATTCGATCTTTATATCCACATCGGGTTCCAGTCCAGAGAGACGTATCAGATCCCGTGCTAGGTCATCTATCTTTACAGGCTCGCCCATATCCAGAACGAACACCTCTCCGCCCTTTGCCAGCGCTCCTGCCTGGATCACAAGCTGGGCCGCCTCTGGTATGGTCATGAAATATCTTATGACTTCAGGGTGAGTCACCGTTACTGGACCGCCCTGCAATATCTGTTTTCTAAACAGCGGTATAACGCTGCCGTTGCTGCCAAGTACATTTCCGAACCGGACCGCGGCAAATTTGGTGTCGCCCATCCTGTTCATGGACTGCACTATTATCTCCGCAAGGCGCTTGGATGCACCCATGATGTTGGTCGGGTTCACAGCCTTGTCGGTTGAGACGAGTATGAACTTCTTAGCTCCGAAGTCTACAGCACGGCGGCAGGTGTTGAGCGTTCCGAACACATTGTTCTTTATCGCTTCGGACGGGTTGCCCTCCATCAGCGGGACGTGCTTGTGTGCTGCCGCATGGAACACGACGCCGGGCTTGTAACGCTCGAATACCTCCCTCAGTCTCTCCCTGTCGCGGCATGAGCCGATGAGCACTTCGAGGTCGAGCTTATCCTTGTATGTAAACAGCAGCTCGTTCTGAAGGTCGTATGCATTGTTTTCATAAATATCGAATATGATGAGCTTCTTCGGTCCGAACCTGGCGATCTGGCGGCACAGCTCCGAGCCTATGGATCCCCCTCCGCC
>CAZQUQ010000207.1:0-4761 GCA_964596445.1 uncultured Oscillospiraceae bacterium
TAATATTGCGGGTTTTCATACAAAGTATGGTGGAGGTGAGCGGAGTCGAACCCCTGTCCGAAACCATATCCACCAGTGTTTCTACGGGTGTAGACTGCAATTTGTGCCTTGCCCAGTATCCCTTGCGGGACTTGAGCCCGGCGTTTCCCTCCGGCGGACCTCTGCAGTCAGAGTTCCTCTTTCGGTAGCCTTTAAATCGGGTTCAGCTCAAGGCTACTACTGAACCAGTCCCGGAATTTGACCTTCCCCTTCCTAAGGCCTGACTTAATGACGCCAGCTACCCGAGGTGCAGGAACCCCGGACTGACGGGCTGCCTATATTAGGCAGCAGCTAAAGCGAAATTATCGTTTTTAGCGTTTATTTTTAGTTTCTCGTTTTTTAAGAGGCCAACGAGAATCCTCTACCCGCTTCACTGATCTCAACGATCCCGTCGAAACCAATACACCCCCATGGTTAAAGGTAACATGACACTTCTCTTACAAGATGTATTCCTCACCAGCTGAGAAATGTCACCTTTTTATTGCTGTTATTGCCGTATACTTTCCTTGAGCCTGCGGTCGATCTCGCGTTTGGCGTCACGTTCGGCGATATCCTCACGCTTGTCATACAGCTTCTTGCCCTTTGCGATCCCAAGCTCCACTTTTACTTTGCCTCTCTTGAAGTAGATCTGGATAGGCACCAGTGCAAGTCCCTTCTGCTGCGTGATGCCGATGAGCCTGTTTATCTCGCTTTTGTGCAGCAGCAGCTTGCGGTCGCGCAGCGGATCCTTGTTGAATATGTTCCCCATCTCGTAAGGGCTGATATGCATGCCGTTGAGTATGACCTCACCACCCTCGATCGTGGCATAGCTGTCCTTCAGGTTCACCTTGCCCTGCCTGATCGATTTCACTTCAGTGCCCGACAATACTATACCGGCTTCCATTGTCTGCTCGATAAAGTAATCATGTCTGGCCTTTTTGTTCTGAGCGATGATTTTGATCCCTTCGTTTGCCATAACACAAGCCTTCCGTTAAACTCCCCGCCGATAAAAATGACCCTTCGTGAAAAGGGTCGATATATTGCCTTCATCGGTTCGGTCGACTTTCATTATAACCGCAAAACATGCTTCATGTCAAGCCGGCACAGGCAATACGCAAATTACAGCTGCCGACAGGAAGCAATATCATGCGTTATAGCTGAATTGGCTTAAGCTTGTACATACATTTGCCTGCTTCTTATTCCTGCACTGTCTCCCGCACTACAGTGCTCTTTTTCCATTTGCCAAGTATATAGTAAATGAACAGCAGCAAGCCTGAACCTATACTTGCTGCCGGCGCTGCGATCCCTAATCCCCACAGCCCCATGCCCAGCACGGACCCAAACAGTATTGCTATCGGGATCCTGAAACCAATCGCCGACATTATACCGCCGATGGAAGATATTATAGTATGCCCGGAGCCTGTTATTATTCCGTTCAGGCAGAACGTAGCCGGCACTATTATATAGTCCAGTGAAAATGTCCTTAGGTATTCAACACCGGCCGCGATCATTTCCGGATCGTCGCCGAACATCGAAAGGATCTGTGCCGGGAACAGCTGAGTTATGATAAATACTACGACAGAAACAGAAAACGCGAGCGCAAACCCGGTATGGAAGGTCTTCTTTGCACGGTCGAGCCTTCCCGCACCCATATTCTGCGCGACCATCGCAGAAACCGATGAACCTACCGCAATGGCGGGCAGTATCGCAAAACCGTTATATTTCCCGACGATACCTACCGCTGCCGATGCACTCACTCCAAACCCGTTTGCGATAGTGGTCATGACCAGGAACGAGAAGTTCGTTATTACATTTTGAATCGAAATCGGAATCCCGATTTTCAGCAGTATGCGAAATTTGTCCTTATAAAATCTGAACGATTTGAACTTGAAATCGAATTCAAAACCGCTGCGCTTCAGGTAGCCGATGCATGTAAACATGCTTACCGCCTGTGATATCACCGTCGCCAGAGCAGCGCCTGCCGCTTCCATACCGAGCGGTCCTACAAACAGTATGTCAAGGAACACATTTATAACACATGCGATCGTAACGAATATCAGCGGTCTTTTACTGTCTCCCATACCCCTCAGGATGGCCGAGAACGCATTATAGCCGAAAATAAATATCGTTCCCGATACAGTTATGTTCAGATATTCCTTTGCCTGCCTGTACGATTCCGGCGGCGTCTGTATCAACTGAAGGATCGTATCCGACAGCAGCATCATCGATACTGTTAAAGTGATCGCTGCAGCCAGCAGGAAAGTAATGAGCGTACTGATCGATTCCCGCATTCCCTTTCTGTCGCCGGAACCAAGATATTGGGCGATCACGACCGTACCACCAACGCTCAGTCCTATCACTATGTTGGTCATTATGAAGGTGACCTGCCCCCCTATATTGACTCCCGAAATTCCTGCAGAACCGTTATAGTTGCCAACGATAAGCATATCCGCAACGTTATAAAGCGTTTGAATAAGGTTCGACAACATAAAGGGCAGTGCGAACTTAATAAGTTGTATAGCTACGCTGCCTTCAGTGAGGTTTTTCTCTAAAGTTTTGCTCTGCATTTTCTACCTCAGTTTATGCCGTAATGATATAATTTTTACTGTCAGCCAGCCTTGTCATATGATGCACACAAAAAAGCAGAATACTTCGCATATTCTGCTCTAAACATTGTAGCACCTTATTTAAATTTTGTACATCAGTAAATTATACATCAAGTCATGCCATATACTGCTTAAGACCTGGCAGCAGTTCGTATGGTATCCTCAGATTTCCTCTGCCGATGCCGATCTCGATATCCGGTTTGAAGCTGCCATGGAAATCGCTGCCGCCAGTCACGATGAGCCCATTCCTTGCCGCAAGCTCCAGCAACTCTTTCGTCTGTTCCGGCGTGTTATCGGTGTAGAGTGCTTCGATACCTGCAAGACCGGCCGCCTTAAGCCTTTTCATCACCTGGTCGAGCTGACTTCCTTCCAGTCCAAGATAAATAGGATGCGCCAGAACCGGTATCCCGCCTGAACGCAGTATTTCAGCTATACCTTCCTCCGGTGTCAGTTTATCCTTCCTGAAGTATGCCGGCCTTCCGGGAGCAAGGTATTTGTCAAAGCCTTCTGCCATACTGGATATATAGCCCTTCTCCAGAAGAACCCTTGCGATATGCGGGCGGCCTGCTATCCCTCCCTTTGCTTTGGAGGCCACCTCATCCATTGTGATATCGAATCCCATCTCATTCAGCTTGCTGACGATCCTGGGATTCCTCTGTTCTCTTTTCTCACGCAGTTCCTCCAGCGTCTTGAGTATAGGCTCATAACCACCGTTTGGGAAATAACCCAGAAGATGCATCTCCGGCTCGTTTGACTTTTGCGCATGATCCTCGCTGCGTCCGCAATCAGGACATTTATATGCAGGTAAATCCCATATTGAGAGCGATACGCTGATCTCTACTCCGGCGATCACCTCAATGCCGAGCCTGCGGCCTTCTTCAAGAGCCTGCTCCGCTCCCGCGACGGTGTCGTGATCAGTCAGCGCTACTGCTGACAGTCCTTTCCTGTATGCATGCCTTACAAGCTCAGGCGGCGTCATGCTGCCGTCAGATGCAGTGGAGTGTGTGTGAAGATCGATATATTTTTGATTGATATCGTTATGTCCGGTTATCATTTATGGCCTAATACTCCCATTTACTGCATATCTCCGGAGGGAAACTCCCGTCATATATCGATTTTATCAGACCGTCAAAGGTCTTCAGCGCTTTTACTGTCTGTTCGACAGTTACCAGTCCTTCATCCAGTGCTTGTGCCAGTTCATCCGCATCGAGCACCTTTACTCTGCCGTCCGGATGTATGACTATATCAACCAGAAGATCATTTATAGTGTATGTATCAGAAGCCTGGTCATATTCAACGTCAATTATATCACAATACCAGTACGTGAAGTTGCCGTCAACATCGTAAAATCTGTTGACCTTATATCCTTTATCCAAAAAATTAAAGGAGATTCCGCCGAAGAAATCCGATCTGGGCCTGATCGATATCCATTTCGTCACAAGCAGCTCTTCGCTTCTGAAAAGCATCTCGTCTCCCGAAAAGTCCACCAACTCGTATGGGATATATCTTCTTCGCAGTAAAACCGGTTTCTTCATGACTCATCCTCCGGGATCCTTATATTCTGGCCTGATATGCTTATCTAATTATACCCCATAGATAAGAGGAGCGAAACAAAATTTGTACTGTTTCAAAACAATATTTGGCAGTAAATTAATTTCCCATTATTTGCCATTATGGTTCTGATATGATAATATATTCAAGTGTATAAACCAAAGATAATAAATGATGCAAGGCGGGGGTACCGATGAAGCGGGCCGGAAACTGCAGCAATTGCGCCAGAGGGATCAGTGTCAAAGTTAATACGGATATTCTCTGCAGCATACATGGAGCTGTCTCCAGAGATTACAGATGCTCGAGATATAAAAGGAAAGCAGCTGTATGGTCTGTCAATGCTCCTTCCTCAAGGTCTGTAGACATGCCAGGGATAAAATGCAACGAATGTGAATTCTTTCTGATACCTGACACAAGCAAGGATCGCGATCCGACAATCGGATACTGCCAACTCTTTACCGTCAGGCATTATGACGGCAGCACTAAAAATGCATGCTCCAAATTTTCAAAAAAGGCTGACCGCAATATATAATAACGCCACACAACCCAAACATCATATTACTGTACATAATAATGCCGACCGCCT
>CAZQUQ010000208.1:0-4733 GCA_964596445.1 uncultured Oscillospiraceae bacterium
CGTCGTAGTTTAAGTTGGGAAAATATAATGTCAATGTAACCACTTCGGTTTTTGCAGGAGCTTCGGATATCTTTTCATTAGTAGACACTGCCGGTGTTATTGTGGCTTCTGTCTGTCCTATTGCTTTATTCCTCAGTGCATCAAATTTTGTCCCGAAGTAAAATGCCACGCCTACCAACACACAAACCATTAGAAAGGCAAATATGGGTTTACCGATACCGGCCTTGCGATGCGACCGTACTTTTCTGTTCCTTGTGTACCTTTTTTTACTCAATGTCTTCATCACCCTTTCAGTAAACATATCGTCAACCGTTTCCACTGTTTCAAGGTATTTTCCGGTATGGCGCAAAACATTCAGGCGCATTCGGCATTCTCCGCATCGAACCAGGTGTGTTTCGGCCATATCTTTGTTTTTATGCGGTATATCTCCCTCCAGTATGGCATCCAGCTCATCAGCCGATAGATGGCCTTTCATGACAAATCACCCCTGTGTCTTTCGATGTACCTTTTAAGGATGTTTTCCCTTGCTCTTGAAACCTTCATCTTCGCAGCCCCTTCCGATATTCCCATGATCCTCCCTATCTCGAAATAGGAAAAACCTTTTACATATTTCAGAATTAATGGTATCCTTTGCTTTTCGTTAAGCTCCCGAATAAGAAAGATTATTTCCTGTCGGCGTTCGGCCGCCTCAAAGGTTTCTTCCGGATTACCCGCTCCATCATTCTCCGAATGCCCTAACTCATTATGAATTGGTACGGTTGTATGCCTTTTTCTTTTTTTGATGAAGCTTCTGCATGAATTTACGGCAATGCGGTATATCCATGTGGAAAACATCCACCTGTCGTCATATTTATCAAGATTATTGTATACTCTGATAAAGACCTCCTGAAGTATTTCCTCGGCATCTTGTTTGGAGAGTGTCATCTTTACAAGAAAACTGTACAGCTTGTTTTTATATTTATCGACTATTTCCTCAAAAGCTTCGTAATCACCGTTGAGTACACTTTCTACAAGTGCCTTTTCGTCCACTATTGCACCACCTTAATGTCCATTCACCGGCAGCCGTTTCAATTGGTTCTGCCCTCTTATACTTTCCATTTCAGAAAAAGTAACGTTTCAGCAGATAATTATTTTGTTATGGGATTAAAAAAGCAGGCGCTTCGTAATTGCAACCTGGCTTTTCATATGCTATATTCTTCATTTTTCATTATAGTTAGTTATACACTGCAAAATATAGATTTGGCCACCATCAATAAAATAAACCAGCCGGTTAGTATCATCAATCCGTCTGTTCCAACATCCCTGGTTATCTACTTTAACGGTTCCGGATTTCAAATGCCCTCGTTTCCGTTTCGTTCTATATCCAATGTGGGCTTCGCCAACACCCCAATATAAGGTACTCACAGATGCAAAACATAAAAATTCTTGTTTTTTATTTTTGTTTTGCATCAGTAAGTTACTAACAAGACTTTAACCTAAAAGCTGTAAAATTAGAGCCTGTCAGTTTTTTCCTGACAAGCTCTAATCCAATAACTTGGCGCGCCCAGCAGAGATCGAATCCACAACCTTCTGGTCCGTAGCCAGACGCTCTATCCAGTTGAGCTATGGGCGCATATCCTGTCTACTGCCGGTATTATATCACGGCATATCAACAGTGCATATATATAATAATACTTTCCGGCTGTAAAATCAACTGTATTTATGTGGTGTTTGGGACTCCATTGTACCATTTTCCAAGTTATGTGCAGGTTTCTAGCTTGATTTTAATTTCAAGGAGTTATCTGTACCATTTTTCAACTTTTGGGCACTATATTGGTATATTCTCCCATGATATTGATACAAATATACACAATATCTAATGTTATGTAGACTTAGTCACATAAAAAAGGTGCTTTGACACAGAAATTTTGGCCAAAAGTTGAAAAATGGTACAGATCGGCGATACATTTTCATCACAAAGGTAATATATGCGTCAGTCCATACAAAGGTAATATATACGTCAGTCCATAATATAGAGTATATACATACGATCCTGCATCATTTATTTTATCCTGTTCTTACACCACATCATATATGCTATAATAGGGAAGGATAACATACCACAAAATTGCAGTGAGGTCAACCGAATATGGTTTTTGATGCAAACTTCTCAATACTGTACTCCGATACGCTGATACCGGATGTTTTTATTTCTGAATACATGCCGTCGCTGGAAAGCGACTTTGTAAAAGTATATATTTATTGCCTGTTTCTCGGCAAGTACAAGAAAAATCCGTCGTCGGATGAGATCGCAAAGAAGCTGGAGCTGCAGTCATCACGCGTAAAAGACGCGCTGGCGAGGCTTGAGGAGCTCGGCCTTATATCCAGGACAGCAAATGACAATGTAGTAATAATAAACGATATAAAGGAAAAGGAGATAAAAAAGGTCTACCGGACCAAAACCACATCCACCCCAGCGGAAGCCGAATTCAGCAGCGAGAGGAGCAAAAAACGAAGCAAGTTCATATCAAGCATAAACAACGCATTTTTCCAGGGCGTGATGTCTCCTTCCTGGTACACGGATATAGACGCCTGGTTCGATAAATATCAGTTTGAAGAAGATGTGATGTATGCCCTTTTCAAGCACTGCTACGATCATAAGGGCCTTTCAAGACAATATATCACTAAGGTGGCAGACAACTGGCACAGCAAAAATATTCGAAACAGCTTCGATCTGGACAAGTACTCTTTAGAGGCGCAAAAAGTTAAGGACATCCGCGGGATGATCATGAAGAAGCTCAGAAAGCAGGGATACCTGACAGAATATGAGGAAGCATATGTGGAAAAGTGGGTATCCGAGTTCGGTTATGATTTCGATGTTATCGAGCAAGCTTTAAGACGCACTACATCAGCCGTTACGCCGAGTTTTGAATATATCAACAAAATACTTACCAACTGGCATGAAAAGGGCTATAAAACAAAAGAAGATATCATTTCGGCTGAGGGCGGCTCCAAAGCACCAAAAACAGCAAGGACAAAGACGCGCGAGACCGCAATACCGCAAAAAGGCAATTTTGATCAGCGGAAGTACGACGATGATTATTTCGATAGGCTGTACAAGGAAGTGTGATATCGTCGTCAGTGCAGCAAGAGATAACACAACATGATCACACAAGCTTATTACTGACACAGGGTCCGATGTGTGCAGGAAGGTATGGATAGATGGAAGGAAGGTAGCAGCAGGCATGAGCTACAGCATATATCAGTTGATAAGAAATGAATATGAAAAAAAACGCAGGAAAGCGCTCGATGATCTCGATGCCAGAAAATCAGAGCTTTATTGGCGAATGCCGCGTCTTGAAGAGATAGAGAACGAAATAAACAGCGCAGGTTTCAAGTATAACAAAGCTATACTCATGGGAACAGTACCTGCAGATGAAGCATCCACAGAACTTTCATCCGTCATAGAGCGGCTGAAGGCGGAACGCGCGGAGATCCTGGCCAAAATGGGTTATCCTGCTGATTATCTTACCCCTGTCTTCGAATGCAAAAAATGCTCTGATACAGGCATCGTCAGTTCGCCGGACGGCAGGGGAGATACGATGTGTGTTTGCTGCAGGCAGCTTTTGCTGGATCAGCTGTATGACAGATCAAACCTGTGTATTGCTGCTAATGACGGATTTGCAAGCTTTAGCACCGAGCTGTACCCTGATGAAGTCAATGAAGAAAAGTACGGGATCAAAAAATCTCCCCGCCGGCAGATCCAGGGCATATTGGAGCATTGCAGGAAGTTTACGGACAGCTTCAGTTCACCGGATGTGAACAATCTGTTCTTCTGCGGGCCGACCGGCACGGGAAAAACATTCTTATCAGCGTGCATAGCAATGGAACTGATGAAGGCAGGCCATACGGTGCTGTATCTGACAGCTCCGGCCCTTTTCAACATCATCTACGAGTTCCGGTACAATTACAGCAATAACGACGAATGGGATTCGACCGCATATAAGAACATCCTTGAGACAGAACTTCTGATAATCGATGATCTGGGAACAGAATCACCGACAGCGATGAGGTACGCCGAACTGCTGAGCATCCTGGATACAAGGGTATCGAACGATGCAAGGAAGCCGTGCAAAACCATAATCGCTACAAATATAGATCTTAAAAAGCTCTTCGAATACTACGATGAGAGGATAGTATCAAGGATAACGGGCAGCTTTGATGTCTTCAGATTTGCAGGAGACGATATACGCAGCCTAAGGAAAAGCTGACACGCAGCGGGTGCCGATCAGGCCCCAACACCGATAATGTGTCTGAAGACCTCCGTAACAGCATTCTGTACCCCCATAAATCCGGATGCCTCGGCATAGAACCACATGCACACAGCCAACAGTCCCGGCAGCAGCAGTAAAAGCGTTTTCCGCTTCAATGCCGTATGGCTTCCTTTGTCAGCGGCAGCATGCAGCAAAGGCTTCGTTTCCGCAGGAAGCTGATTTATCCTTTTGAGCAGATAAAGCAGCAGTATGAAAACTATTGCAATAAAAATAATAATAAATCCATAGAATAGAAATACAAAAATCAACTGTCTCGGTGCTAATTGGGCAAAAGCATCAAAAACACCGCTCAGATCAGTGACATCAGATATCGGCTCTTCCGTACGCAGCATCGTCCGCAGCTTATATGATATATATCCCGCAAAAACCGCCGCAGCATTATTGGTTAAATGTGCGGACATACCGCAGAATAAGGCATCG
>CAZQUQ010000209.1:0-4719 GCA_964596445.1 uncultured Oscillospiraceae bacterium
TGGCACCATAATCGGATAGTTATTATAACAAAAATCCCAGCCTCGTGTATTCGGCATGGGATTTTCTATAAAACCCTGTTATTCTGATTGCTTTACCGCATCAGTTTTTATGCCGGCTCCAGCAATTCTTTGATTACTTCCCTGATCGCCCGTTCATCGTCCACCATGCAGCTGATGACTTCTCCGATCCCCCTGGGAAGGATAAAGTTCAGTCTGCCGCTCTTCGACTTTTTGTCATGCAGCATGTTTTCATATATCATTTCTGCATCCATACCTTTTGCTCTCACCGGCAGGCCGGCAGATTTCAGCGTGTTTTCGACGCCTTCGGCCGCCGATGCATTTATCATGCCCAGCTTGAGGGCCAGCTTGAATGCTCCCGCGATCCCGATCGAAACACATTCGCCATGCAGCAGCGAAAACTCCGATGCGCTTTCGATGGCGTGCCCGAAGGTGTGACCGAAATTCAGCATGGCTCTGGGTCCGCTTTCACGTTCGTCCAGTTCGACGATGCTTTTTTTGATGCTGCAGTTCATCTTTGCCATATATTGGAGAGTATTCGCATCGAATGCAAATATCTTGCTCATATTGTAGGCAATGTAATCATAAAACTCGGCATTTACGATCAGCCCGTGTTTTATGACCTCCGCAAGTCCGGAGCTGAGTTCGCGCTTTGGAAGCGTCCGAAGCGTGCTGACGTTGATATAGACCAAACGCGGCTGATAAAACGCACCGACCATGTTTTTGCTGCCTTCGAAATCCACCCCGGTTTTACCGCCTATGCTGCTGTCCGCCTGAGCCAGCAGACTTGTCGGTATTTGTACATAATTGACGCCCCGCATATACGTAGCGGCCGCAAAACCGGTGATGTCACCGACAACGCCTCCGCCCAGTGCTGTAAGAGTCGAGTTTCTGTCAAACTTTTCAGCAGACAGACGGCGGTAGATATCCTTAACGGTTTCGAGCGTCTTGCTTTTTTCTCCGGCTTCTATTATATGGCTGTGGACTTCAGCGCCTGTCGATCCCAGTGCAGCTGTGCATTCATCAAGGTAGTGCCTGCATACATTGCTGTCCGTTACCACCATTACTTTTCCGCCTGTGTTAGCTCCGCCAAAAGCTTTGCCAAGGCCGGAAAAATCAGAATCGATATATATGGGGTAGCTCCTGCTCCCTAATTCAACATTGATCTTTACCATTCCGCATTCCTTCCTATTTCACTTTCAGGACGCTGAAGCAGACGGTTTCCCCGTTTATGTTCCACTCTCTGGAGTAACCCTCACCTGTCGATGGAAGCAACTCATCCGCAAGTACTTCGTCGCAGATCAGTTCGATATTCCTGCCTACGATCGCACTGATCCTTTCATTGTCGCCGTAGTATACGATTATGTGGTCCTGTACCTCAAAACCTGCTTCCTTCCTCATTGTCTGCAGCTTGCTTATGATCTCGCGGACGTATCCTTCTTCGATCAGTTCCTTTGTAAGGTTCGTATCCAGCACTACCGTTATGTCTCTTTCGGTCTCGGACACAAAGCCTTCTCTTTGAACGGTCTCCACAAGCACATCGGCCAGTTCGAGCACAACATCCGTATCATCAAGCCTGAAGTTCACCTTTCCATCCCTGTTGAAACGGTCCATAAGCTCATTTCCGTCCGCCTCCGACAGGTATGCTCCTATCTTTGACACAAGCTTGCCGTATTTCGGCCCCACCGTGCGAAGCTGCGGCTTGAATCTGTAAGTGGTAAAGCCGGATGCATCCTTTGTGAACGATATATTTTTGACGTTCAGTTCATCCTTTACAAGATCCGCATACATCTGCGGCAGTTCCGAATCATCCTTGACATACATTGTTCCTATCGGCTGGCGGTTCTTTATGTTGGCCGTATTCCTGCAGGCGCGTCCAAGCACGACATACTTTAGAACTCTGTCCATGTTGCTTTCAAGCTCAATATCTATAAATCCGTCCGGCACCTGAGGATAATCACAGAGGTGGACGCTCTCGGGCGCAGAAGGATCTACGCTCCGCACAAGGTTCAGGTAAATTTCCTCGCTTATAAAGGGTACGAATGGCGCTATCGTTTTAGCCAGTTCCACAAGCACCGTATAAAGCGTCATATATGCATTTATCTTGTCCTGGTTCATCTCCTTCTGCCAGAAACGCTCCCTGCACCTTCTGACATACCAGTTGCTCAACTCATCGGTGAAATCCTGTATATCTCTGGCTGACTCCGTTATCCTGTAGTTTTCCAGATTTTTGTCGACCCTGCCGATCAGGGTATACAGTCTCGAGAGTATCCATTTATCCATTACGGCCAGCTTGTCATGTTCAAGCTTGTACTCCAGCGGGTTGAACTTATCGATGTTTGCATACAGTACATAGAACGCATATGTGTTCCAGAGCGTGCCCATGAACTTTCTCTGGCTTTCGCTCACAGCTTCTTCATAAAACCTGCTTGGCAGCCAGGGTGCGCTTCCGGTATAGAAATACCAGCGTACAGCGTCAGCGCCCTGTTTGTCCAGTACTGTCCACGGATCCACTACATTCCCCTTGTGCTTGCTCATCTTCTGGCCGTCCTTGTCATTCACATGGCCAAGCACTATTACATTTTTAAACGCCGGTTTGTCAAACAGCAGCGTCGATATTGCCAGAAGAGTGTAGAACCAACCTCTGGTCTGGTCTATCGCCTCGCTGATGAAGTCTGCCGGGAAATGGGACTCAAATACTTCCCTGTTTTCAAACGGATAGTGCCACTGTGCAAACGGCATGGCTCCTGAATCGAACCAACAGTCGATGACCTCGGACACTCTCTTCATCTTTCCGGAGCATTTCGGACAATTAAGCAGCACTTCATCGATAAACGGCTTATGCAGCTCGATATCTTCGGGAACATTGTCGCCGAGTTCCCTGAGTTCGGCTATGCTTCCGACCAGGTGACGATGACCGCATTTGCACTCCCATATCGGAAGCGGAGTCCCCCAGTATCTGGAACGGCTCAGGCCCCAGTCCACCACATTTTCGAGGAAGTTGCCCATACGGCCTTCCCTTATATTGTCGGGCAGCCAATTGATGCTGTTGTTGTTTTTGAGCAGATTGTCCCTGATCTCGGTCATCTTTATGAACCAGGTGTCCCTTGCATAATAGAGCAGCGGTGTGTCGCATCTCCAGCAGAACGGGTACGAATGTTCATAATCCATCAGCTTATATGCCAGCCCTCTTGACTGCAGCTCCTTTATTATCAGAGGATCGGCCTTCTTCACGAACATACCCTTCCACGGCCCAACAGACTCGACAAACTCACCCTGCTCGTTGACCAATTGCACGAAGGGCAGATCATTTGCCCGGCCCACCTTGGCATCATCTTCACCGAATGCAGGCGCAGTATGGACTATTCCGGTACCGTCGGTGAGAGTTACGAAATTGTCGCATACGACATAATAAGCTTTTTTATCAGGCGTGACAAAATCAAACAGCGGTTCGTATTCCATCCCCCGCAGTTCGGATCCCTTGCTGCTGCCCGTTACGGTATACCCACCGCCAAGGACTGTTGGAGCCAGCGCTTCAGCCAGAATATATGTCTCATCCCCGCATCTGGCTCTGATATATGTCTCGTCCGGATTCACCGTCAATGCGACATTGGATGGCAGCGTCCAGGGTGTGGTGGTCCATGCCATCAGGAATACGCCCGGTTCGCCTTTGACCTTGAATTTTACATATATCGATGTCTCTTTGACATCCTTATATCCCTGTGCCACTTCATGGCTCGAAAGTGATGTGCCGCAGCGCGGGCAATATGGCACGATCTTATGTCCCTTGTACAGGAGACCTTTGTCCCATATCTGTTTCAGCCCCCACCATTCCGACTCTATATATGAGTTGTGATAAGTGACATAGGGATCCTCCATGTCGGCCCAGAAGCCGACACGGTCACTCATCTCCTCCCATTCGCGCTTGTATTTCCATACACTCTCCTTGCATTTTTGTATAAACGGTTCCACACCATATTCCTCTATCTGCGGTTTTCCGTTTATACCAAGGAGTTTCTCCACTTCAAGCTCAACAGGCAGGCCATGTGTATCCCAGCCGGCTTTTCTCAGGACATTGTATCCCTTCATGCTTTTGTACCTGGGTATAAGGTCCTTCATCGTACGAGTGATGATGTGCCCGATATGCGGCTTTCCGTTTGCCGTGGGCGGGCCGTCGTAAAATGTGAAGGTCTCGGATCCTTCCCTGAACTTAAGGCTTTTTTCAAAAATTTTGTTTTCCTTCCAGTACTTCAGTACTGCCTTCTCTCTTTCAACAAAATTCAGATCTGTTGAAACTTTTTTATACATGACTGCCTCCTTTATATTGTCTAGCAAAATGTTTGCATTAACTAAAAAATCCTCAGCATCCCATAATAGGGACGAGAGGATATCATCTCACGCGGTACCACCCAAATTACCGTCAGCAGATCCGGGGCATGACTTACCTGATCAGCTTAGCGGTCTCTTGTGCCACATATAACGGTGTGTACCGGCTTGCCGTACTTGCGGCCGCCATATCCGGCCCGGCTTTCCGGCAGCTACTCCCGGATGATTTTCAGGAACGTTCCCCGCAGGCTCGCACCGCCCGCCTGCTCTCTGTAAGGCTTTAGTCCCTTACTCTTTCCGATCATAGTATTTGAATATTAAACAGCATTATACAACAACGCTCTGCCGACTGTCAACAATGCTCATTCCTCTTCA
>CAZQUQ010000210.1:0-4714 GCA_964596445.1 uncultured Oscillospiraceae bacterium
ATCCACCTCCATCAAGAACCACCTTGTTGCAAACCACGCCGCCATACTTATCACCTACCTCCCCTCGTTCCTGCTTTCAAATTTTGTATTTCCGATCACCAATATGCCGAAAGCCCTTCAGCTGATAACATATTTTGTGCCTGCAAAATATTACATCAGCATTCTGAGTGACATCTTCCTAAGGGATGTTGGCTTTTCTGCAGTCTGGACCGATTATGCAGTCCTTGCTGCAATCCCTGTAATATTAACCTCGATCAATTATCTGCTTCTCAAAAAGGAGGGGTTGTGAGCTGGCTCAGGATAAGGGAGCTTGTAAGGAAGGAGTTCATAGAACTCTTCCGTGACAGAAAGAACAGGCCGCTTCTGATAATAGCTCCGCTCGTTCAGATCCTTGTATTCGGTTATGTCGTCAATTTCGACATCAACAATATTCAGGTAGCCGTATTCGACCAGGCCCGTACAAATGAAAGCAGGGAATTCATCGAGGCATTCAGCAGCAATAAAATATTCAGGATCACGCACTTTCCCGAAAGTGAAAAGGCTCTCGGGAGGCTGGTTATGGACAACAAGGTGGACATAGGGATTAATATCGCGCCTGATATGAGCGAAAAGATGAAAAAGGGGAATACCGCAGACGTCCAGATAATCGCCGACGGGTGCATGAGCAATATGGCATTTATCAGAATATCTTATACGGTAATGGTCCTTGACCAGTACAACCGCATGATGATGAAGCGCATATATCCACAGAATATGCAGTTTGCGCAGGTGGATATGCGCCTGAGGCAATGGTACAATCCCAATATCAACAGCCGCCATTTCTTCGTGCCCGGGATCGTGGCCTTTCTTATCATGCTACTGAGTCTTCTGTTTACATCCATTGCCATCATCCGCGAAAAAGAATCCGGGACGATGGAGCAGGTGATAGTAACTCCGATAAAATCCTCCGAATTTATCATGGGAAAGACCATACCCTTTATAATTATCTCGCTCATACAGATGTGGATAGTCATTGCCTTTGCAAAATACTGGTTCGACGTCCCCATGGCGGGAAGCGCATGGCTTCTTTTCGCGGCATCGATCCTGTTCCTTCTGAGTTCGCTCGGAATGGGTCTTTTTATTTCAACGGTCAGCAGGACGCAGCAGCAGGCCATGATGTCTACATTTTTCGTGGTGCTGCCGGTGTTCATGCTTTCCGGTTTTGTATTTCCCATAAGCAACATGCCGGAACCCGTTCAATGGCTCACGTATCTCAATCCTCTACGTTATTTCCTGGTCATTATCAGGGGGATATTTTTAAAGGGTGTAGGAATTGAGGTGCTGTGGAAGCAGTTTCTTGCGCTCGGCATACTGGGTCTGATCCTTTTTGCAAGCGCCACTCTCAGGTTCCATAAACGACTGGACTGATAATCGAAACTGGCGCGCTCGACAGGGATCGAACCTGCGACCTTAGGCTCCGGAGGCCTACGCTCTATCCAACTGAGCTACGAGCGCATATCCGTCATTTCTTCATCAGATGGCCTACGGCATCGTCGAGACCGTCAAGCGTCAGTTCGTACATCGGGAATATCTCGGAAATCGCCATTATGGTCTCAGTGCCGGGCCAGGTGTATTCGTGCTTGGGGTTAAGCCATACACTATGTCTGAAGGTTTTTGCAAGAAATACGAGGCTGTCGATACTTGGACGCTGCATCTGGGAGCCGTAATAGATGCTCCCGTATCGGCTGTAAAGCTCGTAGGGCGCCATTGACGCATCCCCGACCATGATGAGCCTGGTCTCCAGGTCCATCCGTGCAAAGTCCTCGATTGCAAAAGCCTTGCTCATTCGCTGGGGATCCGCCCAGACACGTGAATACACGGTGTTGTGGAAGAAATAAAACTTCACATCCTTGAACTGTGATTTGGCGTGATTGAACAGTACCTGCACCACGTTTACATAGGGGTCCATCGAGTAGCCGCCGTTGTCTATCATAAGGATGACCTTGAGCTTGTCCTTGAGTCTCCTATCAAATACTATCTCTATTTCACCTGCATTCTTCATGGTTTCCTTTATCGTTTTTTCAACATTCAGGCTGTCCTTGGGACCCGCCGGCACCATATATCTCAGACGTTTCAATGCATCTGAAATCTGTGCGGGCCCTAGTCGCTGGTCCTGGGTATAATCGCGGTACCGCCTTTCGAGTGCAACCTTTACCGCGGAATGGTTTCTTGATGCACCGCCCACGCGCATGCCGCCCGGATGAAATCCCGAATGGCCCACAGGTGATGTCCCGCCCGTGCCTATCCAGCGGTTACCTCCGTCATGGCGCTCCTTCTGGTCTTCAAGTCTTTTCCTGAAGTATTCCTCAAGTTCCTGAGGCGTAAGCTTCTTGACGTCTTCCACGCTCATTCCCAGAAATTCCGCCATTTTGACCGGGTCTTTCAGCCATTCTTCGAGCATCGCGGCTATTGCCTTTTCTATCTCGTCGGCAAGGTCTTCCGGAAGTTCGACCCCTTTGAAATGGTGTGCAAACACCCTGTCGTACATGTCGAAATAGCGTTCGCTCTTTATCATGACCGCTCGGCTGATGCAGTACAGGTCGTCAAGGTTCACTATAAGACCCTTGTCGAGGGCCTCCTGAAGTCTCAGAAACCCGGTCGGACTGACAGGTATGCCGCGGTCTCTGAGCGTATAGAAGAATTCCGAGAACACGTTATCTAGTACCCGCCCGTGTACCTCTGGGCAAGTTTCAGGTCTTCGCTTTTCTTGAACAGAACGCCAAGATAAGGGACATCCCTTTTTGCCAGGTACTGGGTATCGAACTCCTTATCCATGAGAAGGATACGTATCCAGTTTATGAGTTCGCGTGTGGCAGGTTTTTTCTCGATACCTTTTACCTCCCTCAGCCTGTAGAAAGCTTCTATGCATGCCTCGCTTATCTTTTTTTCGATTGAAGGGAAGTGCGCGAGCACTATCTTTCTCATCATATCTGCATCTGGAAACGCTATATGATGGAAGATGCATCGCCCGAGGAACGGATCCGAAAGATCTTTCTTGGCATTGGATGTAATGATAATGATAGGCCGGTTTTTCGCTTTAATCGTCCTGTCGATTTCGATTATATCAAAACTCATCTGGTCAAGCACATCCAGCAGGTCATCCTGAAAGTCTGTATCGGCCTTGTCGATCTCGTCTATGAGCAGGACGACGCGGCTGTCGGCTGTAAAGGCCTGTCCGATCTTTCCCATTTTTATATAGTCCTCAATGTTGCTCACATCACGGGACGAATCACCGAAACGGCTGTCATTGAGGCGCGTCAGGGTGTCGTATTGATAAAGCGCCTCGACCGCCTTCATGCTCGATTTCACGTTCAGAATAATAAGAGGCATGCCCAGATTTTCCGCAATGGCATATGCAAGCAGTGTTTTGCCGGTCCCGGGTTCACCTTTGAGGAGTAGAGGCATCTCAAGCCTGATTGATGCATTGACTATACGTGCAAGTTCGGGATCAAGTACATATGATTTTGTTCCGGTAAATGAGTCTTTTCCCATCGTTGTCTCCATACAGAACTTTGATTTCATGCGGCATAACACACATAAGGGGGTGTTTCAATATCAGGGTTTTCCGTCTATTGATGTCCCTTTTTTCATATGCACCAGGAAGTATTCCCTGTTCTGCCAGAGGACTTCTGCGGCGGGAGACTTCTCTTTCAGGATATCAACCTTGTATATGTCGTCAGTAACGCACCATTCCTCACCTGATTTTTTATACTGTTCGAAGAAATCCCGGCTTGACGGAAAGCGCCTTATCTTCTCCTCATTCGAAAGCTTGGCCACACCATAATCAAGCTCGCCATAATCATCGACTACAGGCGTTTTCATGCGCGTATAAAAGTCGATGCCGTAATTGCTCATCTTGAACTGAACAGGAACGCTGCCTTCGGGTACATGCTCCCTGATGGCCTCGACAATGGGCAGGGCGGATTTGTACGGCGTAACATATTTTGCCGCAGGCACAAGCAAAGAGAGAAAGAACACTGCCGAGAAAATATAAATACTGAAAAACCATCCCTGCCGCAGTCTTTTTCTTACCATTGAGGGCAGGAAAGTCAGGCACAGGAGCATGATGACAGGGACAATTACATAAGGCAGCCACCGGCTCATCGAAATAAGGCTTCCCTTATCGAAGAGCGGCAGGAATACTATCCCCGTCCCTATGGCCGCCGACTGCAGCCAGACCGCAGACGATGCCATTATGCCCGTAGTAACATGACTGCCCTGCCTCAGGGCATCGTCCCCCTGTCTGAATATATGCCCGAGCATAACCGAAAGCGGTATGAAAACAGGTGCAATGTATGGCACAAGCTTGGATGAGGAGGCTGAAAAAAACAGGAAAACAAATCCGGCCCATGTAAGGAGAAAAGCTGTTTCATCCTTTTTAAAGATAAAACCGATTCTGGGCCTCATATATTTGATCGCCTGGGGCAGATAACCCAGCCAGGGTATGAAGCCGCCAATCAGTACAGGGATAAAAAACCAGAAAGGTTCATACCTGTTGTGAATCTTAGTTGTAAATCTCTGCAGGTGCTCATGGATAAAAAAGAAGTTGAAAAAATCAGGATTAGCCTTCTGTACAAGGTAAAGCCATGGTCCGGACACCAGCAGCAGTATGATCAATCCTGCCGGAGAAATCAGCCGGAATATATCCCTGAATCGTTTTCTGAAGAGAAGCCAG
>CAZQUQ010000211.1:0-4681 GCA_964596445.1 uncultured Oscillospiraceae bacterium
TCGTTATTTTCAAGCATCCTGACCTGGTATTCGATTATCTTATCTTCACATCTGATAACCAGAAAGCTGGACGATGCATCACTTTCATATAAAAATTCCAGTTCATTGCATGGTTCACACAGAACCCCGGACATAGTGCATTCCCTCCGCAATCAATCGGATATTTCGAGCCTGCTCGTACCGACGATATCATATAGCAGAGTAACTTCTCCGTTCCACGGTATTAACTAGTTGATTTGATTATTCTGTCTGATACTGCTGCTATTAATATCATTGGTAATATTCTGATCTGCAAAAACACTTTCCATAATACTTGTAACGAATTTTATGATTGCATCCCTGAAAATAAGCGCTATCCCTACAAGGACAGCTATGATGACAACAATTTCGACTGTCCCGAGACCATCCTCCTCATTCAGAAAATTTTTCAATAGCGTTTTCATGAAATCACCTCCTCGTTATATACTTCTCAGTGCCAGGACGGCAGGCATCCCGACGATGATCAGAATAGCGACGAACATCAGCATCATCGGTATCAACAGCTTTGTCGAAGCCTCTTCTCCGACCTTTTTTGCAGCATTCTTGCGCAACTCCCAGCATTCATTTGAAAGCAGCCGCAAAACAGGCACTAGTTCTGAGTTACCCTTCCTGATATTCTGCAAAATAACAGATACAAAGCGTGTGACAGAAGGTATATGACATCTTTTTGCAAATTCTTCATACGCTTTGTATTCAGGAACCCCCGATCTGACGTCATGTATAGCCGCACGCAACTCCTTGTAAAGAGGAGTCTGCCTATCCGATTCATCAACTGCCCTTTCCCAAGCTCTGGACACAGTCATTCCTGCATTCACAAGCAATGTCAGCTTGTTTACAAAGTCTGGGAACTCCAGTAATATTGCCTGTCTTCTTTTTTTAACCTTTTCATATAAATCCCGGTCACTTAAGATAAAAACAGATAAAAGCAATATAATGCAGAAGAAAATATAACCGCCATCAAATGCCGAAAATACTCCGACAACAGCTTCAAATAAAGCAGCTGACAACATAAGCGATATTTTTTGGCCCCAATGGACACGAAGCATAACCATTGTATTTCGGTATCCGTAAAGTTCAGTGACAGCCATCATCAATTTACGGTCGTACCCGCTGCTCCAGTTGAGTTTGAATGTATCGACAATCATCAACCCGGCCGGCAGAATGCTCTTCAGAGGAAATTCCTTTTTATCCAGACCATTTACAATATCAGCATACCTTGAGGCCGATGCAAAATGCAAAACAGCAGTTGCAGTTACCGCCGCAGCCAATACAATAATCATGTCAAACCTCGAACACTATATTATTTGCTTCAACCGGCCATATGAGCAGACTTTTCTGAGTCAAGCCGAAGCTGTATTATCTGATATCAAAGCCTAATATCGTTTATCCTGGCAGAAATAATCCATGCTGCTGCAATTAAGACAATCGATATAGTCATGGTAAATCTGCCTGCAGCTGTGTTGAAAACCGGATACATATATTCTGGTGCGCTGAATGAAAGCAGCAAAATCAATAATATCGGCATCAGATTCAGCACCTTTTGCTCAAATCGCCTTTCGGCCAACATCATATCGATTTCCTGCCCTACTTCTATCCTGTCGCTGATTATTGAAGATGTACTCCTAATAATTTCTGTTATACTGCCTCCTGACCTTTTGCTGATATTCAAGACATTCATAAAATTATCCACATCTTCAAGTCCGGCACGAGCAGCGAAGCTCGACAAAGCATTTTCGATAGTCTCATTTGTATCCAGTCCGCTGATAATTCTTTTTAGCTCAACAAGTATGTAAGTTGAAGGATCCGGGTAGAGTACCGAAAGATCCCGTAATGCTTCCTTGAATGAAGATTCAACAGTTCTTCCGGCAGATACTGATGAAGCCAGTGAATACAGCATGTCCTTAAACTGGATATTGAGTTCCTTCCTGCGGCGCTTAATAATTTCCTTTGTCTTAATACGCGGGTACAATAGTGCAAATGGTGTAAAAAAAGCAGCAATAGGAATACTCCTGTAAAATATAAAGCTTACGGAAAAAATGACAAGAGCCGCAATTGATATATAAAATGCCCTTTCCTTCAGACTCATATTATACACATTATAATCCTGCATCATGAATCACCACACAATTTACAGCTAATACCCGCCATCTTCATTTTCAGCTGTCTGTGGAGTCGGCTGCCTGTCCACTTAAGGCTGCCCTCCACGGAGCAGCAACTTTCATCCTGCCTTTTGGAGAAACCGGTATATTCGCTGTCTGCTACATTTTCCTCAAACAAATATAAGGGGTTGAGCTGTATCTGGCCGTCCGTACATCCAATAACTTCACTTATTTCAAGCACTCGCCTTGTTTTGTCCCTCAGCCTGGCAAGATGAATTATTATGTCGATAGCTGATGCAATCTGTTGCCTTACCGCTTCCAAAGGAATAGGCGCCGCTGATATTACCATAGTCTCGAGCCTTTTGAGCATATCGACTGCAGAGTTGGCATGTCCGGTAGAAAGCGATCCGTCATGCCCGGTATTCATCGCTTGAAGCATATCCAGCGCTTCCTCTCCTCGAACCTCTCCAACAATGATCCTCTCAGGCCTCATTCGCAGTGATGTCTTTATCAGTTCGCGCATTGTTACTCTGCCTTTCCCTTCACTATTAGCATTTCTGGTTTCGAGCCGGACGATGTTTTCCGCACTATTGATCTGGAGTTCAGCAGAGTCCTCAATAGTAATCACCCGTTCATCACTTGGTATACTGCCAGATAATGCATTTAGAAAGGTAGTTTTCCCGCTTCCGGTACCGCCACATATAAAAATGTTATATTTTGCCTTTATAAGACAGCTCAGGAACTCTGCTGCATCAGCACTGATCGAACCGGCAGCCGTCAACTGTTCCATTGTCATTGGCTTGTCAGGAAATTTCCTTATCGTCATTATTGGCCCATTCAGTGCTATAGGCTTCAACACGACATTCACCCTCGACCCGTCCGGTAATGAAAAATCGACGATTGGAGATGCTTCATTTACGGTCCTGTTCGTTCGCGATACAATATTATGTATAACATCCTCCAGCTTCTCTGAGCTGTCGAAAGATGATTGTGTCCTATAGATACGGCCTTCCCGCTCTATATATATTTTATCCGGACCATTGATCATAATTTCAGTGATGCTTTTATCGTCAATGATCGGCTGCAGTATATCAAGACGTCTCATGGAGTTATACACTGTCTCGGCCAGTTCACGCTTTTGAGAAATATCCAGATACACTTCTCCCGATTTACGAAATACGGCTTCAGTTACCATCTCCATCAATTCATCATCGTCGATATCTCTAGTCCTGTCCAATTGCTGCGTAATCTCTGCTCTTATCTCTTCGGCCAGTATTTTGAGTTCCGGTGAATTGCCTGCCGGGAAGCAGACAGCCCCAAGACCTGATGCATCAAGCAACTGAACCACCTCCACTAATGGAAATACCTCTGGCTGATTTACTTGACACAATATAATCAACAATATGGTTAACACTCGAAATAAAAGAAACATTATTTACCAAGGCGCAATAGTTGTTTTTTGGTATCGGACAATAAGGTATCATTGCAATAGGTTCATAGCAACAGACAACACTGTGATTCTCGTGTCTGCCGGCAAAATTGCATACTGACAGAATCTTCCCGTGGATATCCTCCTTCCACTTATTCTCAAGCAGTTCAAGGCTCTTTTGGAACTCTTTCACTTTTGTCTGCATTATGGCATCATCGGTCAAAACAAGCACAATAATATCAGAACACCTCAAAATAGATGAGTTTTTCCTGTCAAGTCCTGCAGACATGTCAATAAAAGCATAATCATATACTCCACTGGACTTAAACTCACTGATAAGCCGCATCATATCCTGATCATCAAGTTCATCCATTTCAGATATATTCTCAGGCGGCTTGAAATAATGGACATCAGTTTTTATATCGATACATTTCGCAGCTTCCAGTCTGAGCCAAAGATTATTGCTTCCCTTCAGATGATAAATAACTTTTGAGAAGTTTTGCATAGAGTCGCCATTGAAAAACGCTTCGGTTGAGGGTATGCTTTCAAAATTAAGATAGAATGCTTTAAAGCCCCTGCCTGCGCTTATAATGCTGCATCCGGCAGCTATACAGCTTTTCCCTGTACCTCCCGACGGTGATATGATGCTGACGATCCGTGTGTGCTTATTGCCGGATATCCGGCAGTTCCTGTTGCTTCTTGATGTATAAAGCCTTACAATCTCGGAAACAAGATTGTCAATATGCTGAAATTTTTTTACAGATTCATAGTCATGCACTTCTGCCTCCGACTCATGTTCTGTCAGAACCATTACTACTCCATGATTATAAGCTTTTATGCTTTCATCTATCATTTTACAGTTCACGAGGAGTATGTCTGTTTGGGGCTGTTTTTTCAGATAGGCACATAAAGAGTCAGCAGCGGAAAAAGACAGTATCTCAAACATTTTAGGGTAATTGATCATAATATATTTTTCGAGATTTCGAATATATTCGGCATCATGATCCGCTATAACAAGACTGAGTCTCCCCATATCGCTCCCCCCTAACTGCATTAAGAAAATAATGTAAGATTATGGATACGGTTATATTATATGGAGATTCCCATTTCCTGT
>CAZQUQ010000212.1:0-320 GCA_964596445.1 uncultured Oscillospiraceae bacterium
GGTACGCACGGTGCTGTGAGAGGACGGCGGTTAGTCACCGCCTCCTACTCTATCGCTGTGAGGGACAGTTCTGTTTTTTTAGGGGACAGTTCTCCTATGAGGGGCATTCCTATTTTGGGGGACAGTTCTTTAAACTATGGTATGTACTGTATTGCCGATGATTGTATGTGTATATGACCATTTTCCTGCTTTTCTGCGATGATTTTGAGTTCATTTTTACCAGGCCTCAGCAAACTGATGTCCAGATATAATGTATCAAGTATACTCCAGTTTGCCTGTGTACCTGTTGTATCCAACATCAGCCGGTAGCTGCCTTTCTC
>CAZQUQ010000212.1:330-4630 GCA_964596445.1 uncultured Oscillospiraceae bacterium
GGGCTTCCCCCCGCAGCAATGGGGCACCCCCCTCACCGCCGGTCGTTGATCTTTTTTCTTCCGTGCCAATGCTGTCCGCTCTGCTGACAATTATTTCTGCACCTTCCAGAGGTTCCTGACTCATACAGTCGAGAATAATAACCTCGAGATAGCAAATTTCATGATCCCTTGCATCTGTTATCATTTCAAGGGAAGTGCTCAGCGTCTGATATTCACTGGTGCGTTTAAGACCTATACTAAGGTATTCATTGGCAGCAAAATTAATATGTATGCATAAAACTATCATCATAACCACAGTTAAACTGTGGTACATGATGGATGATACTTTCCTGTGGGATGTATTTTTGAGGGACAGTTCTTCAAAAGGGGACGTTTCTTCAAAAGGGGACAGTTCTTCAGAGACAGGCATGTTCCAGCGCCTGTTATAAGTTGATTTTATTGATATTCTTGCTATGAAATAAATTAATGCAGCACCGAGTATAAGAATAAATGAATTAATAAATAGAGTATGCATGAGATTACTCAGGAAGCTTAGAACATAACTGCTCAGTATTTCCCTTATTTCGGGAAATGGTATATTTTGCAGGCCTGGGATAGAGTGAAGATCTATGTTGCACAGTCTGCCCAGGATAACACATGAAGATAAGGATAATACAGCACAGCATAAAATGGAACACATAAAATAGTCTGGTACAGCCGACGGTTTATTCTGAAGCAGCAATATGACAATAAGCCAATAAAGCAGAATCAGCGGCAAAATAATATTCTTTGCAGCGAACTGTACTTTGCTGATGAGCAGCAGGATGTTCCCGATTTTCTGTTCATCAGAAAACATAGCGAGTAGACGCAGATTGATTTTTTCGATTGCCGACAGTTTTGAAAATGGTGATGAAAGTAATTTTTCAGTATCTGTCTGCTTTTTGTCTTCCACCGGGGTACCGGTATCTGGCTGTTTCCCGGCTGATACCTCTCCGACAGCCGGTACGGTGCGAAGATACAAGTCAGGCAGAGTATTGGTTTTTCCCTTGATATAGTCCAGTAAACCTTTTACTATCGATTTGATATTGGTATCTATCAATTCAGATGATAAATTGCTGTTTATATATGTAGTAATCTGCTCTTGCTCAGCGAAAATCTCCGAGGACTTTATCATGGCTGTTTCTGCAATATGATTTGGCAAGTCAAGCCTTGTGAGCATATCGATATGATAACTGTCGTTGAAAATGGTGCTGCTGACAAAAACTGCGGCAAAGGTCAGGAACAGTATTATCCCTGATAAAATTGCAGTTATCGGTATGAATATGTTACTCCATGCATTAGTGTATTTCATAACCCGACTCCACAGCAAATCACAGCTTTCCGGCATGTCTGCCTGTCCTTTTGAAGAACCGTCCCCTCGATGGAGAACCGTCCCCCTAATTATAGCATCTGAGAGGGCGGTGGGTATTATGTAAATTATGGAGTTATACAGGCCTGTATGGTACGTCCTCATGGAATTTTAGATGATTGCAGCTAATATAATTAAATGTGGTTGATGCCAGATTCCGGCGAATTGTCGCCGTGGTATTTCCATGCCGGTATTTTTCACAGGATAAGGAGGCAGATGCAATGATAGCTGGCGATATTTCCGAGATCATAGAAAAAGACAGGCAGGAGAGGAGCAATAAACATTTTGAGGGGACATTTCTCGAATATGCTGATATGGTGAGGAAAGATCCGGAGCTTGCCATACTGGCCCATCAAAGGATATACAACCTTATTGCGGATGCAGGCGTGGATGTGGTTAAGACCGATGAGCATCCACGGCTGAGAAGAATATACGGCAATGATGTGATAAAGAAATACAAGTTTTTTGAAAACTTTTACGGCATCGATAAAACAATAATGAATATCGTGAGATATTTCCACTCGGCCGCAATGGCCGGCGAAGAATCAAGGCAGGTGTTGTACCTTGTTGGCCCTGTAGGTTCCGGAAAATCATCGCTAATGGAAGAGCTAAAAAAGGCATTGGAGGCAAGTCCTGAGATTTACGCATTAAAAGGCTGCCCGATGAGGGAGGAGCCTCTCCATCTTGTACCCAAGCATCTCAGGAAGCAGTTTGAAGAGTTGCTGAAAGTCAAAATAGAAGGAGATCTCTGCCCTGTTTGCCGTTACAGGCTGAAAAATGATTATCAGGGAAGGTATGAGGATTTTCCGGTAGTTAAAACAGGTTTCTCGATCAGATCCAGAAAGGGTATCGGAATCGTACCTCCGGTCGATCCCAACAATCAGGATACCAGTGTTCTGATAGGAAGCGTTGACATTTCAAAAATCGATCTGTATCCCGAGGACGACCCGAGAGTACTGTCGCTCAATGGCGCATTCAATGTCGGCAACAGAGGGATCGTAGAATTTATTGAGGTATTCAAGAATGAAACAGAATACCTTCACACAATGATCACCGCAACTCAGGAAAAATCCGTACCATCTCCGGGAAAGGGACCGATGATCTACTTTGACGGCGTGATACTTGCCCATTCAAACGAAGCAGAGTGGAACAAATTCAAATCAGATCATACCAATGAAGCCATCCTTGACAGGATAGTGAAGATCGAGATCCCGTATTGCCTGGAATTGAATGAAGAAATGAAAATATATGAAAAGATACTGAAGAAAAGCAAATTCAGGGCACATATAGCGCCGCACACCATTGAGGTCGCATCTATGTTTGCGATTTTGACAAGGCTTGCGCCGTCGTCAAAGGTCGATCTGATGACAAAACTGAAAATATATAACGGAGAAGAGATCGTTGAAAAAGGCATGACCCGCAAAGCCGATATCATGGAATTGAGGGAAGAAGCCCCGCGCGAAGGCATGACCGGCATTTCCACCAGGTTTATAATGAAGGCTCTCGACACTGCTTTATCCGAGTCCGAACATGACTGCATCAATCCTATATCCGTTATGGAGACGATCATAAAATCGGTGAAGGAACTCTCGATCAGCGACGAGGAGAAGGGTAAGTATGTGAGATTCGTGCAGGATTCCATAAAAAAAGAATATAACAGGATACTTGAGAAGGAAGTAACAAAGGCATTCATATATGGTTACAGAGAGCAGGCAGAAAGCCTGTTCAACAATTATCTCGATCATGCCGAGGCCTTTATCAACAAAACCAGGATCAAGGATCCGAACACCGGAGAAGAGCTGGAACCGGACGAAAGATTCATGAGATCGATTGAGGAGCAGATTGGTATTACGGAATCTTCCGCAAAGGGGTTCAGGGCAGACGTCACGGCATACATGTTTTTTGTGATGCGAAATGGCGGCAAGCTGAATTACAGCAGCTATGAGCCGCTCAAGGAGGCTATCGAGAAAAAGCTGACTGCATCAGTCAAGGAACTGAGCAGGATCATTACCAAAGCAAAGGTCAGAGATGAAGAGCAGGATAAGAAATACAACACAATGGTAGCTGAAATGAAACGCAACGGATATTGCGATCACTGCTGCAACGTTGTGCTCAAATATGGCGCAAATAACCTGTGGAAGGACTAGGACAGATCATGGCGGTTTTTAAAGAGTACGATGCTTCAGGAAGAGAAAGGTCATCCGAAGACAGGCGCAGGCATAAAGAACTTGTTGAAGAGTCGATCAGAAAAAACATCGGCAGCATCATTTCCGAAGAAAGCATAATCGGACAGAGCGGCAGCAAGAAAATCAAGATCCCTGTAAGGGGCATCAAAGAATACAGCTTCATTTACGGAAGCAATAAAAAAGGAGCTGCGGCCGGCGACGGGGATGAAAAGAGAGGTGATGTCGTCGGAGAAGACGCTGACGGTAAAAGCTATGGACATGGCAGTGCAGGCGACCAGGAAGGCGAGGAGATATATGAAACCGAAATCACGATCGAAGAACTTGTGAATTACCTGTTTGACAATCTGGATCTGCCTGATCTGGATACTAAAAAGCTTTCCGATAAAGAATCTGCAAAAGGCTGCAGAAAGCTGGGCTACCAGAAAAAAGGCATCCCGCCGAGGCTTGCTAAAAGAAGATCTGTCATTGAAAAGATAAAGAGAAAGCAATCATATAAACGAAGCCTGTCCGAATATAAAGAGGGAAATAAAGCTGAAGGATGCGTCACTCAGGCGGATGCCGACGGCAGATTCTCATTTACGCAGGACGATCTGAGATACAGAAGGCTTCGTGAGGTCAGGAAAAAGGATTTTAATGCCGTAGTGATATGCATAATGGATGTCTCAGGTTCCATGGATCAGACAAAAAAATATAAGGCACGCAGTTTTTAATTTTTGCTGTACAAGTT
>CAZQUQ010000213.1:0-4558 GCA_964596445.1 uncultured Oscillospiraceae bacterium
TTCTGTTGCCATCTCTGAATCCTATTGCCTTTTTCTTTACCAGTCTGCTTAGCAGGGACTTTACTGTTTTCGGTTTCCACGTTGTACTTTCCGCCAGCTCTTCGATGATACGGCTCGCAGTGCATTCGCCCTGCTGCCATATTACTTTCATTACAAACCATTCGGTATTTGAAATGCCCGGAACATCGTTCATGGATACCCACCCCGTCTATAATCGATTACTTAAGTAATCTATAATTACAAGTTTATTCCATCAACAGTCATAAGTCAAGGACAGAATACGACATATGATCCCTGACCTGATCTAACAGCAGCAAAAAAATAAGGTGAATCAGATTCACCTTATTTTGGAGAGATTTGAGATTGATGCAATATCTGAAATACAGCATGCAGTCTGAGATACATCAGCCGCATTTGCTGAATCCGCAATGCCTGCAAATCACACAGCCGCCTTCATGCTCCACCGGTTCGCCGCATTCCGGACAGTTGGTCATATGGAGCACATCACTTAAGCTGTATCCGCCGTCCTTGTCGTTCAACATATCGGTTACCGTGTATTCTTCGTCATATTCGGAGGAGTTCCCCTTCGGCTTTGGTATAAAATCAAGCGTATCTATGTCAGATTTGGACTTTGCTGCGACGCTCCTTATTATGCCTGCCTCATTGCCGGACGGCTTTACCGGATCCCCTCCGCCGTTTCCGTTGCCGTTGCTGTGTCCGTTGCCATTGCCGTTCCCATTCTGAAGCTTGAGTACCTTTTCGATAAGACGGCCTATTGCATCCGGACAGGATAATACTTTCAGATCCTTCTGCCTGATCGTTGACGGGCATCGTATCCCTTTCAGCTGCTCAACGATGGATTTGGCATCTATGCCTGACCTGAGCGCTATGGACACAAGCCTGCTCGTTGCCTCGGACTGCGACGGGCAGCCTCCTGCGCGTCCGGTATTGGTAAACACTTCACATATTCCGTTCTCATCATAATTGACAGTTATGTAAAGGTTGCCGCAGCCTATCTTCACTTTTTCGGTGAATCCCGTAGTAATATCGGGGCGCGGTCTGGGCGCTATCACCGGTGTCGTTTGGTGCATGCCGGATTCGGGTTTTGCTTCGGAGACTGCAGCCTCGGGTTTCGAGGTTTCCTTTCCTTTGACTTCGCCGATGTTCAGCACCTGCATCTCACGGCTGCCGTCCCTGTATATGGTCACACCCTTGCAGTATGTTTTGTAAGCCAGTTCGAACACCGCCCTTACATCGTCACGGGTGGCGTCATGGCTGAGATTGACTGTCTTTGATACTGCATTGTCCGTGTATTTCTGGAATGAAGCCTGCATCTTTACATGCCACTCAGGAGTTATATCATGGGCGGTCACAAATACATCCCTGACATTTGCCGGAATTTCGGCAAACTCGTGCAGCGAGCCTTTTTTCGCTATTTGTCTCATGAGATCGTCGGAATAGAAGCCTCCGGTTTCCGCAACCTCCCTGAAGATCGGGTTGACCTCGATCAGTTCATCATTATCCATGACGTTTCTGATATATGAAATGGCGAATATAGGCTCGATCCCGCTTGAGCATCCTGCAATAATGCTCAGTGTTCCTGTGGGAGCAATGGTTGTGGTGGTAGCGTTGCGCACCCTTACGCCGAGATCCTTGTAAATGCTTTTGTCGAACAGCGGGAATACGCCTTTCTTCTCAGCCAGCTCAACAGACATCCTTCGGGCTTCGTCCTGAATGAAATGCATCAGTTTCTCGGCCAGATTGATAGCCTTTTGTGAGTTGTACGGGATACCCAGTTCGCACAGCATATCTGCCCATCCCATAACTCCAAGGCCGATCTTCCTGGTCCCTCTCGTCATTTCATCTATCTGCGGCAGGGGATAACGGTTCACATCTATGACATTGTCAAGGAAGTGCACTGCTTTTCTGACTACGCCGCCAAGCTTGTCATAATCGACCTCGACCTTGCCGCCGCTCTTTTTCAGCATCAGGCTCAGGTTTATGGAACCGAGATTGCAGGCCTCATACGGAAGCAAGGGCTGTTCGCCGCAGGGATTGGTGCTCTCGATCTCGCCCAGTTCGGGAGTAACATTGTCCTTATTGATCCTGTCAAGGAATACGATGCCGGGTTCGCCGTTATTCCATGCATTATTGATGATCATATCGAATATTTCTTTTGCGTTTTCCTTTTTGACAGGTTTTTGTGTCTTGGGGTCTATCAAGTCATATTCCAGACCCTTTTCTGCCGCTTTCATGAACTCTTCGGTTATTGCGACGCTGATATTGAAGTTGGTGATATCTTTATTATCCTGCTTGCAGGTAATGAATTCGCGTATATCCGGGTGGTCCACCCTGAGTATGCCCATGTTGGCTCCTCTTCTGGTACCGCCCTGCTTTACCGCTTCCGTTGCTGCGTTGAACACCCGCATGAAGCTGATGGGGCCGCTGGCGACGCCGCCGGTCGAATTGACCGTCGCACCCTTGGGCCTGAGCCTGGAAAAGCTGAATCCAGTGCCTCCCCCGCTCTTATTTATAAGCGCCGCATATTTGATCGAATAAAAAAAGCCTTCCATCGTATCCTCGATAGGCCGCACGAAGCAGGCGCTCAACTGTCCAAGAGGCCTTCCCGCATTCATCAGTGTGGGCGAGTTCGGCAAAAATTCAAGATTTGCCATCATTTCAAAGAATTCTTTTTCGATTTTTTTCAGTTCTGAGGATGATGCATAAGATTTGTCCGCTGATGCTATTGCCTTGGCTACCCGTCTAAACATACCTTCGGGGTCTTCAAGAAGCTTACCAGTTTCGTCCTTAGTGAGGTAACGTTTCTCAAGGACCTTGATCGCATTATCAGATAAGTTCATGTCTTGGCCTCCTTGAACATAACACTACATTTAGTATAGATATTTTTTCCTGGCACTGTATATTGTATCATTTTTACGGATTAAGTCAAGATGAAACCGGCATATTTAAATAGTAAATATGTCCTATTGCATTGCAGCAAAAAATGTGATAAGTGACAGGCGCGGCAGTTTGACAGTTACAGATAATAACTGTCCTATTGCCGTGCCTGTCACCCAAAAAGGCTAGTTTTCTTTCAGAAGAGCGTCTTCACTATATTTGTTGGATGCGTCCCACAATATCCATTCCTCATAACCGGCATCGTACACAGCCTTGATCTGCTGTCTTACCTGTTCTGCGCCGTACACCTGGTAGTACTTGGTCTTTTTGTCCTTTGACACGAGCCAGGTCGCGGTAAAGTCCTGGAGATATGGCCTGACTCCTGCCTTATATCCGTCTGTCTGCGCTATTCTATCCCTGCACTTTATCAATGAGTTGTACACCACTCCGTAAGGGTCAAGATCCGGAACATCAAATTTGACCTTGTTGACTATCTGTCCAAGCGCATAATGTGACGGATAGACCATCGGTGATATATAATCAATGTCTTTGCCTACGAACTCAAGATACTGGCCGATCTTTTCAGTATCCTTCGGGCTTTCGAGTATGATGCCGAAGACATCAGCCGATATCGGCACTTCCGGTATCTTTTCCTTGGCATATGCAAGGAACTCACATATCGCCTCATATCTTTCCTGCTCTATGCCGGTAAAGTCCATATTTTTAGGCTTTCCATCACTGGGGAACCTGACATAGTCGAACTGGATCTCGTCAAACCCCAATGCTACCGCCTCTTTAGCTATGCTTATCGTATAGTCCCAGTTCTCTTTGTTGTATGGATTGAGCCAGGTCATTTTGTTCCTGTCCTTCCACAGCCCGCCGTTAATATCTTTGATCGCCAGGTCAGGCCTCTTCATGGAATATACAGGATCTTTATAAACCACAAGTCTGCCGATAACATATATACCGTTGTCATGGAATGCCTTCAGCACGCTTTCGGGATTGTACTTCTTTTTCCATGTGCCGTTTTCCCTGACTTCAGGTATCTGCGATTCATATCCGACATAACCGTCATCATCCTTGATGTCGACTACATACGCATTGATTTCCGTAGTATTTGCTAATTCAACATAATGCTCTGCTTTTTTGGAGCTTCCCACGGTCCATCCGGTCAAATAAAGCGCTTTGACCTTTACAGGGGGGTTCTCATTCTTGTCTTCTGTATCTGTGGTATCTGCAGCATCTCCCGATCAATCAGTACCAGTCCCGTTGCCTTCCTCCCCGCCTTCAGTATCAGGATCGGTGGACTCTTTCCCGGAAGTATTTCCGCTGCTGTCATTTCCCGCATCATTGCTCACATTGCTTTCATCACTGCCATCGTCATCAGAACTATCCGATGGATCCTGCATTGTCAGCGATCCCGCCGGATCACCCGTGTTTCGCGGATCCTGCCCTGTCAGCTTTTGGCCGGCGCATCCGGCAAGAACCAGCATCAGGACCAGCAACACTGCGGTCAGTCTGACTGATAGACTCAATTTCATAAAAATGCCCCCCTGCACTGTCTTTTGATTATTGTAAAGTACCAATATTTTATGTACACTTACATTTTTTATTATAAGGTTTTATTAGAGATACAGTTTCGTTCTCTTTTGACATAATA
>CAZQUQ010000214.1:0-4556 GCA_964596445.1 uncultured Oscillospiraceae bacterium
TGGCAACTACATCCAGGCATACGAGATGGGTGCAGATACGATCCTGATGGCCGGAGGCTGCGGCCCCTGCAGGTTTGGCTACTACTCCCAGCTGCACCGCGAAATACTCCGCGATGCAGGTTATGATATGGAAATAATCACACTGGAGGCAACAAACGGTGTAAACGACCTGATATCGAGGATCCGAAGACTCGTTCCCGACGGAAAGTCGCTGCTGAAGCTGCCGATAGTTCTCTCAAACGCGGTCAGGATCGCAAAAAGGGCTGATGAGATCGAGATGCTGTCATTCAGCGTCAGGGCGAGGGAGAAGACAAAAGGCAGTACGGACAGGATATACAGGGATTTCAGGGAGAAAGCCCTTATAACGCCGGGCTCGAAAAATATTTGGAAACTGATGGACGAGACCGAGAAAAAACTGAAATCAGTCGAGCATGACCCCGATGCGGACCCTTTGAAAGTAGGCATCGTCGGTGAGATCTATACCGGCATTGAACACTTCGCCAGCTTTGAGATACAGGAACGTCTCGGCAGGCTAGGGGTGGAAGCGGACAGAAAAGTTACGGTAAGCAACTGGATCATCGAGCACATGATAAAAAAAGGTCTCCATCTTCCGCGGGACATGGAGTTTGCAAAAGCTGCGGAGCCATGGCTGGGAGCAATGATCGGCGGCCATGCCCAGGAAACGATAGGCCACACGGCTTTGTATGCCAGGTACGGATATGACGGAGTGATCCAGATATTCCCATTTTCGTGCATGCCCGAGATAGTCGCGGAAAGCCTGCTGCCGTCTGTCGAAAATGATACCGGTATACCTGTTCTGACGCTGATAATAGATGAAATGACCGGTGAAGCCGGATATATGACAAGGGCCGAAGCTTTTATCGAAATGCTGGAGAGACGGAGGGAGAGTGGAAAGCACGAAGAAGGACTGTTACTATCTTGGGATTGATGTGGGTTCGGTCAGTACAAACCTGGTCGTCATAGACCGGGACGGCCGAATAATTGCACAGGTATACAGGCGGACCGGCGGCAGGCCGATACAGTCGCTGCTGGACGGACTGAGGGATATCGCCGGGCAAACCGGCTATCCCCGGATATCAGGAGCCGGGGCCACAGGAAGCGGCCGTGATTTGGCAGGCGTGATAGCGGGAGCGGATATAATAAAGAACGAAATAACGACCCACGCCATAGCGGCGCAGGCAATAGTGCCGGGCGTCAGGACCATTCTTGAAATAGGAGGCCAGGACTCCAAGATCATCATTCTAAGAAACGGAGTAGTCTACGATTTTGCCATGAACACCGTCTGTGCCGCCGGGACAGGATCATTCCTGGACAGACAGGCAGCAAGGCTCGGCGTGCCCATAGAAGAATTCGGAGAAATGGCGCTTCGTTCCAGTTCACCTGTCAGGATAGCCGGCAGATGCGCCGTATTTGCCGAATCGGACATGATACACAAGCAGCAGTCAGGCCACAGTAATGAAGATATCGTCAACGGCCTGTGCGAAGCTCTTGTACGGAACTATCTCAACAATCTGGCCAAAGGCAAGGAAATCTGCGAGCCTGTGGTTTTTCAGGGCGGAGTCGCAGCAAACAAGGGGATAGCCGCCGCATTTGAAAAAGCGCTGGGAATGAAGGTGACGATACCGGAGGAGCATGCCGTGATGGGTGCATATGGTGCGGCTCTCATCGCCCGCCGCAAAATGATGAGCGAAAAAAACGCGATTACTAAATTCAACGGCTTCGAGATCATGAACAGCGAATACAAGACAAGAAGCTTCGAATGCAGCGGCTGTCCGGGCATGTGCGAGGTTGTCGAGCTTCAGATGGACGGAAGCGTGCAGGCCAGATGGGGCGACCGCTGCGGTAAGTGGTCGTCGTCTGTACAGTATGAAAAAACTATATCATGACGAAAAGATGACATATTGCAGACACAGATGACATAAAGCATGTAACGTACGACATAATGAAGGCAGTTGATAGCATCTGACAATCAATCTGAAAATGATCTGAATAAAATTGCGGCAGCAGGGAACTTATCCACAGCCTGGACGTCTAATCCAATAAGGGGAACGGACTGAAAGCAATACCGGTCATAAATGCCGGACAGTGCCGTCTACTATTATTGGAGGTGTAAATATGGTACAGACATTCTCAGTAAAGAACAAGATAATGATGGCAGTACTTCTGCTTACCGCAGCAGCACTTTTCGCAGCAGCTCTTGGCATTTTCTCCAACTCGCCTGCACAGGCTGCGGAAACAGCTGCAGAAAAGAAGACGATCAATGTTTCAGGTCAGTCAAAGGTCAGTGTATCACCGGACTTTGCCACCATCAGCCTCGGTGTCATCACTGAGGAAAAGGATGCAAAGGCAGCACAAAGAACCAATGCTGAATCGATGGATAAAGTAGTTGCCGCTATAAAAAAGATGGGTATCGATGAGGCGGATATCCAGACAGTTAATTATTCGATCTATCCAAAGTACGATTACCTGAAGGAAACCGGCGAAAGCAGGATAGTAGGCTATACTGTAAACAACACGGTAAGCGTGACTGTCAGAGATATCAAAAAGACAGGCAGCGTTATAGATGCAGCGGCCGACAGCGGTGTGAATGTAAGCAGCAACATCAGCTTTGGCCTCAGCAACTACGAGGAATATTACAACGAAGCCCTGAAAAATGCCGTACTTGCTGCAAAGAAAAAGGCAGGAACGATAGCAGATGCACTCGGAGTCAAGCTGAAAAACCCTGTAACTGTGAATGAAGGCGGCGGCTACAGTCCTCTGACCAACTATGCAGTGTACGACATGAAGGATGAAGGACTCAGCACTGTAACGCCTATCCAGGCCGGAACCATAGAAATCACTGCATATGTGAGCATGGTCTACGAATACTGAGAACACGGGAGTATCTGAAAGCTAATCAGGTTTTTCAACAACCGCATTCTATTGAGAAAGATTGGGAAATATTATATAATAGAGATGCGGAATTTTATCAAGTACTGATTAGTGGGTGAAGTAAAAAATCATATAACTCAATAGCGCTTAATCATCATGAACGGGGGAACCAATCAATCGGTCACTGCATATCATACGATAGTCAAACGCAATGACCGGAAGCAAGGCGGCAAAACCACCAAACTTCTTTTAAGGGGTGAATCCGGCCGAATATTACCGGCTGGTAGGGTCAATCTCATTCCGATCCGAATCCGTCAGCTAACCTCGTAAGCGTTGGAGGAGAAGACGATCTAAATCATCGATTGGCTGAATAAAAAGCTGCAGATCTTCTCTGCAGCTTTTTTGTCTTAATTCCCAGTTTCCGCAATGCTGGCACCCACATGAATTTTGCAATGGGGGAGGTATTGTTATGATGCGTGTCTGCTTGATTGGATTGGGCAAAACAGGAAGCGAAGTCGCCAAGGTTTTGCTCGAACAGGATAAAGTAAAGCTGGTATCGGCAGTATGCCGTCCGGGCTGCTCAAAGGAAGGGAAGGATCTGGGAGAGATCATAGGCTGCAGGGATACCGGCATCATGGTTTATGGCGCTGACAAGCTTGAAGAAATGGTCTTTAAGACCAAACCTGACGTAGCGATCGACTTTTCAAAACCTGAGGCTACCATCAGAAATGCCGTGATACTGTCCAAGCTGAAGGTGAACATGGTCATAGCGACAACGGGGTTCACCAGGTTCTCACTGAAGCGGATATTCCTGCTTACCAGGAAATATCACAACGGAATAGTGTATGCACCAAACATCACATTAGGTGTAAATGTCATGATGCTTCTGACAAGTATAGCATCAAGCATACTGAACAATTATGATTTTCAGGTGAATGAGGAGCACCACAGCAAAAAAAAGGATATACCCTCCGGAACAGCGCTGAAGATTGCCGGGGAAATTGAAAAAGCGCTTGCTTTGTCCAATGAAGAAGCAAGACCCGTCAAGGTTCCGATCAATGCAGTCAGGGCCGGAGGGATCGTTGGAAAACATGAAGTTCAGATCGCCGGAGATGAAGATATGGTCAGCATTTCTCACCAGTCATTCTCAAGGAAGGCGTTTGCATCCGGCGCATTGCGTGCCGCACGATACATCTACAGAAAGTCGGGATATTATGAAATGTCCGATGTATTGAATCTGAGCAGCGTTCTCACCAAATATATCGAAAGTGAAAAGAAACGCCAGGCGAGCAGAAGATTCGGCTCAAAGAATTCCAAGGACGAACAGCCGGAAACCGTTACGAGCTGAAGATCGACCAATAGGCTACCTGTTATGATCTTCTTTTGCGGCGCATAATGAGGGATACGAGCCTGGAAAACAGCTTTCCTATGTTGTACAGCAGCAGCAGCGCCTCAATGGCGAGAAGTACAGCTACGATCAGGAATATATCCTTGTTTTCGATTATGCGCTTCTGAATCCTTGCTTTCACATCCTCCACAGGGACGATCTCGCTGTCCGGGTACAGGCTTATACTGACCTTGGTACCGTCGCCCAGGATATAGACCGCGTTTCCTGCCGGGACGGTCCTCTTCAGCGGAGGCTTCAGGTCTGCAGTGGCTTCGAA
>CAZQUQ010000215.1:0-4547 GCA_964596445.1 uncultured Oscillospiraceae bacterium
AGTATGACAGATCGAGCATCAAAACAGTCAACGTCGGGTTTGAGAAAAATATTTTTATCAGCTCGGCTGTCTTCAAATACCCCACACTAAAGCTTAAGGATCTGAAGACGCTGGTTGTAAGTTCGATCGCTGCAGATGATTGTCTGCTCTTCATGTGGACCACCGGTCCGCAAATGGCTCATGCAGTGGAGCTTGGACAGGCATGGGGATTTGAATATAAAACCGTCGCATTCGTCTGGGACAAAATGGTGCACAATCCGGGACGATATACATTATCTCAGACAGAATTCTGCCTGGTGTTTAAAAGAGGCCGAATCCCCACTCCGCGCGGAGCAAGGAATATCCGCCAGCTTGTACAGATGCCCAGAAGCAGACATAGTGAAAAGCCCGAAATCGTCATTGAAGGCATAACGAAGATGTTTCCCACACAAAGAAAAATCGAGCTGTTCGCCCGAAAAAGCTACAGCGGTTGGGATAACTGGGGTTTGGAGATACCAGATACTAAAATTAGTATCTCAAGTCAGGGAAACTTGGAAAAGTACCACTTGGAAAAGGGCCGTCCGGAGGTCTAGTTCGCTTCAAATAGATCACTTAGTCGTTTAGGTCGTTTTGCTGATAGTTTGCGGCTTTTTTATCCGGCAGTAAGTCCCTCAGATCTGAATGATATTTATTGAACTTATCTGTGCGTATTCGTATGCGTTTGTTGAGACGGGCCGCCAGATTATGTGCGAAAAGCCTGAGTGTCTCTTTGTCATACAACTGGATAGTACTCAGCCGCATCACATTTATTCCCATTCTCTCAAGTACGACTTGCCGCATCAGATCTCTCCCCTGCTCCAACGGTCTTTTATGGAAAGCGAAGCTGTCATACTCGACCGCAATTTTTTCCTGTTTGTAATAGATATCTATATAGCACCGATTTTGCCCAAGGATTGTACGCATTTCGTCATTTAGCTCTATCGGATAATTGAAAACAGCACCATCAAGTCCATATCCACCAAGATTGTGAGGCAATGTCAGGATCATATATGTCAACGATTCCATGATAGACGCTGAACCATTCTCCAAATATTTCACTGCTCTCAGTGCTTTCCCATGTCCAATGTGCCCCGGTGTCTTTGCCAGGAATGCATTGAGCCTTTGTTTCGTTGTAATTGCACCGGAAGGCATCCCTTGCTTATGTGAGCACAATTGGAGGCCCAGTAAAATGAGCCGATGTATGCTCAATTTGCCCGCAAGTTCCAAAAACAACAGTTCCGGAGAAGCAACCATTATACCATCACGGGAAACCACGGCACCATCCGGGAGGGCAAGTCCGCACGAATGGACCAGTTTTCCGTTTTGTCTGAACCTCATGCAATGCTCGGTGACCGTTATATCAGCTGCATTACATACCTCTGATCTAGACCCTAAAACAGTATCGATAAATGGTATGTTCCAAATTTTTGCGGCAGAGTAATGGCTTACATATTTTTCCATACTGATATTATACAAAATCTGGCCAAAAAATCCAGTATGGGACGGATTTTCGGGAAATAATGGCCTTTTTAGTACAATAATTATACGAATAATACGTTTATGTTAACAAAATCGTCCCATACTCAATTTTTTGTCCAATAAGCCTGGGAAATAGCTTAAACACGGTAGTATTTCCAGCCTTCTGTTAGTCCACTTCATATATGATCATCTTCCCGTGGTTTATCTATATAAGAACAGAAGAGAATAGAGCTTTCGCCCGCAGAAGCTACAACATCTGGAATAGCTTGGGCTTAGAAATACCAGATTCAGTATCAGAATGTTGACATGTTTGCAATCTTGCTCCAATAAAAGTAAATGTATTGCCCCTGATAAAAAAGCAGCATACCGAAAAAGCTTTTATCAATATATAATGAGCTGAAAAAGTACTTTATGGTCACATACGATGATACAGGCAATATTGGTAAACGCTACCGCAGAGGTGACGATGCTGGAATACCTTTCACCGTCACGATAGATGATACAATGAAAAGATAAAATTCCACATCATCTTTGATGTGGAATTTACTTCTGCAAAGCAGAATTTACCTTTTGAAATTTACCAAGACTACCTTAACAGCAGGTTATACAGCACTTGTGCCATTTCTGCGCGGGTGGTCGTGCCTGTAGGGTTGAGCTTGCCTCCGCTGCCTGTAATGGCTCCTGTTTCAACAAGCAGATTCATTGCTTCCATCGCATATGAAGCGATCTGTCCAGAGTCGGAAAAATCAGCCAGAGTCTCGCCTGAAGAACCCTGCGGCAGCTTATCAATCTTTTCCAAAACCCTGAACAGTAAAGTAAACATATCCGGCCGTGTGATTTGATTTTCGGGTAAATACATGTTGTTTCCTGCGCCGCCGGTCAATCCCATTCTTTTTGCTGCCGCAAGATAACCGGTGTAGTATGTATTTCCCGCATCTGTGAAGTTGTCTTCAGAATTCTCGTCGGGTCCGATACCATATGCCTTCATCAGCATTACCAGGAAATCACCGCGTGTCAGCTTATCGGCAGGACGAAAAGTATCGCTTGCCGGTCCGGCAGAAATACCTTTGGCAGTTATATAACTAACTGCCCTGTAAAACCATGCTGTATCAGGGACATCGCTGAAGCTGATATCATAAGCAGGGATTTTCTCGGTAGTATCTGAAAATATCAGGCTTTCAAATCCGATGAGGATGTCAGTGTCCTCATTGCCATTTTTTGATATGACAGTTGTAACTCCCTTGTCCGTTATTACGTCATAATCCGATCGCTTTCCGGTAAAAAAAACTCTGTCGTTATTTCCTGAACCGCCGTAGATCTCATCGTCGCCGGGTCCTCCGTAGGCAAGGTCATCGCCTGCACCTGTTGCGAAAACATCTTCCTCGTCACTTCCGAGTACCCAATCATCGTACGGAGTATCGGCAAAGGGGGGCATGCCGGCAATGATCCGTGAAAAACGTGGGATGCCGTTATATGGCCTACTCATAAAGACTTGTGATACAAATGGCGTACTCCCGGAATCAATAGCCCAACGGAATAAGTGCAAAAGGTTTTCCTGCGTTATCCTGTCATCATAGTCAACGAAATCCAGCCCTTCAGTTATCTCGCCCGTGCCAAGATGCTCCATATCAAGCATTTGAACACCCTGCTTCCGATAAAAATCAACTAGTACGTTTTTAAACTCTCCTTCTGATTGAGAAAGTCCATATCCGTTTATAATGCCGGAGCCGTCCCAACTGAAGAAAAAGTTCTGCGCATAAGCTCCGTCAACATTTTTGCCGAAATCCGCAAAATATGCTGCCCCTCCGAAGTTGCCGGTAATCAAAAAGGCAGTGCCGTACTGTTCCTTGGCATAGTTTGATATCCATTGCAAAAGTTCATTGTTAAGCTTACGGAGTTCCTGGTAGTCCAATTCTGGATAAGCTTCCTTCCACGGCCAAACGCCGTCGGGCACATCCAGCATGATACCATCGAAGTGCTGTGCAGCCGCGTAGTCGATTCTTTTGGCAAGTACCATACGCCAGGATTCTGTCCAGTACTTTGCTACGTAATTTTTCCACGGAGCATTGAAAACCCTGGGATCTACATAATCAGGCAAATTTTCTGCATCTGCGTCTATAATGGCATCATTGTCCTTATCCCATGATGGGTCAAAAGCAGCGTCCGCGTTGCCTATATTAGAGTATTCAGTCATGTTTACATAAGCCGTGACCACTTTATCAGATTTATCGGGAAATCTGATCGGTGTATTAAATCGGTCACGGATGGACTCCTGAGGTGTTTTGTCATCCCAGGTATTATAAAATGCGGTCCGAAGAAAGTCGACCGGGAGTTCGGCACTCTCTTCCATTGGTATATAAACCTCTGCGTGAGATCGTACACGATGGATAATATATTGGGTGTCCTTGCTATACTTCAGCGCACCTTTGAATGTCATCCTTTCTCCGAAAGGGACGACAATTGTCTCGCCAGTCGCCTTATCCACTACGGCGGTGCCTTCTGCTGTGAGATCAAGGCGGTAATCAGTACGGAGTTTTGTAAAATTATAACTCTTCTCCACTGCAAAAGATACATTGCCGTATCCGGCCAGATATGCAACAACTAGTACAATCACTGTAATGAATGCAATCTTTTTTTCATATCACTTTATTCCTTCACAAAATTTTATGAGCTTTCCGAATGTCGCCATTATCATCTTATTCATTTCGCCCACTTACTGTAGCTCCCTATTTATTCTTCAAATACTTCCACAGGTTGTCCAGTGTCAACAGACTCTGCTCATGAGTGTAGGGCGATTTAGGCGAGAACACCAGAGCGGTCGAACTGGTTCCGCCCATGATCTTGCACTCGTACATCACATCTGCCGCTGTCTGCGCCCATGAGGATATGCTCTTGTCGTCTGCCCAGTTCACGGCAGATGGCGAAGATGGATATTCACCGATGATCCTCAGCACATTTGCCAGCATCGTTGCAGCCTGCTCGCGGGTCAAAGGAGCATCAGGGCTGAATTTCCCGCCGCCTGTACCCGATGTGATCCCCAAAGCTGCCGC
>CAZQUQ010000216.1:0-4537 GCA_964596445.1 uncultured Oscillospiraceae bacterium
ACATAAAGACCAGTTCAAGGTTTTTCTTAAGATGCCGCCCCGGCATGGGACATATCAATTGATCACACCTGCATGAGCTGCAGCAGGCCCTCATGCGGTCATCGGTCATGCGGCCCGGCCGAGGACCGCCGGGCACAGTCAAATTCCTTGACATTTATATAATATCAATGTAAATTTAAATCAAAATATCGTCCCCATTGTCTGCCTTGATAATATTACAATACCAGACGTATGCAGTCATTGGGGTCATAATGTTTGTAAAACGGAAGAATGGTAAGTATAGCATGGTAGGAACCGAAAAACGGCAGAAAGGAAGATGGATATGATTATTGTAATGAAACCGGGCTCATCGGAGGCCGAAGTAGCGGAGGTCTCCAGAGTTTTGGAAGGTGTGGGGCTTGGCGTCCATATTTCGAAAGGTTCGGAAACGACCATAATCGGAGTCATAGGCGACAAAAGACTGCTCAGGGACATCCCTCTCGAGCTTATGCAGGGTGTCGACAAGCTGGTGCCTATAATGGAAAGCTACAAGCTGGCCGGCAGAACATTCAGGCCGGAGCCCAGCGTGATCGATGTCGGCGGCGTAAAGATCGGCGGCAGAGAGATCGTAATGATAGCAGGCCCCTGCGCTGTTGAAAACCATGATCAGATAATGGAGGCTGCTGCCGCAGTCAAAAAAGCAGGAGCAAAAATCCTCAGGGGAGGAGCGTTCAAGCCAAGGACCTCGCCCTACTCATTCCAGGGACTTGAGGAAGAAGGCCTGAAGATGCTCAGGGAGGCAAGTGAAGCCACCGGTCTGCTGACTGTTACAGAGGTAATAAGCGAACATTCGGTGGAGGTCGCCGCAAAATACGTCGATATGTTCCAGATAGGCGCACGCAACTCCCAGAACTTCCACCTCTTAAGAGAGGTCGGGCGTTCACGCAAGCCTGTATTATTCAAAAGAGGATCATCGACGACGATAGACGAATGGCTCAACGCAGCCGAGTATATAATGAGCGAGGGCAACTACAGCGTAATACTGTGCGAACGCGGCATCAGGACATTTGAAACGGCAACAAGGAACACTCTGGATATCAGCGCCGTCCCTGTGATAAAAAGCAAGAGCCACCTGCCTGTCATCGTGGATCCCAGCCATGCAGCAGGCAAGGCACAATATATACAGCCTCTGTCAAGAGCTGCCGTCGCAGCCGGGGCCGACGGGCTGATCATAGAAGTCCATCCAAGTCCCAGATGCGCCCTGTCTGATGCAGCACAGCAGCTCGATCCGGAAGCTTTTGACAGTTTGTGTAAAGATATAGAGAAGATTGCCGAAATAGTAGGCAGAGAGTTCAGATATGGGGCTTAAAAGAGTAACAATAATAGGGCTTGGATTGATCGGAGGCTCTCTCGCAAGAGCCTTGCACGACAAGCTGGGAATTGGCGATATCATCGGTGTCGACAGCAACTGCCGTACACTGGAACTCGCACTGGAGCAGGGAGTTATCCGTTCCGGATACACTTCACTGGATCACAGTGTTTACTCCTCCGAAATAATTTTTATCTGTACACCGGTAAACCACATCGTCAAATATATAAATGAATTGGCCCCCAATGTCGGCGGCAATTGTATTATTACCGATACAGGCAGCATTAAGGGCGAAATAACCCGTTTCGTAGAAAAAATGCCGAATCCTCCATGCTTTATAGGAGGGCATCCGATGGCCGGCACTGAAAGGTCGGGCTATACAAACAGCTTCCCGCACCTGTTTGAAAATGCCTATTATATTTTGACCCCTGGCCCGGGAACATCAACGGAGTCGGTAACAGCATTGGCTGAGGTGGTGGAGGGCATCGGTGCTATACCGGTGATCATGTCCGCCGACGAGCATGACAGGGCTGCAGGCGGCATCAGCCACATCCCGCATATTGTTGCTGCGGCGCTGGTGAACCTTGTGAAAGATATCGACAATGGTACCGGCAGGCTGCAGATGCTGGCAGCCGGCGGATTCAGAGACATAACAAGGATAGCGTCATCCAACCCGGCGATGTGGAAAAGCATAGTAATGAGCAACAGGACTCAGGTACTCGGACTGATGAAGCAATTTGGCATAAAGCTGGATGATTTTATCAGCAGCCTTGAAAAAGGCGATTCCGAAGATATTTATGATTACTTCGACGAGGCCAGACAGTTCAGGGATTCGATATCGGATGACGGGCACGGACTTCTGCCCCGTATCCATAAAATCGTCGTCGATGTACAGGACAAACCAGGAGTTATAGCAGAGATAGCAACAATACTTGGCAACAGCAATATAAATATTAAGAACATAAATGTTGCAAACAGCAGAGAATTCGAGCAAGGATGCCTGATAATCACACTGCCCGACTTGGATAGTGTAAATTTGGCTTTTGACTTGCTCAGTGATTCAGGATATAAAGTATATAAAAATAAGTGATCAAATTATTCATTTGGGGGGAATAACGTGCTAATTGAGAACAGGAAAAGGCTTAGGGGAGAGATCACCGTTCCGGGTGACAAGTCAATATCTCACAGGGCCGTCGTTATCGGTGCCCTTGCCAGCGGTACGACAGAGATCGATAACTTTCTTCTCGGCGAAGACTGTATCAGTACCATCGATTGCTTCAGAAGAATGCAGGTCGGTATCGAGATACTGCAGGACAGCAGGGTAAGGATCCAGGGTAAGGGTCTGTATGGCTTGAAGGCTCCTGCCTCCGTACTCAATGCAGGGCGTTCCGGTACGGCAATAAGACTGCTTCTGGGCGTACTCAGCGGTCAACCGTTTACTTCAGTTGTTATCCGCAGCGAATCCTCAATGAAAAAGCCTGTGGGCAAAGTGGTAGAGTATCTCAGGCAAATGGGAGCTGTCATCAGCGGAAGGGATGACGCGGGTCTGTGCCCGCTTACGATATCTCCTGCAAGACTCAAGGGTACCAGCTTTGAACTGCAGGTACATGAAACACACATAAAGTCCCCGCTGCTAATCGCAGGCCTTTACTCCGACGGTGAGACAACAGTCAGCGAGCCGGTCAGCTCAAGAAACCACACAGAGCTCATGCTCAACTACTTCGGCGCCGATATAAAGGCAGACGGACTTACGGTAAAATCACACCCCGTGGAAAATCTATATGCTCAAAAGGTATCGATACCTGGAGATATATCGATAGCTGCATACTTTATAACCGCAGCGCTGCTGGTTCCCGAATCCGACATCGTTGTAAAAAATGTGGGAGTCAATCCGACGAGGACGGGAGTACTGGATGTGTTCAGAGCAATGGGAGGTAATATCGAGCTGCTGAATGAAAGGACCGTAAGCGGAGAGAATGTGGCAGATATACATGTCCAGGCATCCGGCCTGAAGGGAACCGATATCGGGAAAAACATCGTACCCGGTCTCATAGATGAACTGCCGGTGATCATAGCAGCAGCGGCACTGGCGGAAGGCACAACGAATATCAGCGGCCTTTCGGGCTTCAAGGTCAAGGAATCAGGCAAACTCAAAGCAATTTCGCTGGAGTTGTCAAAAATGGGTGCCAAGATCACGGAAACCGAAGATGGTCTTATCATAGAAGGCAGAAGCTCTCTGAGAGGCACCGTAGTGGACAGCGGCAACAACCATACTCATGCCATGGCACTTTCCGTGGCCGGACTCGCTGCGGAAGGCGAAACTACAATTAGAAAGACACAGGCAGTAGATATTGTGTATCCGGAATTTTTCGAGACACTAAACAAGCTGTAAACATAAGCGCTCGTATAAACGTATACGAGCGCTTTAAAGTTAAATTGATATCCACGGCATAAATGCTCAAAACCTTTCAGATATGAGTGATATTCCTCAGCCATATGGGAATACTCCCTGCAGAAGAGTGTCACCGTACCTTTATCAGTCATCCCCGAACTTTTCCTTTATCTTGTAGCCGAGAACCATCAGGCTGTCACTGAGGTGTACGTTCTCTATCACTATATCATACGGGAGCTTCAGATCCATCGGCGAGAAGTTCCACAGTCCCTTGATGCCAAGTCTTGCAACTCGTTCTGCTGTTTCACGCGTATGCTCGTATGGTACGGCAAGCATTGCGATATCCACATGATTTTTGCTTACAAAATCATCGAGATCTTTCATATCCATTATCTCGAGGTCGTTTATCTTTTTACCGATCAGCTTTGGATCGACATCAAAAAGTCCTATCGTTTTGAATCCTCTTTTTTCAAAATTGCCATAATGGGCCAGCGCCTGCCCCATATTGCCCGCACCTATTATTATCGTCGTAAATTTTTTGCTGACGCCCAGTATATTCGCGATCTCATTATAAAGCAATTCGACATTATAGCCATACCCTTGCTGTCCGAAGCCTCCAAAGCAGTTCAAATCCTGTCTTATCTGCGATGCGGTTATTCCCATCCTGCTGCTGAGTTCCTTGGATGAAATCCTTGTTATATCCATTTTAAGCAGGTCCGATAAATATCTGTAATATCTGGGAAGCCTTTTGATTACAGCGATAGAGACATTCTTTTTTGAAGCCATAGATAGCCTCC
>CAZQUQ010000217.1:0-4443 GCA_964596445.1 uncultured Oscillospiraceae bacterium
GGGATGCGTCGAGCTGGTCATCCGGTCCGCAAGTTTGCGAACGGACAAACTTTCGATCCCCTCATCCCTGAATATGCCAAAAGCTGTGTTTATGATCTGTTCTTTTGTGAATACTGTTTTGGGCGGCATGCTTTCTTCCTCCGTACATGATTTTGAATAGGCCTGTGTGCATGTCACAAAATACTTATGTATAAAAAGGCAAAAATATAACACCTGTTATATAACAAGTGTTATATTATTATATAGGGGATATATAGTCAATATATTTTTATTTTATATACCAACTACACATATTAGACGAGCGGATGCACCGATTGTGCTCCCGCTTATGAAAATTTGCTGATATAATTTCGGCTGCGACATACAGCTATACACTGTACGTCGGAATTTGGCATCATGTGCTTTCAGTGAAGTCTATACATCGTGTGAATAAATACATATATCACCGCGCTTTGTCCATCCTGTTGAGCTCCAGAAAGCATTGCCCAGTTCGTTGCTGACAAATACAAACAGACGGCATTTCCTGATGCCGGCCGCCTTGAGTTGTTCAAGATTCTTTTCAACCAGTCTGCGCCCTAAGCCCCTGCCTCTGTATTCAGGCAATACCGCCGTATGATAGATATAACCTCTTCTGCCGTCATGTCCGCACAAAGAAGTCCCGACGATCCTGTCCCCTTCCTTCCAGCAGAAGTTAAGTCCGGAATTCCTCAGCAGGAATCTTAAGATATTGTCCCGGGAGTCTGCGTCGCTGATGCCCATACCGGGAGTATTCTTCCACAGCTGCATCATTTCGTCATAATCATCGGGATGTATCTCCCGCATGCCTGTTTCATTGTCCAGCCGGATCCAGTACATGCATTTCCCGTCTATGATGTTCTCCAGTACGCCGCCGTTATTCTCGATGACTCCTCTGGAAGCTATATTATCTTCGTTGCATGTAACAAGCGCTCTGGGAATGTTTATCGCTGCAGCCTTCTTAAGTATTTCTGCAAGCAGGATCGTCCCATAGCCTTTTCTTCTCTCAGACGGGCGTATACAATAGCCTATATGGCCTCCGCTGCTTCTGAGGCTGTCAGTGAGATACAGTCTCAGCTTCCCCATCCCGACAGGATGCTCATCGATGTACAGCCAGTAAACCGTTTGGGGCACATAGCCCGGCTCAAGGCCAATTCCGCGGGACACATCCCTCCATCTGCACAATAAAGCTTTAAAGTCCTCTTCCTTTATATCATGCGCATTGTTTTGGAATCCATTTTCTCCCGGACCGATCTCCCGCAGCATTTCCAGTATATCGTACCCGTCGTGCAGCGAGCACTCACGCAATTCGACCTGCATCACAACCTCACCTTGCCTTTCAATATTTCCATATCATATGTTCAGTTCGGCACAAAAAACCGTTACAGCCTTGCCGCTTATAAGCACCCTGCCGCCTTCGAGCCCTACTTTCAGAACGCCTCCTCTTTTAGATGCCTGATAAGCATTCATCACAGTTTTCCCAAGCCGCTCTCCCCAATAGGGTCCAAGGCAACAATGCGCCGATCCCGTTACCGGATCCTCATCGATTCCAATACCAGGCACAAAAAACCGTGAAACAAAATCAAATCGTGGATCATCAGAACGGCTGGTCACTATGACGCCTCTGGTGCAGACCTTCTTCAGAGCCTGGAAATCAGGCTTGAGGTTCCTGACGGTATACTCATTTTCAACCTCTACGATATAGTCCATTCGATTGCGCCCGGTATACACGAACGGAACCCCAAGTGCATTTTTCAGTTCATCCGACACTTCTGTATATGATTCCGGCTCTTCAGGAAAGTTAAGCATGACCATATCGCCGTCCTTGCGGGCTGTCAGCCTGCCGCTTTTTGAATGGAACACAGCTTCGCAGCCTTCATCCAATATACCTGTCTCCCATAAAATATGAGCGCTGGCAAGCGTCGCATGCCCACAGAGATCCACCTCTTCTTCCGGCGTAAACCACCTGAGATCATAACCATCATTTGCCTTATATAAAAATGCTGTCTCAGATACGTTCATTTCCATGGCAATATTCTGCATCAAACGCTCATCAATCGGTCCGTCAAGTATACATACCCCGGCAGGATTGCCGCTGAAGATCCTGTCGGCAAATGAATCGACTTGATAAATTTTCACACATATTCCCCCTTTTCCTATATTTCAAATACACATAACTCGTCATTTTTTCCCGATGTAAAGAAAATGGCTGCACGTGCCAAGGGCTGCCTTATGATCAGCTATTGTATAAAACAGATCCACCCATTCCTGGAACTTGTCCTCCGGCAGCTGCATCAGCTGCCGCTCATATGGTACTCCCAAGCCTTCTGCTGCTATAAGCCGGATGGTTTTGAGTTCGAATCCGGTGAAAAACGGTACTATGCTTTCCGGATCAATAAAGTAGGCTTGTGTGAACCCATTGATGTCACTATTCCGACCATCGGCCATGTTCTTCAGAAACCAGTCCTTGTATTCGCTTATTGCCTCTGGTTCATTACCAAGTATATCATGGATAGGTGCAAATACTGATATGAATGATGCCATAAACAGACCTCCGGGTTTGAGTCTTGCAAGGCACTGGCTAACAGCTCTTTTTCTCTCTTCCTCCTCCAGAAGATGATACAGAGGACCCATGCACAGAACGACATCATAGGATTTATCAGGGAGATACTTATCCAGTTCCAGAGCATTTCCCACTATCCTTTGCTTCAGCTCGACACCATACTTTTCAGCATTTAAACCGGCTTGCTCCACAAGTTTTTCGGACAGGTCGAAAAGTGTTACACTGTTCCCCTTCTGCGCAAGATAAATGCTGTACCTTCCCGGTCCGCCTCCGACATCCAGGATCTCTGACCCTGCGGGGATATACTCATCAAGGGCTCTCTTAGTGATCTCAAACTCCAGTCTGTGTCTTTCCAGTCTGCCCCATTCATCATACAGCACATTGTAGTAATCACTTATACTGCTCATACACATCACTCCTTTTTCGTTTTCACAGCTGTCCGAAATCAGTAATAGCACCAGCAATGGCATTGAGTTTTACATGATGCACAGAGATATGCAAAAACCCCACAGACCACATAAATGAATCAACACACATCAACTGCTTCTATGTTCATTCATCCATGTGACTCCGTGGGGTTCCGTCCACGTGTAGGGCTGCATCCGCCCGCTGCTGCGGACTGTTATGCTCTATGCCCCTTTGCTGCTTGGATCAGGTCTTTGAGGCATCCTGTTCCTAAGCAAACTCACACTTCTCCTATTGCCAACCTTTTCAAGGATTGCTGTCTATTCTGTTTGAAGTATTTTTACATATATTCCCCAATATGTCAATACTTTTTCTCATAATTCTTAACTACCGCTTATAAAACTTCGAGGCTCATTTATCCACCACCGTATACCTGTCCCAGCAGTACATGCTGCAGCTCTTCCACCGTCTCAACGATCAGCGCCGCACCTGCAGCCTGCAGTTCTTCACGACTGCCATAACCATACAGGACGCCGATGCAATCGATACCTGCTTTCAGCGCACCTGCAGCATCATGCTCCCGGTCGCCTATCATCACTGCAGATTCGGTTTCACGAACACCTGCCATATCAAGAGCATACCTGATCACTTCATCTTTTTTGACCCTTGTGCCGTCCAGTTCGCTGCCGCATACCAGACTGAAGTATTTCATGATTCCGAAGTGTTCAAGTATGATATCTGCAAAGACCTTCGGCTTCGATGTTGCCACGATCAGCCTCCTGCCGTCCTCCGACAGCTTTTGGAGCAGCGTATCGATCCCTTCGATCAGCTCATTTTCATATAATCCTTTTTCCCTGAAATATTCCCTATATTTTTCGACCGCCTGCATAGCCTGGGTTTCGTCAAACCTATAATATTTCATGAACGACTCCTTGAGCGGCGGACCGATGAACCTGCAAAGACCGCGGATGTCTTCCGTGTATATTCCAAAGGACTCCAGCGCATAATTCACTGATCTGGTTATTCCGACAGCCGGATCAGTCAGTGTTCCGTCCAGATCGAACAAAATCGTTGTTTTGGATTTCATCAAGTCGTTCATCAGTGATTTACCCCGAGGCTGCCTGGTTTTTGCAGCTAATCAATTCTCACCGCATCATCGATACAGGACAGCATCATTCAGCACCTTTGTTTCCGCCGATCAGTCCTCTTTTGAATTTCTTTATACCAGATACGTTCCTGCCTGCCATAACGATGGTCCCATATATCATCATGGTTATCGCAAACCCAGATCCCAGTCCGCTAATAAACTCAATCAGGCCTATAGTATTCCTGATCAGTATTACTACTGAGTTTGTTATGAGTCCCACAATCAGATGCCAATCCATTCTTTTTTCGTTCATTTCATTACACCTCGTATAATAGTTTTTGTAAGGTTTAACAAACATTTTTCCAGCTACAAA
>CAZQUQ010000218.1:0-4390 GCA_964596445.1 uncultured Oscillospiraceae bacterium
TATGGTTCAAATTTGCCTCTCGACAAAATTACCAGCTACTTTTCGAATATCTTCTTAATTATTACAAGCGTGGAAAGCAAGATTCCATATTTTCCGATTTTACATCATTGCTTGAATGAATTATATAAATAGATTTTTAAGATTTGTACTATTTTACTATTTGTGATAAAATGCTACTTGTGAATCGTGAAAAAATACAAAAAATTAAAATATTGTTCAATACCGCAGAAGCATTAAGTAGTATGATTTAGACAGCAGTGTGATCGGATATTGGACACGTATGCGGCAGAAAGAGAGTTTGTATGGCAGTTATTCGGTCGATGGACGATTTCGAGCTTGACGAGGGCAGAGCAAAGTTTGCCGCACAGACATACAGCCGCTCGGTCGGTACCGGATGTATCGTGATGGACAATCTTGGCAATACGATAGCCGAATCGTTTCCGGGTGAGCGATGCGGGCTGTGCAGCAGAGTTCGGAAAGACGGGAAAAAATGTTCCAATGCACATTTGTACGGAAGCTACCAGGCTGAGAGGTTTGGAGGAAGGTACATTTTTTTCTGCCCGATAGGGCTTGTGCATTGGGTATCGCCGCTGATCTGCGGAGGCATCGTCCGGGGAGCCGTACTGGCAGGGCCTGTTCTGATGATGGAGCCGGATGAACTGCTGATCGAGGAGATAATTGCCAACGGCGCTTTTGATAAGAACGATGCCGGTTTTATAGAATCGGAAGTCCGGGTGCTGCCGATCATCAGCCCTGAGAAGGTAAAAGACCTGTCGGAGCTTCTGTATATGACATCGCTGTATATAACGGGCTCAAGCGATACGTCAAGGTCAAGGATCGAATCTGTGGAGCAGCAGGCGAAGATCTCCGGATACGTGCATTACATAAAATCCATCGGAGAAGATAATGCCAGCGTCAGGACATATCCGATGGAGAAGGAGAAGGAACTGCTGTCGCTGATCCCGCTGGGCGATAAGGCCGGGTCCCAGAAGGTGCTCAATGAAATACTGGGCCATGTGTTCTTTACTTCCGGAGGAAACTTTGAAGTGATCAAGGCACGGATACTCGAACTGATAGTGCTGCTGTCCAGGGCCGCGCTTGAAGGGGGAGCCGACGTTGAGCTGATATTCGGCCTTAACTATAAATACTTGTCACAGATAAATGAGTTTACAACGATAGATGAGCTTACATACTGGCTTTCGGATATCATGACGCGTTTTACTGATTGCGTGTTCGACCTGAGGGATGTCAAGCACATCGACGTGATATATAAGGCAATAGATTACATAAAGCGAAATTACATGAAGAAGATAATGCTCGAAGATGTGGCAAGCCATGTACAGCTCAGCACATCATATTTCTGTGCGGTGTTCAAGGATGAGATGAAGTGCAACTTCAATGCGTATCTGAACAGGATCAGGATAGAAATGAGCAAAAAGCTGCTGGCCGATCATGACATCCCGCTGGCGGATGTGGCCAATCTTGTGGGTTATGAAGACCAGAGCTACTACACGAGGGTGTTTAGAAATCACGTTGGCATAAGTCCCGGTAAGTACAGGGAAAGAAAAGGTCAGGTTAAAGACTTAAAATAGAACAATAATCGGGTCATCCCGGGAGAGGTGCATAATAATGAGTATATTGGCTGAAATCTCACAAAATTTGCAGCAGGGTAGGGCAAAGGCAGTCAAGGAGCTGGTGGAGAAGGCCGTTGGTGAAGGCATCGATGCAAAAACGATACTGGAACAGGGCTTGCTTGACGGAATGTCTGTAATAGGCGAGAAATTCAAGAATGATGAAGTATATGTGCCGCAGGTGCTGATTGCCGCAAGAGCGATGAAGGCTGGCACTGAAGTGCTTCAGCCGCTGCTGGCTTCCAGCGGTGTCAAGGCCAAAGGCAAAGTCGTGCTTGGAACCGTCAAGGGCGACCTGCACGATATCGGCAAAAACCTTGTAAGAATGATGATGGAAGGCAAAGGCCTTGAAGTCATAGATCTGGGTGTGGATGTCACAGCCGACAAATTCGTCGAGAAAGCTATCGAAACCGGCGCCGACATAGTTGCATGCTCTGCATTGCTGACCACTACCATGCCTGAGATTAAAACAGTGGTCGATGAAATATCCAAAGCAGGGATCAGAGACAAGGTAAAGATAATGATCGGCGGTGCGCCGGTGACTGATTCATTCTGCAAGCAAATCGGTGCGGATGTCTACACGCCCGATGCCGCCACTGCAGCTGAAGCCGCCATGAGCATAGTCAGCGCCAACTAACTATCTTTTCTGGTGACAGGCACCGCAAAAGGACAGTTATTCTATAAGAAACTGCTGATAGCTGCTTAAATCAAGCTTTTTCATGCATTTATACTTACGCCCCATTTCTAGCGTTTATCAGCGTTACCAGGCGTAAGCTCTGCTTTTGTGGTTTGATGGTGCAGACCGAGGATTTGGACGATGCGCTGATTGGTGTGTGCAATGGCGTCCCGGTCCATGAACAACAACGCAAGGCCTGTTATTACTGAGCGGTAACGATATATAGTATCAGGCACATTTTCAACTACCAGAGCATTAATGACTATATAAGACACAAGGAAGGCAAGCAATCCAAGCATAAAACCTTCTTTGTGTCTTATTGCTTTTATTATGCCAGGTATCATCGCAAACATGCACGCATACCAGTAAAGCATGTCGATGCTGACAAGCACATTTAAGGCAATATTGCCGCTGATCTCCGAAATACCTGTGTTGCCCGGGTAAGGCATCAGCAAGTAGTTGACTGCCGCCAACAGTATATTCCTGTTCGATGCTACCAAGCCGATCCGCTTGGCCTTATTGGCTATATCTATACCCAGATCGCCTATCTCATCAGGAAACGTCATGGCATGATAGTTTTCAAGCAGCGGGAGAGCTGTAAAGAAGAAAATTAATATTGAGCTAATGATCACTGCCACGCCAAAATGTATGTGAATAGGCTTTCTGTACCTGATATAAGAAAATAGGAGGCACAGTATTATGCCTGCCGCCATCGGAACAAACATATATATGCGGACCAGAGTGCACAGCCATATGAGAATGCACACAAAAACCATTATTGCCATTACTTTTGCCCTTTCGGCTTTTTTCGCGGGCTTTGTCAATGCTGCTGATGATGCCGCCCCAGACTCAGCTCCAGTCCCAGCTTCGGCGGTGAATGCTCCTGTATAAGTCAAGAAACACTGCAGGCAATAACAGCATAAAATACATATGAATATCGTCAGAGCTTCCTTGCGTGAATCGGATGTCCATAGTATAAGGTTCGGGAAGAATAAAAACGATAAACTGATAAATGATGCGCCGGCAAACTTGTATCGCAGATTCAAAGCGATCTTAAAGAGAAGTAATGCAGAAAAAAAGGCAAGTGCTATATTAATTAAGGAAACGATGTATCTGTTAATCCCTAAAACGTGGTAGACCAATCCTACCAGGACAGTATACCATGTGTATAGATATTTAACAGCATGAAGCGGCGTACCGTTATCCAACTGTCTGCTTATCCATATCCCTACCTTATGATAAAGAAGACCATCCGTCCCGAAGGTATCAACGCCCCCGCTGTAGAGATACATAATAACTGCCGACCTTAATATAACGCCTGTGAGTAAAAGCACAATATACAACTTCTTATACCTGCTTTGCGGGATAATAAAATGAGCTGCTATAATCAGCAGCAGGCACATGGCGACTGTTATAATAATGTCATGTATCATAATATTCCTTCGTTCTTTCGTTTTTTGCTAAAAAATGCTATCCTTAAATGAATAGTATATCAGCAGTTTCGCAGAATGCAACATGAATATTTTCAAGATGCTTATTTGCTCACACATGTATGTGCAGCAGGCATGCACGGGTTGTGTTTTCCATATAATAGCTTCTTGACATATGTCAATGGACGGTGCTATAATACAAAAGCTGTCGCTTGCGGGCCGATAAATCGAATGCGATGAATGACAGTCTGAACACTGCGTTTTGAATAGCGAAATGGAAAAAAGAGTTATGAAAAAGGTAGTTGACAAAAGCAGAACAGCGTGGTAGTATATAAAAGCCGCTCCGATGAGGACGGCACCCGAAACTAAGCCCTTTGGGGCATGGCGGAGGGGAACGGCCGGTCATCGATTTACGATGACATCGGCGGCCGACGGATGACAGGATCATCCGGCGGTGATATGGACCTTGAAAAGTAAACAGTGAGAGACAATACACCGTGATCGGGCAACCGGTCATGGAGCCATGATCGTCAGATCGTGGCGGTGTAAAGGAACTCGAAAATTTCTAGAGTTGTCTTGTGACTATCAAATATTGATCAGTCACAGAAACTTGCGAACTTTAAGTCAGTGATAACGTAAACAAAGAGCCAAAC
>CAZQUQ010000219.1:0-4390 GCA_964596445.1 uncultured Oscillospiraceae bacterium
TTAATTCCTCGATTGTTATATGTTTTTGGATATACGTTATGATTTTTGGGATTGTAAAGCCTCTTTTCTTTTCGCATTCCTCGTCTGTTTGTATTTCTTTTTCATTAGGCAGCGGTATTCCGAAAAAATCCGCATCATTGTGAGAGAATGATCCGGCAGAGCTTGTTGGATATGATGGGTTTGGACTATAGAATTGAGGTATGTACCTTTTAAAGCTTTTTACAGGCCTTTTATAGGGCATCTGGTTCACCTCGCCTATTTTTCCTGCTCATTCAGTAATCTGCTCAGGCCCGCTATTTGAAGAAGTTGGAGGCAGGTGCCGCTCTTCTTTTGCCTGCTGTTATTCATACACGGCTTAATTGCGTTGAGCAGGTTTATACGCGGATCGCTTGATTCGTTGAAGCGGCTGAGCGCTCTTTTTGCCGTAGCCAGTATATCCTTGTTCAGAGCAGGTCCGCTTGTCTCATCAGCATGCTCTGCTGCGATCGGAGCCGTATTATGCTGCCTCTCTGAGCTCTCGGCTGACGGAACTGCTTCTCCTGATGCAGAACTGTCCCTCACTGTTTCGGTATCATCTTTTAAAGAACTGTCCCCCTTGTTTTCCCCCTTGCTGCCTTTGTTGTCCAGCGACGCTGCTATCAAGGAGACAAGCTCTTTGACATTGTCCGGCACATCGTTCTGCCCCAGTAATTGCGCTATCTGCTGCACTTTTTTGCCAAGATCGTCACTCATAGGTCTTACCTCCAACCCCAGGCACTAATAATATATTCACCAATTATTTAATAATGTCTTTAATTTTTCTGATGATCTCAGGGCCATTTTCGCCCAGCATTTTTTGCACGGCATCAAGATCGATGCTGCTCATTTTTTGCCTCAGTTCAGACTTATTAAGATTCAGCTCATTGATCCTGTCATCATCTATCTCGTTTAGTTTAGCTAGTATTTCATTTTTATCGACCTTGCTTAGTTTCCGGGACAGTTCTTCATGATCGCCGTTTTTCAGCATATCGACAGCTGCATTTATTTTTGCCTGCAGCACCTTATCATCCACTTTGCCAAGAAGTTCGGCCAATTTTTTACTAAATCCATTTGACATACATTTAATACCTCCAATAAATACTCGATAGGTCGTTGGACTATGTATTTCCCCTATGCAATAATATGCCGGCGTAATGCTGCCTATGCAGCAGGCTCATCAGTTCTGCATGTTCCGACAAATACCAGCAAGAACACTCCTATTTTCACAAGAGGCAGAATTCACTTATTATTTTTATTTTTCTCTGAAAGCAGGATCAGAATGAAAATAATTGCAAAAATTAAGACTTCATCAAGTCCTTCGTCGAACACGGTTCGTAATTTTCCGGATAAATTATCAAAAACAGCCATGGAAGTCCTCCGCCATTTTGAATAACAATATATTCTATGAATGGTATTCGATATTTGTTACTCGGCTTACTTTGCATAGTGATGATATTGATTTTTTACAATACGATCAAATGTATGATATGTGGATATGCAGCGTAAAGGGGCACGGTAAATGCCCCGTTCATTACTAGTGATAAAAAAGCTTAAGAAATACCAGAATAAAGAACAGCAGCGAATCATCTTTGCCGCATGTATTAACACCGCGCTTTCCATGCTTTAGTATGCCGACCGCACTGTTATCGTAAAACAGCAGCAGAAAGATCAGAATGAAAAAGAGTATAGTACAATCGCTGCGACTGCCTCCGAATTCGCTGTTTGACATATGATCCCTCCTCCTGAAGATAATACAGTGTTCTCATTGACATAATATGATGTGAGAACTCAGGCTGTTACTGTTTGATGAAATAATTTCCGATGTTATTTTCAGGGAGAAGAATGGTATTTATCTAAATAAGCTTTGGCAGAAGGGCATGTACTGTGGATTTTCTCAGGGAATAGCATACTTCTTGATATATAGTATGCTGCAAATGATGAAGTTTGAGGATTTTTATCATATAATAAAGTAAGTGCTGCTGGTCCGGATATTTTTATCCAAAGCAGACAGCAGACGTGGACCTGGTGCCGCCGGCATTGGCCGATATTAATAGAGTCGGGCATATGATATCTCTTCTGAATGAACGAGATAAGAGAATGCTGAGTCTTATTACTGCTATATTTCAGGCAATATGGCAGAGAAGAGGAGAAGGAACTGCGATGTATGATGCAATAATTATAGGTAAGGGACCGGCCGGTTTGTCAGCTGCGCTCTACACTGTGCGGGCAAATCTTAAAACGCTGATTATTGGAAAAAATGACAGCAGATTGCTAAAGGCAGAGAAAATTGATAATTATTTTGGATTTGCGCAAACAATTGACGGCAAGCAGCTTCTGAACGATGGAGAGACCCAAGTGAAGCGACTGGGTGCGGAAGTGGTATTGGATGAAGTTATTTCAATAGAAAAGAATGACTACTTCAGTGTTATGGCATGTAACGGTTCATATATGTGCAAAGCTGTGCTATTGGCCACCGGACAGCCGCATAAGATTATCAGGATCGAGAATCTGGTGAAGTTCGAAGGCAAGGGAGTAAGTTATTGCACCACCTGCGATGGATTTTTTTACAATAACCTGAAAGTTGGCGTGCTTGGGAACAGCGACTTTGCGATACATGAAGCCAATGAGCTTCTTAATTATACAAATGATATTACAATTTTAACCAATGGACTGTCTCTGGAAATAAGCGATAAATACCTGCATGATTTGGATAAATTCAAGGTGGAGACAAGAAAAATATCAAAACTTGACGGTTCGGAATTTCTGGAGCGTATACATTTTGCAGATGGCACCAGTGAAAATATCGACGGTGTGTTTGTAGCTGCTGAAAGCGCGTCAAGCATAGATTTTGCGAGAAAATTGGGCATATTGGCCGACGGCAGTATTGTGGTTACGGACATCAATCAGCATACTAACGTAGAGGGAGTATTTGCAGCGGGGGATTGTGCAAGCAGCTTCAAGCAAATATCTGTGGCTGTAGGGCAGGGTGCTGTCGCCGGTAAGGCAATAATCGAGTACGTAAAAAGCTTGTAACAGATATGAATGGAGATATGAAGGGCTGCGGTTATTCAATGAATTCTGCAGATGATATGAAAAAGCGGCTGCAATGATTCTGCATAAGCTGTGACGATACTGCAGAGATTTGCCTCTGATAGGTTGAGCTTACACGTTGATTTTGAAATAAACATATGTTAATATTATTTTATTATTCTGAAAGGAGACGATAGAATGAAGGCAAGGCGGGCTTATCGGTATATCGTTGGCTGCATCCATGTCGACAGTATTTGCAGTTGCGGCCTTTGTACTGTCTCCGGAAATGATATGAAACTCAAAGCCCTGTGAATATACGCCCTTCGCAGGGCTTTTATTGTAGTATACGGTCGCATATGACAGCTATTTCAATAACAGGAGGATACATCCATGCTGCTTGGAAACTCACTGACGATCAACGAAAGTACACTTTTCAGAAGCTTGAAAAAAGATGATATGACATTTGAAGAGGTGTATCTTGACATTATCAGGTTTATTGAAGCAGACACCGATAGTTCATACCGCATTTCAGTCGGCACAGATTCCCAGGTTGGTTCCAAGACGGTTTTTGTATCATGTATTCTTATACACAGAGTAGGAAAAGGTGCGATAGGATTTCTCCATAAATATGATATTCAGCGGCCGGTGACCAATCTGAGAGAGAAAATTTATCTTGAGACCTGTGCAAGTCTGCAGCTTGCATATTTGTTCGATGATGACAGGATCAGAGGGATACAGCGGGCATTGGGGCCTAAGCGTCAGCAGGAAGGGCTCACTTTCGAATTTCATATAGATATCGGTACAAGAGGGCAGACTAAGAGTTTGATAAATGAAATGGTAGGGATGGTGAAAGGGCTGAACTTCATCCCGAAGATAAAGCCCGACAGCCATTGTGCCAGTTCATTTGCAGACAAGTACACCAAAGCAATGTAGGATTCTGTACTGCCGCCGAATATCGTCTGATTGTTTATGATCACTAGTTACCGGAAAATGTAATAATTGTGTATCGCTTTGTTGTTTAGGGTGATGAGGCGTTTTGCAGAACTGTCCCCATTCTGCTTCCGTTGATTTACTGGTTTCATTATATTCTAATATCTCTATATATAAATATATCTAAGAAATAACGATATGGGTTTTTGCTGGGGGACAGTTCTGTATTTTCTATTTATGGGACAGTTCTGTAGAAATGTATTATAATAAGGGCAGAAATGTTGCAGCTTTTCTATCTATTATAGAAAATGTGCTTTTTGATTTGATCAGAAATGTGAAGAGAAGGAGGGATAGCCGAGCCAAAGAAGGTACTGATTATTGGTGGTGTTGCCGGAGGAGCAAGTGCTGCTGC
>CAZQUQ010000220.1:0-4381 GCA_964596445.1 uncultured Oscillospiraceae bacterium
CTATGATTGATTTTATCACATTATACTCAATATGTATTGTGTTTGTTTATATTACAGTAGTTTTTCGAACTCAAATGCATCAATGCCGGGATGAAAACGAACAATATGGTTAAATAACGGGCTGAAAGCCAATAATCATATGTGGGTGGGTAATATGCGGAAGTCTGATGTTTCAGGGGAAAATGGATCAGAAAATGTGAAAAGGGAACGTCCCAGCTTTCTTTTGAGTGCTGTAACAGGTTTGGTGACAGGCCTGGCCAATGGTCTGTTCGGCTCGGGCGGCGGCACGATCGCCGTACCTGCCATGATCCATCTGCTGAAAACGGAGGAGCACAAGGCACATGCAACGGCAATATCGGTGATCCTGCCTCTTACAGTGGTGAGTTCGGTATTTTATATACTCAAGGGTCACGCAGACTGGGGACTCACGCTGAAAGTCACTATCGGCGGGCTTGTTGGCGGGTACATAGGCGCAAGGCTGCTGAATAAATGCCCTGAGAAACTGCTCAGGAGGATATTTGCAGTTTTCATGGCGGCTGCAGGTATTAAAATGATTATTTAAAGCTAGATCATCCGGGACAGATCATTCGTTCAGGCAATCATACAGGCAATTTGACAGGCAATTATACCGGCAAATAGACAGGCAATCAGACAGGAATATTGTGAAGATCGAATTAGGTAACTAGACAAAAATTGAGCGAACATCGAATAATAGAAAATTTCTGAGGGGCAGATAAGTTGACAGGCTGGAACTGGATCATTTTATTCTTGACCGGACTTGCCGCAGGGATCATAAGCGGCATGGGGAGCGGCCGCGGCGCCATACTCATACCGGCGCTTGTTTTGACAGCAAACCCGGGGCAGCACATTGCCCAGAGCGTCAACCTGCTGTTTTTTATCCCGACAGCGGCAGTAGCACTGATAATACATATAAAAAACAGAAGCATTGACTTTAAGCTGGCTTTGCCGATTATTATCTTCGGCCTCTGCGGAGCTCTGGCCGGATCGTGGATAGCTTCGCGGATGGAGGCGGGTTCGCTCAGGAAGATGTTTGGCTGGTTCCTGCTGGCGATGAGCGTATATGAAATGTTCAGAAAAAGCAAAAAGGATGATGCAGGTATGCCGGGAAAGGCAAAAAAGGATGATGCAGGTATGCCGGGGAAAGGCAAAAAGGGATGATCACCGCATGATATTTTTATTCACAAAGCTAGTAGATTAGTGGTATAATATTTAATCAATCGTGAAATAACGAGGCGGATGACGCCTATGAAGATGTGTTGCAAGGAGGATCGCTTTGGAAATCAAAAAAATAGCAGATACGGCATATGGGATATTGGAGGACAAGAAGGCAAGAGACATAGAAATAATAGATATTTCTGAGGTTTCGACACTCGCGGATTATTTCATCATCTGCAGCGGTACTTCAACGACCCATATCAGGACCATAGCGGACGAACTCGAATTCAAAATGGGTGAGGCCGGCTATAACATGATCCACAAAGAGGGTTATGAAAGCGCCAGGTGGATCCTGCTGGATTTCGGAGAGGTCGTCATACATATATTCCATGAGGAGGACCGCAGCTTCTACAGCCTGGAGAGACTGTGGTCCGACGGCAGGTTCAGGACACCGGACGATATAAGGTCCTGAGTGCCTGTACGGCAAAATGGTGAAATTTATTTGCTCAATGTGAAAGGGGCTGTTGATATTGGCATACTCGACAAAGACGGATGAGAAATGGCAGAAAAGGTGGGAGGAAACAGGCCTGTACAGGTTCGATCCTGACAAGGTCGACAAAAAGCTGTATTGCCTAGAGATGTTTTCGTACCCTTCGGCTGCCAATCTTCATTTGGGACACTGGTATAATTATGGGCTGACCGACTCGTGGGCAAGGATGAAGAGGATGCAGGGCTGGAACGTGTTCCATCCGCAGGGTTTCGATGCTTTCGGCCTTCCCGCTGAAAACTATGCGATAAAGACAGGTATCCATCCGAAGGATTCCACATACAGCAACATCAAGACCATGGAAGTGCAGCTCAAAAAGATGGGAGCTACCTTTGACTGGAATTATGAGGTTATAACATGTGATCCTGAGTACTACAAATGGACGCAATGGATATTCCTGAAGCTTTATGAACGCGGTCTGGCATACAGGAAGAAGGCCCCGGTCAACTGGTGCCCGAGCTGTAAAACAGTGCTGGCCAATGAGCAGGTAATAGACGGCACCTGTGAAAGATGCAAGAATGAAGTGACTAAAAAGGACCTGACACAATGGTTCTTCAAAATAACAGAGTATGCCCAGGAACTGCTGGATTGCCTGCCTCAGCTGGATTGGCCGGAAAAGACAAAGAAGATACAGCAGAACTGGATCGGCAGGTCCGAGGGAGCCGAGTTGGTATTTGAAGGCGCTGACGGCAGCTTCTCATTCAAGGTGTTCACTACAAGAGCGGATACCCTTTATGGAGTGACCTATGTCGTGCTGGCGCCTGAGAATGAACTGGTGGACAAGATAACGACTCCTGAATACAAAGAGGCAGTTGAAAAATACAGGGAAGCTGCCAAAAAGCAAACCGAGATAGAGAGGCTTTCGACCGTAAGGGAAAAGACGGGCGTATTCACAGGAGCTTATGCCATCAACCCTGTCAACGGCGACAAAGTGCCGATCTGGATAGCCGATTATGTGCTGGCCGGCTATGGCACTGGATGCGTTATGGCAGTGCCTGCTCACGATGAAAGAGATTACGAGTTTGCAACAAAATATAACTTGCCGATAAAGCGCGTTATCAAGGGCGAAGAGGGTGCAGACGATACGCTGCCCTTCGTTGAAGACGGAATACTGACTGACAGCGCCGAGTTCACAGGAAAGGGCTCTGCCGAAGCAAGGACAGGGATAGTCCTGAAACTGAAGGAGCAGGGAAAAGGCGAAATGAAGGTGAACTACAGGCTCAGGGACTGGCTGGTATCCAGACAGCGTTACTGGGGTGCTCCGATCCCTGTGATCCACTGCAGTGACTGTGGCGCCGTGCCGGTGCCCGAAAAGGATCTTCCGGTCGAACTGCCGTACAATGTGGAATTTACACCGGACGGAGAGTCACCGCTAGCAAAATGTGAGGAATTCATCAATGCGCCGTGCCCGAAATGCGGCAAGCCTGCAAAAAGAGACCCTGACACGCTGGACACGTTTGTCTGTTCGTCATGGTACTATCTGCGGTATCCGGACAACAAAAATGCTGAAAATGCCTTTGATACCGAGTGGATCGACAAGATGCTGCCAGTGGACAAGTATGTAGGCGGAGCGGAGCATGCTGCAATGCATCTGCTTTATGCGAGATTCTTCACCAAGGCTCTTCGTGACATGGGTTACCTGCATTTTGACGAACCGTTCCTGTCGCTGGTCCATCAGGGGACCATCCTTGGCCCGGACGGTTACAGGATGAGCAAGTCCCGCGGAAATACGGTATCGCCCGATGAATATATTATGGAGAATGGTTCCGATGTATTCAGAATGTATCTGGCGTTCGGTTTTGCATACACCGATGGAGGCCCGTGGAGCGATGACGGGATCAAAGCGATCTCGAGATTCGTTGGAAGGATGGAGCGGCTCGTTGAGATCGCCTCAGGACTTGATAGGTCCGGTGAAGGCAGTATGGGCAGTGAGGAAAAAGAGCTGAACTTTGTCAGGAATACCGCTATAAAGGGTGTTACGGAGGATGCCGAAAGGTTCCAGTTCAATACGTCCATTGCAAGGATAATGGAGCTGGTCAATGCGCTCTATAAGTATGACAACTGCCGTAAGAACAATGCTCTGTTCATAGATACCATCAAGGATATGCTGAAGCTGGCGGCTCCTTTTGCGCCGCATCTTGCGGAAGAGCTCTGGGAGAAGCTTGGAGGTCCGTACTCCATTTTCAACGAGAAGTGGCCAAAGTGGGACGACAGCGCACTGGTACACGATGAAGTCGAGATCGTGGTTCAGCTCAATGGTAAGATAAAGGAAAAAATAATGCTGCCGTCAGGACTTGATAAAGAACAGACTGAGCAGGAGGCGATGAAGGACGGGAAGGTAACGGCGCTGCTGGAAGGGAAAACCGTGGTAAAGGTGATAGCAGTGCCCGGAAGACTCGTCAACATAGTCGTCAAATAAGCGGCAGATAAGCGGATCAAACGGATCAAACGGATCAAACGGATCAAACGGATCAAACGGATCAAACGGATCAAACGGATAATACAGATAATACAGATGAGATGAGCTTAACTAATTTGTTGAGTTTAGCAACTCAAACGAGTATTTGATCATATGGATATCGAAACAGAAAAAGACCGGGACGTTTATGCTCCCGGTCTTTCATTTTAAAAGCTGAGTAGCAAAAACCGGAACGTTTA
>CAZQUQ010000221.1:0-2797 GCA_964596445.1 uncultured Oscillospiraceae bacterium
GAAGATGTTGTACCATTGGCGCTGTTCCTTGCATGTCAGAAGGATATTGGCCCGACAGCGCAGAGCTATAGCCTGATGCGGAGAGATAATTAAGGGGAGGATGTCATGGATACGATCTATATTGTCGGAATTATCACTGCAGGAGTTGTTGCGATATGCCTGGGTTCTGTGATAATCGATTATAAGCTGAAGAAAAAGCAGATAGAAGCGGATATGAAGGTCAGGATAGAAGAAGCATATGCAAAAAACAAGCTGGAAATAGACAAGCTGTTAATTGATGAGAACGTCAAGGAAACATCCTCAAATAATATTAACGACAGACTGAATACCGATGACTATTCCATGGATCAGCAGAGGGAAAAAGTGAAAACCAGATAGGCAGCGGCTCCGGATTGATTTTAAGAGATACTTGGAAAGGTGATTTTTTATGGATGCAGGCAATATTGGTTATAAGCTTACTGAAAGATTGTCAAGAGCAAGTGCTTATGGGCCAATTACAGCAGGAATAGCAAAACCGGTGAACGATCTTTCACGTGGCTGTTCTGCTGATGATATTGTTGGTGTTGTTGCAATTACAGTAGTTCAAGCGCAAAATCCAATCTAAATTACTGAAATATGTATATTAGTTACTTATTTAAGATGATGAATTACATGCTAGACTAAAGGAAGTTATTACGTTGTGTTTAGAAGAGATGGAGCCTGACGAAAGAAAGGCGCTGCTGGAGTTTGTTGGTGTACAGCAAACCTACTGACCGGGCTGATGTATTCCAAAATAAGTGAGATATGGCGAGGAACAGAGGAAGACTGACATGAGTCAGCCGAAAACAATGTGATAAAGGAGCTGTAGGTAATGATTGCGGACAGATTAAATCATGGTGATACAATTGGGTTGATATCTCCCAGTCATATAGCAGATGCAGACAAATATGGGCGTATTATTAACGTTTTAGAACGCAGGGGATTCAAGGTCAAAACCGGTAAAAACCTATTCAAGAACACATATGGGTATTCCGCAGCAGAGTATGAGAGAGCGGATGACCTAAATGACATGTTTTCAGATGATGATGTGAAAATGGTATTTTTCGGCGGCGGTGAAGGCGGGAATGAACTGCTGCCATATATAGATTATGACAATATAGCAAGACACCCAAAAATCGTTTGCAGCTACAGCGATGGAACAACCATATTAAATGCAATATATGCAAAAACAGGGCTGATTACATATTATGGACAGGCTCCCGGGATTTTTGACGATCTGCGGTATTACGACTATATGCAGTTTTGCTCTCATTTTGTAAAAGGATATACTGAAGAGTTTGTCAGCAACAGCAAATGGCAGAGCATTATTGACGGAGTTTGTGAGGGAAAACTCATAGGAGGCTATACCAGGAACTTTGCATTGCTTCTAGGCAGCTCCTATTTCTCATATAACAAGAATGAAAAATATATTCTGTTCCTGGAGGACCACGAAAAATTCTGTGAAATGAATGAAGTAAGTTCATATATATCACATATTGAGCAAAGCAGCTTTATTAATAATGTCGTCGGTATGCTTTTTGGCCATTATTCGACATCTCGGTGTCAGGAGTTGTTCCAAAGGCTAGAACGGTTTGGGAAAAGGTATGATATACCTGCAGCATATTGTGACGATTTCGGGCATGGAGTAAATCATGCCATATTGCCAATTGGAAGAACTGCGCGGCTTGATACCGCTAACAAAGTATTGGTTTTTGTCTGACAGAGCATATCGGTGAAAACACTGATTTTCAATGGATCTCCACGAAAAAACGCTGATACTGCAGCCTTATATGATGAATTTATTAATCATTTGAATGGTGAACATAAAATCGTATATGCATATGATGCGCCTGTTGTTTACAGCTTTGATACAAATAATATCCCAGCAAAATGTGACGAAAAAGTGATGGAAGATATAAGGCAATTAGCAGATTTTTTTAATAAAAAGAACTTTGCAGGAGGTTCGATATGAGGATGATAAATATGTTAAAGGCAGCTGCTCTGATGTATATTGCTTGATTTTTCAATTAATGGGAATGATAATTCCGACAAGAGTTTCAATAAAGCGAAGAAAAGCTATATTATGTTTCCTTTTCATTGAAATTAACCATTATTTACGATAAATTACATCCCATTAGCTGAAAAATTTTGCATGACCATATGTCGGGCGAGCATGGAGTACTTTTATATGGTAAAATTCTTATAAAATATGATAAACTTGTAATTAGAAAAGGAAAGTGAAACAAATATGGAAAGTCAACTAATTTAAAGCTGATTAGTTAAGTAATCAGCCTTTTTTAGCAAAGATGCATGGCATGCGAACAAGCGGAGAGCTGTTCGACATTGCTGTTTCATAAGGCGAAAGGATACTTTATATAGGGGTGTAAGATGAAAAAGGTCCACCGATGATGAACTATTTGAATATATTCCATTTACTGAACATTACAGAATAGAAAAAGCCACACAACTGTTGGATTTTTGTGATTATGAGGTATCATACAAGCAATATTATTTAAAATACATTTTGTGAAAGGGGATCCAAAGATGACACGTGTATTTTTCGTCAGGCATGCACAGTCTGATATATCATGTGCAGATGACAGATCAAGACCCTTAACTCATATTGGATTAGCAGACAGGGAAAAGGTAACCGACCTTCTGATCAATATGCAAATAGATTCCTTTTATTCTAGTCCATATAAACGATCCATTGATACTATATCTCAACTTGCGGGAGTCCTCAACAAGAGTATTCAGACTGATGAAAGGCTCAGAGAAC
>CAZQUQ010000221.1:2807-4290 GCA_964596445.1 uncultured Oscillospiraceae bacterium
AAATAGGGGAAAAATGGTTATATTATTGATTATGTGCAGAAGAGGTGGGATGATTTTTCCTACTGTGAAGAAGACGGGGAGTGCCTTGCCAGTGTGCAAATGCGTAATATAGAAGCTTTAAATGATATATTGGCTGCAAATAAGGACAGGAATATTGTTATCGGTACACATGGTACAGCTTTGAGCACTATCATAAATTACTACGATCCAAGCTACAATTGTGACAGCTTTAAGAGGATATGGCTTTGGATGCCTTATGTTATTCGGCTCGATTTTTCCGGCACTGATTATATTGGAAGAGAAGAACTGCTGATGATTGAACGAAGATATTAAGAGCCAGTTAATATGAAGGGAAGAAGCAAAATGAAAAATGACAATCGTGAAGAGTTGGTTCAGATCCTGGTCAAATTTGCTGAGTCGGGATGGGACTTAATTGCAGGCCCTTCAAAAGCCTGGCTTGATAGAAATGAAGATGTAAAAGAACTTCTTGCAGCTATTGAACAAGCCGATAAAGATTGTGGAAGCTGCGGCTGTGAATACGATCCGCTGTATAAAAGAGCAATCGAACTACTAAGAACAGCATAAAAGAGAGCTGCAAGCAAATTACTGCAGGGGTGTATTATGAAGCTGGATTTCCTTACTTGGGATGAAGTTGATATACCATGGAAAATAGCATTTTCGCAGGGGTGGGAGTCCTTTAGAAATGGGTCTATCCCAATCGGCGCTGCTATTACCGATGAAAGCGGCAATATTATTTCTGTGGGGCGAAATCGTTTATATGAAGCTACAGCTTTGAATCCCAAGATTGCCCATGCAGAGATGGAATGCCTGCAAAAGCTCGACACAGCAAAGTATCCGAACGTGAAGCAGTACACTTTGTATACTTGCATGGAGCCATGCCCAATGTGTTTTGGAACGATCGTAATGAGCAATTTCCGTAAAGTGAAGGTTGCAGCAAAAGACAGCTATTGCGGAGCGGCCTATCTTTCTGAAACGGATCCATACATAAAGTCAAAGAATATGCATATCGAGTTTGAATCAAACATCCTGCAGTATATCCAAGTGGTATTACAGGCTTATTTTGAGATCAGGTTCTGTAATGGCGAGATCAATATGATAGCGGATATTTTTAGTCAGGATTATCCGGAAGCCGTACAAGCAGCAAAGGCTTTTTATAAGGAAGATAAATACCTTGACTATTGTGTGCAAAGCAATATGGACTTTAAAGATGTATTTGAGGCCATTGTTTTGAAACTTCATGGTATAGATTGATATATTTCATATGATTTTCTTTTCAATAATGTTTCTGTTTTGGGCATAGACTTGATGAAAGGACATAGACTGTCAGGCAAAATGCCGGATGGTAAAGCATTATGGTAAACAGGGGGATGGAATAATGAAGCCGGAAAATATAATTGAGCTGGACAACCCGGTAATGTCGACGGAGCTCTTTTTGTGATTGATAAAGCAGATATCAGGAACA
>CAZQUQ010000222.1:0-4283 GCA_964596445.1 uncultured Oscillospiraceae bacterium
AGAAGATCAATATAGACGGTTATTCATCAAAAGGGTCGGGCAGAGGCATGGGACTTGCAATAGCGAAAAAGATTCTGGAAAAATACAAAAATGTACTGCATATAACAACATTTGAAGATAATATATTCACTCAAACCCTCGAAATCGCAAACAAAAAGGAGTTTTAAACTCCTTTCTGTTTCTGCCTGCTTCGCTAGTCTTCCCTGATCAGAGCCTTCGGGCATTCCTTCTGATAATAGGACCAGAACCAGCACCCATATGTCGATACTGTGGAGGCAATAAATACGCCCGCCATTGCAGCAAGACATAACAGGACTTTGAAGTAATTCTTCTTCATACCGATACCTCCTCTCTTCCATATTTGTTATTTGTTATTTTGTAGGCTATTGGTGTCATACAAAACGCCTGCAGCAAGCAAGAGAAAATTATAATTCTCGACCATAGTGCGGGAAGAAAACATGAAGCTGTAAACAAAGCTGTCAGTAATATGAAACCTCCCACTCTAAGCTGGGTTCTCTGTCTTTTGGATTTTATGGGTTTCTGGGGAAGATCTGCAGGTGCGTATAAATATGCTGTCAAATACGAAAACGGTACTGTGATCAATAGCAGATACAGACGGTTTATATCCAGCAGCATCGATGCAGCAACGATGCCAAAGACTATACCGGAATGAGCTAGTACACATCCAAGATGTGTCTTGGCGTGGATCCCTCCAAGCAATGTCCTCTGGATCCCAAAAAAAGCAATTGCGGCCGCCACATAGGGCACTATTTTCAGGATCAGTGAAACCAGCAGGAGCACGCCGATCTTAACGATCTCGGATGCTGTCATGTATACTCCGTATTCGATGATCTCACGCTTTTCGGGCGGAACATCCGGCATCGTTGAGTAAATCATGTCGGTTATATATTTACTGATTTTATCGAACATTATCATCACCTGTTATAATTATATATCATTTTTAGTAATTAATTACAATAATTTATCGAAATAGCATACTTAATTATTAAAAGTTATTTTTTGCTTTTTCGATAAAATTTTAAGTTACATTCTGTCCCACTCCTTGTGCTGTCATTCTTCCAGGCAAAAGCAGAGGGCAATATGAAGGGAAATTATAGTAAGTATTGACAATTATCTCTTAAGATGATATTTTATGTTCATTGATTATAAATTAAGGAATATGTATGTTGATGTTGTGACATGTTATCCGAACTAACAGAATGCACTATACTAATGTTAAAAGTCATTCATGAAATGTACAGCACGAACAGGATAACCTACGAAGAGTTTGTAGATCATACACGAAAGAAGCTTGAATTCCTTTCAGATAATATACAGCATTTCTCCGATGAAGCCAAGAAAAGGAATGCTTGTGATATCATGAATAAATGCAGTTCTGTGATGTCCGGAGAAAGCCGCATTTACCTGCAGTAAACCATCGTTTGTGCATGTCTGCTTTCCGTCAGGTAATATATAAGACAAGCTGCGCCTTTTATATTATTGCTTCATATTTTCCATTATTACACCTGTAACAGCGGCCGTCCCGTTTCCGTCAGCACTTCTGGACATCGCCGCCGTATATCGTCCTGTATTGTTCCATAACTCATGTATAGCCTGAGATAATGACGCATCATTGAGCTCTTCCTCTGAAATGACCTTGCTGTAGCCTTGTTTTTCAAAGGAAGCTGCATTTAAGATCTGATCTCCCCTGCTGGCAGATCTTGAAAGAGGTATCAGCAAGTTGGGCTTTTTCAGTGCGAGCAGTTCGAAAAGTACTGTAGCTCCTGCTCTTGAAACCACCAGATCAGCGGCGGCGTAAATATGCGGCTGTTCCTCACTTACATATTCGAACTGCCTGTAGCCCTTCCTGCCGTTCAATTCAGCACATATATTTCCTTTGCCGCAGATATGACATATGTTGAAATCCTTCAATAGTTTGTCAAGTATGCTCCTTATGGCATTGTTGATCCTTTCGGAGCCTTGACTTCCACCTATCACCATAATAACAGGCTTCTCATCGGTGAAGCCGCAAATGCTCCTGCCTTTCCTTCGATCGCCCTCAAACAGGCCCTGCCTTATCGGCATTCCTGTTCTGATCCCTTTTTTGCCGGAAATATGGTGTCCGGTCTCGGGGAAAGTATAGCATACAGCTTTTGCAAACGGGATCGACAGTTTATTTGTCAGTCCGGGAGTTATGTCCGACTCGTGGATCACAACCGGTATCCTCCTGAGCCATGCAGCCCAGACGACAGGACAAGAGACGAATCCTCCCTTGCTGAAAACAACTGAAGGCTTAAGCTTTCCGAGCAGGGAAAACGCCTGCAGAAGCCCGCCGGTCACTCTGAAAACGTCGGAGATGTTTTTGACATCAAAATACCTGCGGAGCTTACCTGAACTTATCTCATAATAAGGTATCCCTTCCTTTTGGATAAGCTCCTTCTCCAGTCCATTGCGTGAACCGATGTAATGTATGTCGAAGCCTTCCCGTTTCAGTCCGGGCAGTAAAGCTATGTTCGGAGTAACATGCCCTGATGTTCCTCCGCCTGTGAGCACTATTCTTTTCATATCAGTGATCTGCTCCAATAATACACAGTGATGGTATGTCAGATCCGGCAGGTATATGGCAAGCTCTCAGTCCATGTACCGAGTCGTACCTCAGGAGTTCTTCATTATTACATTTTCAATAGCATTGGCGACATCCTCACATGCATCACAGCATTTTTCAAGATAATGGTATGTCGTGTCCCATGCAGCCAATTCCTTATAATCCTGGCACTCCACATAAAGCTTTCTGGTGGCCTCCTTAAAGAGGACGTCTCCCTCTTCTTCAAGCCTGTTAACTTCAATGACCAGATCATGCAGCTTTGTGGACTTGCGGAAGTTATAAAACTCGTCAAGAGCTGTTTTCAATGAATTACAGCATTTGACTATTACTTCAGTCATTTTCAGCGCAAAATCGGTTACGCTTTTGATATTGTACATATACATGCGCATGAGCACGTCTTCTATCGTATCGGTGACCGTATCTATGGAATCCGCCATTGCCATGATATCTTCACGCTCTATCGGAGTAATGAACTCCCTGGACAGCTTCCTTATCATTTTATGCCTGGCTTCGTCCCCGCTGTGCTCGATATCATGCATTTCCTTCATTTTTTGCGGAAGGATGTCCGCATTATAATTATTCATGATATTTTTGAGTAAATCTGCTGCTTTACATGAATAGCCAGCCAATTCCACAAAAGTGTCAAAATAATTTTCACCCTTTTTTCTTGCCATTTTACGATCCTTCCTCATCAATTATATTTTTCTTATACTAAAATATTCTCATAAACAGTTTTGCCATTAAAAAACCAATCAAGCCGCAGCCAGGAAATGTCATGATCCAGGCAAGCACCATTTCCTTCACTACTCCCCAGTTTACCGAAGATATCCTTTTTGCAGCGCCAACACCCATTATTGCCGTCGTCTTTGTGTGGGTAGTGCTTACGGGAAGCCCAAGGATATTGGCCGTCAGTATGCTCACAGTTCCGACCAGATCAGCTGAGAAGCCTTGGTATGTCTCAAGTTTGACCATATCCATCCCAACTGATTTTATTATCCTCATGCCTCCTATGGAAGTACCCAGCGACATGACCGCCGAACAAAGGATTATCATCCATATAGGGATCGTAAAGTCCACCACGTTTGCCTGCCCCTGTGCAAGGAACAGACCAAGCATGAATACACCCATGAATTTCTGCCCGTCCTGGGCCCCTGCATGAATGCCATACCCGCAGCTCCTGCTATTTGAGCATATTTGAACGTATAATATGTCTTTCTTCTGTTAAAGCCTCTGAATATCAGCTCAACAAGCTTTACCACAAGGAATCCTGCAACAAAACCCATTATTACGGAAAGAAGAAGGCCGTATATGACTTTTATCCACTCATTGGGATTTATTCCGCCAATACCGCCCTGCAGTGCTATGGCGGCTCCGGAAATGCCCGCGATCAGTGCATGGCTTTCACTTGTCGGTATGCCGAACCACCAGGCTGTCGTTGCCCAAAGCACTATGGCAAAAAGGGCTGCACACAGAGCGACCAGCGCTTCATGCGAATCGCCGCCGAAATCGACCATATTGTAGATTGTCTGTGCGACTTTTGTATTGACCATTGCCATGACAAAAACACCAAGAAAGTCGAAAACAGCAGCCAGGATGATTGCCACGCGTGGGCTCAGCGATCTGGTAGAGATGCATGTTGCTATTGCATTTGGAGCATCAGTCCAGCCATTGACCATAA
>CAZQUQ010000223.1:0-4219 GCA_964596445.1 uncultured Oscillospiraceae bacterium
TGTCCCCTTACGTTCTTTCAAAAGGGGACATTCCTTTTCCATAGACGCATTCTCCCTGCAAAGGAGTGTCCCCTTACGTTCTTTCAAAAGGGGACATTCCTTTTCCATAGACGCATTCTCCCTGCAAAGGAGTGTCCCCTTACTACTATACCACCTAATTCCAAACTTGTACAGCTTTATGGGCTTAACCGATACACACCTCTCCCTATACTTTTTATATTTAAAAATTACAAAAAGATTGTAACCTAATAGAGGATTTCGTTGATTTTTGTCTAATATAAGGTATTATAAAAACTTATAGTGATGAAAGTTGGTGTGTTATGAAGGTGTTGGCTTCTGTGAACAAAATAATTAAGAAGGGTCTTCATTTTATAACTAATCTGCTCCACTTTTTCAAGGATATCAAAAAATTCCGTACAAAACTGATCCTGGTATTTCTGATCCCCATTTCCTTTATCGCATTACAGGGCATCATCACTTACAGAAATTCATCCACGATGGCAAAGGACAATATCACAAATGCCTCTGTAACAACGCTGGAAAGCAACGGCAAATATTTGGATGTAGTGCTCAGGACGGTTGAAAATCTGGCTATGCAGATCTATGCCGACGCAGACGTGCAGGATTATCTTGTTGGTAAATATGATACTGATAATCTGCTGAAGCAATCCGAATTTGACACTAATGTTAAAAGTTCAATACAAAACTTTGTCATGTCTCATCCGGATATATACAATATAAGCATTATTTCGGCTGATGACAGCAGACAACCCATCATCACAGCCAAGAGCGGCATAATAAAGGTTAAATTGAGCGATATATCTCAGGCATCGTTTTTAAGTGCTGCCGAAGCAAATGAAAGCCTCAGCACCTGGTTCGGGACACACAAAGAATTGGACGAGAAAACAGGCATTTCAGAAAGCAAGTATTTCCTTTCATACGTGAAGATCATCCGAAGCACATCAACTTTTAAGAAAGTAGGAGTAGTCATAATTGACCTTAAACCTGATGTCATACAGGAAATATCTGATACACAGTCAGCTCAGCAGCGGCTGCTGAGCCTGATCACTCCCGACAACAGGATAATAACCAACGGTATTGATGTAACTGCAGAAAGCAATCTTGCGGATCAGGAGTTTTTACAGAGGATAAGGAGTTCAGATGAATTGCTGGGGACCGACAATGTTGTTCTGGACGGCCGAAAATACCTGATGATCTACATGAAGATATCTTCTACCGGCAATATACTTATAGATCTGATACCAGACGAGATAATCAGTTCATCGACCCGCCAGATAATAATATCCACTATATTGTTTGCATTGATGGCAGCGATAATCGCAGCTGCATCAGGCATACTCCTTGCCAACAGTATGGGAAGGACCATAAACAGGATAATTGATGCTTCGGCTAAGGCGGCTTCAGGAGATATGACGATCACCCTAACCTCGAGAAGGAAGGATGAACTTGGCACATTAACAAAAAGCATCAATTCGATGATCGTCAGCATGAGAGGTCTCATCGAACAGGCGCTGAAAGTTTCTGAGAAGGTTACAGGTTCCGCTGTTTTAGTATCGTCCACCTCACAGCAGGTGTCAAATGTATCAAGTGATATCTCCCGGGCCATTCAGGAAATAGCGGCGGGAGCATCGGCACAGGCATCCGACGCTGAACAGGCTGCAGAAAAGATCAGCCAACTTGCCGAGAATATAAATGACGTATCCAGCGATGCCAGGTATATCGACGATTTGACAGCAGAGGCAAAAACATTGACGAAAAACGGTCTTTCCACCGTTGAAGACCTTGATGTAAAAGCCGGCAGAACGACCGATATCACCAAGGAAATCATGGAAGATATCCGACAGATGGATATCAACTCCAAGTCCATCGGAAAGATCGTCAAGGTAATAAGTGAAATCGCCGACCAGACTAATCTGCTTTCGCTCAACGCCGCAATAGAAGCAGCACGTGCCGGAGAAGCAGGCAAAGGCTTTGCTGTTGTTGCAGATGAGGTCAGAAAGCTGGCTGAGCGTTCGACAGATTCGACCCGTGAGATATCGAAAATCATCAAGGAGACCCAGGAACAGACTGCCAGAACAGTTGAAAAGGCATCATCTACTGAGCTTATCCTTAAGTCACAGAATGAAGCTGTGCTCGGAACCATCGAAATATTCAAAAAGATCATGAACTCAATGGAATTACTGGCAGAACAGGTTGAGCATATAATGTCCAGAATAGCTGAAATGGAAGAAAACAAAGCGCAGGCTATCAACTCCATCCAGAATGTATCAGCAGTATCGCAGGAAACCGCGGCATCCTCCGAGGAAGTGACCGCATCGACAGAAGAACAGCTATCCTGTATCGAGGAGCTTTCACGGTTCGCAGAGGAACTGAAGGCATTGTCTGGCGAACTGCAGGATTCCATATCCAAATTCAAGCTTGAATGAATTTAAATGCTAAAGAGCTGACCAAAGGTCAGCTCTTTTTTTATAATAACTATCCAGTTTTGGTGCCTGTCACCATGATCGGACAGTTATTTCAGGTCTTTTGCATCAACCGCTCTTCCCGGCTGAAAAGCAGGATCCAGATATGATGAGGGCCGAGTGCTCAAAAGTCGCGATATCTCATAATGCCTGTCAGATGTCCGTGCCACGATCACCTTTTCTCCCATATACTCGGCTTCAAAGTAAAATATGTTTTCCTGTTTGTCTGCTCCCTGGAAAACAATTTCCGGAGGCACTATTGAATACAATATCATTGCAGTTCTCCTCCTGCCGTGGTCCTTCTTCCTGTGTCCGCCTCTGTCCTTCTGAGACCGATAAGTTCATACAGCTTATCCATAGCATTAGAGAGCCCCCCGACTGCATCGATGAGCTTATATTTTACCGCATCTTCCCCGAACAAAACTGTACCGACATCGTTTGCCAGTTCACCCGTCTTGAGCATAAGCTCTCTGAAATCCTCTTTTGAAATCCCGGAATTCTTTGAAACGAACTGGACGACCCTCTCCTGCATCTTGTCAAAATATTCATATGTCTGAGGTACACCTATCACAAGACCGTTAAGCCTGATAGGATGTATAGTCATCGTCGCGGAGGGAGCTATGAATGAATAATCGGTCGAAACTGCCATCGGAACACCTATACTGTGCCCGCCTCCTAATACAAGTGAAACCTTTGGTTTATCCATGCTTGCGATCATCTCAGCTATTGCAAGCCCGGCCTCTACATCTCCTCCGACTGTGTTGAGTATCAGCAGCAGCCCTTCTATCTCTGTGTTTTCTTCTATTGCAACAAGCTGAGGGATAACATGCTCGTATTTTGTCGTTTTGTTCTGCGGAGGCAGCACTATATGACCTTCTATCTGGCCGATAATCGTTAAACAATGTATATTGCCCCTGGGATTTGATACTGTTGCAGCCCCCATTTCCTTTATTTCTTCAATTTTTTTCTTATCATTGTTCATTTCATTACGGTCGGTTTCTGCAACTTCTGCACGGCCGAATGTGATTTTGCTCTCAACTTTTGGCATAAGCACCTCTTAATGAAATATACTTCTTATATAGTATTTATTTTTTGAATAAAAAAATGCAGACCTGATAAATGGTCTGCATCGGTACACAAAAACACCAGCCTTTAAGCTGGTGTTTTTGATATTTAGTATGAGTAAGCCTGTAAGCCGGGTTCTGTATTAGATAATCATCTATCTAGGCCATACATTTCTGTATGGCTCAAGCCACCTGCCCGGGACTGGCGGGCCGCCAACATGTCCCTCTGCGGTGTTGCTCCGGGTGGGGTTTACATAGACCGGCAAGTCGCCATGCCGCTGGTGAGCTCTTACCTCGCCTTTCCACCCTTACTTGATACATAATGCCGAAGCTTCATGCATCAAGCGGTATATCTCTGTTGCACTTTCCTTGAAGTCGCCTTCACCGGGAGTTACCCGGCACCCTTGCCCTGTGGAGCCCGGACTTTCCTCAGATACGGCCTTTCGGCGCTGTACCCGCGATTATCTGGCTTACTCACGATATTTCGAAGCATCAAGCCTCGTTGGACTATTATCATAACCCAAACATGCATTACAGTCAATAGGTTATAAAAGGGTCGGCTTCATGCTCGAAGCAAAATGTCTCGATCTCAGAGAACCTTTTCTTCAGCGCACCTGCAAGATAAGGCAATACGACACGCTCAGTGGCAAAGTGTCCGGCATCGATAATGCA
>CAZQUQ010000224.1:0-4209 GCA_964596445.1 uncultured Oscillospiraceae bacterium
AAAATATGCAAGGCATAAAAGTCCTTGTACTCAGGGTAGATCCCATAAGCGGCAAAACCGCCGCCAAGTCCGTTGCTGCGTTCATGCATGACGGATATGGATCGGATGGCCGCTTCACCGCTCATACGCTTTCCTGATTTATTTATAATCCCTGTTATTGCACAGCCTGATGGTATTCTTACCTGACCTTCCTTCATTGTAAAAACCCCCTGGTATATTAAAGGTAAAACTCCTGGCATATCAAAAGGCGCTCATCATATAATGCGGACAGCTAAACAACCGGCTGCAGATCCGGTTTTTTTAACTGGTATTCACATTATCTGATGAACGCCTTTGTTCAACGCTAATAATATACAATATAAACAGGTTGTTTGTCAATGGATTTATGAATTTTTCTTTTTGCATCACTGCAATTATTGTCCAAATATTGTCGATATATTGATATAGTCATGTGTTTTTGCAGGATTTAGTTTTGTAAGTTGCAAATTTTAATAAAAAAATGTATTGACATCAAGGCTGAAATAGGCTATTATATGTGAAGGACAGCAAAGGCGCTGTGGACGAAGAGTCCGCGGCGTCTTTGTTTTTTGTATGAAAAACTGCCAGCCTGTACAGGCTGCGGTACTTTGCTACTGTGAGGAGTGATAGATATGAAAAATGTTCCGGATCTGTTTGGCAGCATGGTGTTTAATGATGCGGTAATGCAGGCCAGATTACCCAAGGATACTTACAAGGCACTTAAAAAGACAATAGCGCAGGGCACTCATTTGGAACTCGATGTTGCAAATGTAGTAGCCAACGCAATGAAGGACTGGGCTGTGGAAAAAGGCGCAACCCACTTTACGCACTGGTTCCAGCCCATGACAGGTATTACGGCCGAAAAGCACGACAGCTTCATAGCACCCGATAAAAACGGAAAAGTTATAATGGAGTTTTCAGGCAAAGAGCTCGTACGCGGCGAGCCTGATGCATCCAGCTTCCCTTCCGGCGGTCTTCGCGCAACATTCGAGGCCAGAGGGTATACCGTTTGGGACACCACGTCCTATTCATTTATAAAGGATGGTACTCTGTACATCCCCACCGCTTTCTGTTCATACAGCGGAGAAGCGCTGGACAAGAAAACACCTCTCTTACGGTCAATGGAAGCGCTGGACAGACAAGCACTGCGTATCCTTAAGCTTTTCGGCAATTCTGCGGTACATCGTGTCGTGACAACAGTCGGTCCCGAGCAGGAGTACTTCCTTGTCGACAGGGAAGTTTACCTCAAGCGTCCGGATCTGGTTTACACCGGCCGCACACTGTTCGGAGCAAGGCCTCCTAAAGGTCAGGAGATGGAAGACCATTATTTTGGAAGCCTGAAGCCCCGTGTATCCGCGTTCATGCATGAGCTGGAGGAAGAACTCTGGAAACTGGGCGTACTTGCAAAAACGAAGCATAACGAAGTTGCTCCGGCACAGCACGAGCTGGCTCCGATTTTCAGCACTACCAATATCGCCAGCGATCACAACCAGCTTACAATGGAACTAATGAAGAAAATCGCCGATAAACACGGATTGGTATGCCTGCTCCACGAAAAGCCGTTTGCAGGCGTCAACGGCAGCGGAAAGCATGTCAACTGGTCTATATCGACCGATACAGGAGTAAACCTTCTTGAGCCCGGCGAAACACCTTATGAAAACGCACAGTTCCTGCTGTTCCTCACTGCTGTTATCAAGGCAGTCGACGAGTACCAGGATCTGCTCCGCTTATCTGTCGCCAGCGCGGGAAACGACCACAGACTCGGCGCTAATGAAGCTCCGCCCGCCATCGTATCGATGTTCCTCGGCGATGAACTGACAGAGATACTCGAAGCGATCGAGACAGGTACAGCTTATCATGGCAAGCAGAAGTACCAGATGCAGATAGGAGCGACAGTGCTGCCGCATTTCCCGAGAGACACCACGGACCGCAACCGTACTTCACCTTTTGCCTTCACAGGCAATAAATTCGAATTCCGCATGCTGGGTTCCAGCTTCTCCATTGCAGGGCCCAACATAGTTCTTAACACGATAGTGGCACAGTCCCTGAAAGAGTTCGCAGATATCCTTGAAAAGTCATCCAACTTCCAGAGCGATCTGGCGGCATTGATCAAGAAGACCATCAGCGAGCATAAGCGTATTATTTTCAACGGCAACAACTACTCGGATGAATGGGTGCGTGAAGCTGAAAAAAGAGGACTGTCGAACCTCAAGACAACAGTCGAAGCGCTTCCGGCCTTTGTTTCGGAAAAGAGCGTTGCTCTGTTTACTTGCCATAACGTATTCACCGAGAAGGAAATCCATTCGAGGTATGAGATATTACTGGAGAACTACTGCAAGACACTGCACATTGAAGCTCTGACAATGACTGATCTGGTTAAGAAGGATATCATCCCTGCCTGCATCAGCTATCAGAATGAGCTTGTCCAGCTCCTCAACGGCAAAAAAGCTTGCGGTGGTTACAATATCGGGCTTGAGGAGCATCTGCTCGGAAAGATATCAAAGTTGTCGGGCTGTATGCTTGAAAAATTAGACAGCCTTGAAAATGCGCTTCTCGGAACAAAGGGAGAAAGCGATGTACTCACACTTGCGAAATTCTATCGCGAGCAGGTATTCAGGGCTATGTCTGAGCTCAGGCTGATCGTAGACGAGCTGGAAACACTTGTCGCAAAGAAATACTGGCCGCTGCCCGCATATGCCGAGATGCTCTACAGTGTGAACTGACATCGGGATGAGGCATAACATTAACGACATCACAGTCTGATACGTTGCAGCAGCATCTGTGTCAGGCATTGGTGAGCATAATTAAATAAAGGTCCACAAAGGTGTGTGTTTTATCAGTCCGTACAACGCGGACAGAAATGAAACCACACCTTTTATTTTATAACAAGGAGGGTTTTTAGATGTATTCATCAGTTGATACCATTTGGGTTCTGCTCGGTGCAGTTCTCGTATTCTTTATGCAGGCAGGCTTTGCCATGGTCGAAACAGGATTTACCAGAGCCAAGAATGCCGGTAACATCATAATGAAGAATCTAATGGATTTTGCTGTCGGTACTCTGGTCTTCTGGTTTATAGGTTTCGGCCTCATGTTTGCGGGAGAAGGTAAATTTATCGGAGGTCTGGATTTTTTCATTCGAGGTGATTACGCGAGCACAATACCAACCAGCGCGTTCATAATTTTCCAGACAGTGTTCTGTGCTACGGCAGCAACGATCGTATCAGGCGCCATGGCAGAAAGAACAAAGTTCTCAGCCTACATCATCTACAGTCTGGTTATCAGCGCAGTAATCTATCCGATTTCAGGTCATTGGATCTGGGGCGGCGGATGGCTCAGCCAGCTTGGCTTCCACGATTTTGCAGGGTCCACGGCTGTTCATATGGTAGGCGGTGTTGCCGCGCTGGTAGGCGCAAAGATGCTTGGTCCTCGTATCGGCAAATATGGCAAAAACGGTGAAGTGCGCGCCATACCGGGCCATAGCCTGACTCTTGGCGCGCTGGGTGTATTCATTCTGTGGTTTGCATGGTTCGGATTCAATGGAGGCTCTACCGTATCGATGACGGGCGATGATTCGATCATATCCGCTTCGAACATCTTTGTCACTACCAACATCGCAGCTGCCGCTGCCGCAACAGCAGTTATGATTATCACATGGATAAGGTATAAAAAGCCGGACGTTTCAATGACTCTCAACGGAGCTCTTGCCGGCCTGGTAGGCATCACTGCAGGATGTGATGCGGTATCTCCCATCGGCGCGCTGTTTATAGGACTGATATCAGCCTTTGTAGTAGTATTTGGCATCGAGTTCCTGGAGAAGAAAGCAAAGATCGACGACCCTGTCGGCGCTATCGGCGTACACGGCCTATGTGGAGCTGCTGGTACTATTTTGACAGGTGTGTTTGCACTTGACGGAGGACTGCTTTATGGCGGCGGTTTCTCGATGTTGGGCGTACAGACACTAGGAGTAATTTCAGTTGCCGCATGGGTAACAATAACTATGATCATATTGTTCAGCATCATCAAGAAAACTGTTGGTCTGCGTGTTTCTCAGGCAGAAGAGCTTGCCGGACTTGACTTGCATGAACATGGACTCGCAAGCAGTTATGCCGATTTTATGCCGGTTCCCATGGGTACTGATTTCAAGGCAGAGTCTGAACTTACAAGCCAGAGCGCTCAGGCAGTTCCTATTGA
>CAZQUQ010000225.1:0-4206 GCA_964596445.1 uncultured Oscillospiraceae bacterium
CATGCTTGGTATTATTATGAACGCGGCGATTATCAGCGCTGCTGCTATACCAAGCAGCTCATTCATTCCGAAGCCTTCCTTTTTAGCAATGATCCATTTTCTTAGCATTTTCCCGAGTTTCATACTTCTTCCTCCAATCTTTTAATTTATAAATATCTTCCCTACCGCCTGACTTGCCTCGTCAAGCATCGGGATCATTATCATTGCAGCCGCGATGGCGACGAATACGGCAGCGGCAGCAACGCCTCTGTTTCTGCAGCTGTCTGTCTCTGCCTGGATATAATTGAAATATTTCTTGAACATTATCTCTTCCTGCCTTGCAAGCAGATCCTTGTTATCACCGGTTTCGATACCCTGCTTGAGTGCAGTACAGAGTGTTTCCGCTTCATGGGCATCAAAGCTTGTCCTCAGCTCCTCCAGTGCACTGTCTATATCCAGTGTCAGCTCATATCTTGCAGCCAGTCTGATAAGTATTTCCCTGATCTCCTTGTCGTCGGTCGTCTCGTATACGGTCCTTACCGCATCCGTAGGCTTCACGCCGGATGATATCTGATTATGCAGGTATTTATAGACCTTATATATGTGCTTCTGGAACCGAAGATTGACTTTTCGTCTGTTCGCTGCTATCACCGACTCACTTATCGAGTACAGTAAGACCACCGCTGCCACAGGTCTGACTACTTCAGGGAAATTGACGATGAACGCAGTCAAGAAGACCACTGCCGACAGCACATACCTTATGAAAAGGTAACAAACCGCTGCGTACTCTCCCCTGTATCCGGCCTTTCTCATTTTGTCCCGCGCTTTCCTATACAGGCTGCCTTTCTCCATCTTTTTGTCACAAACAGCCAGTCCCTGTTCTACAAGCATTGAACATCTCCTGTAGACCGACATGCCTGGGTTCCTTGTGCCCAAAGCCTCAATTACTCTCCTGGAGCAGGACAGACCGAACCTTTTTGAAAGCAGGATTCCCAAAAGCACATTGATCACAATAAGGATCAGAAAAAGCAGACTATTCTCCTTATACACCTTAAGAATAAGGTCCAACATATCACCCCCGGCTCCTGAATCTGGTTATCCCGGCAGTCAGGTAAAACCCGAACGCATAAAGGCAGCTGAAGGCCGTGAGCAGCAGTTTTCCGCCCAGTGTCCCCAGATAAAAGCCGCTCACCTTGGGCGACAGGCTTATAAATAGGTAAGCTACAGCCGGTACAGCAAACATTATAAAGTAGATGAGCATCCTGTCCCTGTATGTGGATATCTTTCTCCTGTTATACTCCTCATCTATCTTGTAGAACTGGTTCTCCAGATTGGAAAGCAGCTTTTTGATATCTCCTCTGTGTCGGATACTGAGTTTGATATTGACCGCAAAATCGCTGAACTGCGGGTCGTCCACCTTCATTCTCAGCATATCGATAGCCTCACAGGGATCCATGCCTCGATTCACCTGTATGACCATATCTCTGACAAAAGTGCTGAGAGGCTCCCCGATATTTGAACCAAGCGACTTTTCGAATGCATATATGATATCTTCCTTGACCGAGCACCAGCGGCTGAGCACCGATATATACTCCGAAAGCCTCTTTCTGATAGTTTCCGAGTTGTAACGTGCCAAAAGCTCCAGCGCGAATGCAGGCGCAAGTGACAGCACACCGCTGATGACAGCTGCCGACGGAGCAAAATCCAGCAGTTTGTAAACATATCCGTATACTGCGATGAATATGAGAACTACGGTAAGAATAAGAACGTATACGTTCATGAATGGCAGATAATGCCTTATATTTGATTTTTCAATATACATCAGTTCGATACGTTCCAGCAGGCTGAGGCCTTCAGTCATATTAATCCTGCTCCCGGCCGACCCGCTGCTGCCGGCCATGCCTGTAAAACCAGTGCTAAATGATCTTCTTCTGAACAAACCCCTTCGTACAGAGTCTCTTTTCCCATTCCGGCCAAAGCCATAGCTGCCGCCTGCCATGTCTGTGTTTCCAAAAACAGAGGCTGCACTTCTGGTCAGTTTTTGACCGATCCAATGCTTTAGCTTCGCAGCGGCATCAATTGCTGTAAGGCACCTGGTGATTACTGCCGCAAGAACAATGTCTGCAAGGAGCAGCAATACGGATAATACTAGAAGCGGCAGCTTTTCATTTAAATTTATCCCAATATGACCGCCGAACATCCGTATCACCTCCCGTCAGACGGGTATAGCCTTTTATAGATGAATTCGTCCTTTTCACCATTGTAGCCGCATACCTCAAGCACCTCTGCCACACGGAACTCCCGCAGATAGAATATTATGTCTATGCTTCTGCCAAGCATCTCTTTGATCGTCTTTTCGCTTTCGCCGATATTTGCTCCCTTGCTTAACGTCAGCAGCCGGCCGAATGCATCCGCGGCGCTTTCCGAGTGGGTCGTGGCTATGCCCCTGTGACCTGAAAATGCTGCTTTGACAAAATCCCAGGCCTCGTCTCCGGTTATCTCCCCAACACAATAAGTATCAAGCGACATTGTCAGTCCATCCTTGACCAGATCCTTCAATGTCACAGGCCTTCCGCCCTCATTCTGTTTTTTAATCCTCTGTTCTATGCAATATGGTTTGTCCGGATATATCTCAGCATCAGATTCTACTATGAGGACTCTTTCCATTTCAGGGAGTATGTTCAGGAATGCACGAAGGAGCGTAGTCTTCCCGGCTGCGCCTTTCCCGCAGAACAGGATGGAAGCATCGCTTTTTGCGAGCCCTTCAAGCATGTGTACCAGTTCTTCATCCAGCATGCCCAGCTTTAGCAGATCGCTTATCCTGTAACTGTTTTTCCTGTGTTTCCGTATGCTTATCGCAGGGCTCGATATGTTTCTCGGCTTGATCGAAACGTTTATCCTCAGCCTGTTTTTTTCATCGGTAACTCTGCAGTGGCTGTCATTTTCGTTCAGTATACCGCCGTTTCTGATGGCTACCAGCTTGCAGTATGTGTCGAATATCTTTTCGCTGCCGAAGCTGACCGGTATCTTGCTGCGGATCCCATGTCTTTTTATGACAAACTGATTATAGTAAGTTCCGTCGATATCTGTTATATCTTCATCATCAATATACGGCTGAAGCTCGCCGTATCCGAACATGAAATCGATCACCTTTCTGATAAGCTCATCCCTGTTTATGCCTGAATGATATCTGTGTTGATCGATATCCTTGATTATCGCTGTTTCAAGCACACTCCTCGATGCCCGGCCTGCTGAGACATCCGCCACAAGCGACGGACATTCCCTCAATATATCATTTGTTATCCCGGATATGATCGTATTCATATCGCAGGCATTCTTCTCTGAAATACTTTGGTTATCAAAAAACAGCTTGTGATGAGATCTGACCACAGGCATTTGCTATCCCTCCGAAGCTTTGGTCTTTTGATGGCCTATACCGCCCACAGTGCCGTCCAGAAGCTGTCTGAGCCTCGGGAACAGGCCGGTTGCCGGCATAAGGCCAAGTCTTTCATGTATGCGGTAATATTCGTTTAGTATGTTCTTTTCCATATGGGATACATATGAACTCTTCATATTTCTGTACCGGACCCGTTTCCTGCTGTATGTTATGCTGCCAAGCAGATTGTCCCGGGATGCCTGCCTCACCTCAGCTTCGCTCATATCTGTTGATTTGTCATGTTCGTAGAGGATGAACATGGTTTTTTCCTCGGCAAGGTGCTGTTTCTCATTAAGAAATGCTATATATGTATTAAATTCACGAAGTATCCCGATCTCGCCCCTGACAGCGATGATATTGCAGTCCGATCTCAGCAGCGCGGCCATCGTAAAGGCGTCATATATGGATCGGTTGACAAGCAGTACAGTTACATCGAAATTTCTGTAGCATATATCTATCAGCTGAGGTACGCTGTCCTCGCTGTAGTATTCATAATTATCCAGCCTGTAGTTGCCGGTTATTACATACAGGTTCCTCATATCCTTCCTCGTTGATGAGGCTTGTCTCAGCAAAGCCGGTATCAGCGCTCCCCTGCCTGCCGCATCCATCACGATGTCCAGCCCGGAGCGGCCTGTTATGCCGTTTCCCGTTTGACCGTGCGGATATTTGGGAACATTGAGTATAAGGTCTGCTTTTGGCGCTAACAGGTCGATATCAGCCAGCAGGACTTCTCCTCCCGTAAACCTGGCTGCGGTATATGCAAGCTCACAGCCGAACTCAGCATTGTCCCA
>CAZQUQ010000226.1:0-4165 GCA_964596445.1 uncultured Oscillospiraceae bacterium
ATGCTAACCACTTTGCCGTTAACTATGACATCAAACGATCCTTCATCCTTTTGGATATTATCTGCCTCAGCAGCTTCGGCCGGCTCATCCGCCGCATCTTCATCCTCTGTATCTTCTGCGGGGTTTGACGGCATTTCAAATCCAGCCTCCTCTTTATCAATGCTGCCTCCGATGTTGCCGTTTCCATGTTCACAGCATGCAATAATGTCCCTGTCATGCAGGATGTAGTCCGGGTCATTGGTTTCAGATCCATTTATCGTTATATCACAATCGCCGAAGGTATAGCCTGCGGCATCCAAAAGGTCACGCAGTGTTCTGATAGAAGAGATCGCCACAGCATCACCATCTTTTATGGCGGTATCCCTGTTGACTCTCGTCCCGTTCACCATTATGACAGTACTTACATCGACCGGATTGCCATTGAGTTCCACGATACCGCTTCTGAAGTCAGATACAAGCTCATAGGCTTTCACTTCGGCATCTTTGCCGTCACGGGCTGGTGTGACCATTATACTGTCTCCGAATGTCAACGGCGTATCAAGACCCGCCTGCTTACCATTCAGATATATTTCTGCCGCAACTCCATACTCGCCCCGCGCCCTCCTGACTTCACCGTTTACCGTAAATGTGATGCCCTTTCCGGAGCGACCGATCAGATCAGCCGCATCAAAGCCATACAGTATCAATGCATCTGCCACCGTTAGCTTTTTGGAGTTAAACAGCTTGACCTTTTTTTCATTTACGGTGACCGAAACAAAATCCTTTCCGGCATACATTTGTGCTGTGACAGCAATACCATAAGGCGTGATCGATTCAGGACCGCATAATTTCTTATCGCAGAACCTGATATCTCTTATTACATCGCGGCCTCTCACAACGACCCTGTCTTCCGGCAGACCGAGCTGTCCAGAAATCATCCGGGGCAGCATCGGGATCCGGCTCCCTCCGCCAACGAGAAAAACGGCATTTGGCGCTTTATGATTGTACTCCAGTATCTTCTGACAGATTGTAGACGAAAGTGCTTGTATCGAATCTTCAATATCGTTCAATACATCAGCAGCCGTGACAGTATGCTTCTTCTTCAGTATATCGGTAAAGACAATGTTTTCCTTTGAGGAAGAAAGTGATGTTTTTATTTTTTCGCCGGTATTAAAATCGACAAGATAACGCTGAGCTATCCTTTCTGTTATTTCATCGCCGGCCGTAGGGACCATGGCATATGCAAATACGCTGCCATCCTTTGTCAGCGCTATGTCCGATGTACCGGCTCCTATATCGACAAGCGCAAGGTTCAGTAATCTGAGATCAGCCGGGATCGCAGCATTGATCGCAGCAATCGGTTCCAGCGTAAGGCTTGACACCTCAAGACCGATCCTGTTTACGACTGCATACAGGCTGTCCACCACAGTCAAAGGCAAAAATGTCGCAAGTATATCTGCACTTGCGGTTTTCCCCCTGTGCCCGGTCAGTTTCGAGATAACATATCCGTTCAGATAATAATTTATCACACTGTAGCCTACACAGTAGTATTGGGTCTTGTCCTCAGCCTCCGAGTTCTCATCGAGTATCATCTGTGCACGCTGTATACCTTCGATTTCCATGCCGCTGATCAGATCGGCATCGATCTCGGTGCCCGGCTCAAGGCTTTTATCCACCCTGACCTGACACGTCTTCAATACTCTGCCCGCAGCCGCGATGGCAACCCTTTTCAGCTTGATGCCGATCTTCGACTCCAGCCGCTTTTTAACTTCTGAGACTGTTGCAGCCGTTTGGTCTATATCATGGATCTGCCCATCCATCATGGCCCTGCTCATATGCTCACAAACCTCGGTGGCCAGAACTCTGAAGCATTTTCCGTCCTGTACCCCCACCACGCCTGCCACCGTCCGGGTACCGATATCCATGGCAAATATGATATCCTCCGGAGAGATCCCCTGCATCGGAGCAGGAGTATTTTTATCAGCCAGCTTTATCACACGGCCATTTTTCTTTAATGGACGTGGGTTTTCTTTTTCCACTGCCATGGTCGTTCACCTCTTGTGCAGGTAAGCATAAGTGCAATACATCAATCTATATTTAATTCGACAAGTATTAGCAAATTCCTTCTATTATAATACACATTTCATCACTTTGTAGTCATATAGTCCTATTCAAATAGTTTTTTAGTCCTAGGACGATTTTGTACTTTTCAATTGCATATCTGACATAGTATACTGTATTTGGCATGTCTCAGCTTATGTAAAAACTAGTAAACAAAAACAATGAGATCAGCCGGAAGGTGATCCGCAAATGCTTTCCATTGCTATACTTGATGATAACATTAAGGTTCTTGAACAATATGAAGAGCTGTTGCCGCAATGGTTTGACAGAAACGGCATCAAAGGCAGCATTGTATATGCTACGACAAACTACATCGATTTTATCAATGCGGTAAAGACCCTGTCGGTCAACGTATGCATAATAGATATCAACCTGCAGTCCGAGGTAAACGGACTTTATGTGGCAAAAAAGATCCGCAGTGAAAAAATAAATACCGAGATAATATTCTGCACCGGAATGTTGGAATTTATGCACAAAGCTTTTGATGTAAATGCATATCACTTTATCATAAAGCCAATAGGACGAGAGCTTGAAAAATGTCTTGTCAAACTCTGCAGGGAAATCGATGCAAGGCAGAGCATGAAGGGCATACTTGAAGTCAGAACAAGGTCGCGTATTTATTACTTGCCCTTCGATTCGATTTCCCATATCCGGAGGGCAGGCACAAAAACCATAATATATTGGTCCGGCAATACGGTCGAGGTTTACGAAAGCCTTGATTCCATCTACTCAAGGCTGGATCCGAAGCGTTTCATAAGATGCTGCAGATCTGAGATAATCAACAGAGATTACATAGAATACATAGATAATAAAAAAAGGATCATCATGCTTTCAAATGGTTTTGAAGGCAGGTTGGGCCGGTTTAATGCCAGCTCTGCTGCAGTGAAGGAGGGTTTGCCAAAATGAACTATTATATTTCGCTGATCAATATCCTTTCCGCATTTTTGGGATCTCTTTATATTATTTACTTCTTTAGAACAGTTTGCGATTTTCGTATACCAAGATCAAAAAAAATTGTGTTCATAATAGTATTCGGACTGATCAATGGCGTAGCTTCAACACTTCTAAGTTCTTTTGCGATAAAACCCATTGCACTGACAATATTGAGTATAGTATTGATAACTGTATTGTTAAAAGCATCAATCATCCAGTCCTTTTTGGCGTTTTCGATATATATCATAGGACTTGCCGTCGGTAATGCGCTTATACCCATACTGATGAACGGACAGGCTGTCAGCTTGATTCAGTCGGATCCGTACCTCTTGCTGGCAGGCAATCTTTTCTCAAATTCGATAGTCTTCACAGTATTTGTCCTGATCAACCCCGTAAAGAAGTATATACAGATGATAGCAAGTGATAAATTCCTGCTGGCGCTTACAGCGGCAACGATTCTTGTATTATGCACATCATTCACGCTGCATTTTTACGCAAGAAACTCGAATATGTCAAATTATTTGATCATAGCAGCAATAAGCATTTCATATTGTGTATTCATAATATTGATGTGGTTTAATACTCTAAGAAGAGTGGTTCGGGATGAAGATCTGAAGCAGCAGAAGTTCTATAACGAATCACTTCGCTCTACCCTTTTTGAACTGCGAAGGTTCAGACATGACTGGGTCAATAATCTTACGGTAATAGACTCGATGATTAAAATGAACAAGTCCAAGGAACTCAGGCAATATGTATCGGAACTCATCGAGCATTGCGCCGGTAATATCAACACTCAGATATACGATATCAAAAATGCAGGATTATTCGGTATATTGTCTTCCAAGATCAATCTCGCATACAGTAAGGGAATATCTGTGAATATATCAGTCATCGGTGAGATCGAAGACATACCTGGAATAAAAATATCAGAACTGTGCGAAGTCGTCGGTATATTTTTGGATAATGCGATCGAAGAAGCAGAATACGGAGATAAAATAATCAATATCAATATAAGGGAAGGCTGCAGCTATATTGCTTTATCCGTATCAAACAGCTGTACGGCTCCTCCCGACATGCAGAAGATCAATATAGACGGTTATTCATCAAAAGGGTCGGGCAGAGGCATGGGACT
>CAZQUQ010000227.1:0-4100 GCA_964596445.1 uncultured Oscillospiraceae bacterium
GTACACTTGTTGTTATTTGTCGTTTGTTCCTTTTACTTTTTATCTTTTGTAAAATATTTAATGTTCTTATTAACTATATTATGTACTTCACAGATGCAGTTTATACACTATATTGTACTCACGTATATTTTATCATCTGATGCCGAAATGTCAATACATTATTATTAATTTTTTGTAACAAAATCGATTTGGCTGAACTATTATGTCATAAAAAAGGACTTGGCAGCAAGTCCTCATAATCAATACATTATTTTCGGCAGCAAAGTCATTTTTTCGTCTCGCTTTTAGCCATTTTCACCGAACACACGTCACAGCCCTGGCATATGACGACTCTGCCATAGAACACATTCTTTATCGTCTCCATCAGTTCCTTGTTCCTGAACTGCCCCATGCTGTGGATTATTACCTTCCTCGGCGCAAACGTTATCAGCGAGCTGACAAGAAGATCATCATAATTGATCTCGCCCTCTGTTATCTCATTTACATATTCCTGGATGCATTCGTTCGTTATTTCCTTTTTTGAACCGTCCAGCAGCATATACCTGTTGTCATAACCCACAATGACATGTACGGTGTCGATTTTTGGTTCCTGGATCTCAACAAAATATCTCAAAAGCCTGATAAATTCCCGATATTCCCTGTCCATTAAAAAATCATCGACTGCCTTGTCGACTACGTCCTCCAGATCCTTTATATAGTCCTTCAGGCGGAAATTCACGAACCCGTCCAGAATAATGCTGTTGTAGTTGTCAAAGTAGTCCATGAGCCGTCTGACTATCACATTCCTTCTTCTGATCTGGAACAGACTGTTTATGAAAGTCTTGTCTTCATTTCTGATGACATTGAGCGCTCTGGAAAGGATCTCCTTCTTCTCGGCAGCATTGAAATAACAAAAGTTGCTGTTTATGATACGGGTGATGAGTTTTTCCTCATACTGCCTGATGATATAGTCGGCCAGAGCATTTGATATATATGTCTTCAGGATCTTGTAAGATTCCAGGGATTTCTCGCGGTAAAACCTGCCGTCATTGATCGTACAGATTATGGAAGCCGAGCCTTCAGAATTTATTTCATTGATGGAATAACTGATCTTCTTGCTTTTCAGTTGCCGGAGTTCTTCATTTATATGCTGCATTACCACATCTGCGCTGCCGTTTACTCCAATGCAAAGAAACTGCATCAACTTCACATCCCTTCAAGTGCTAGTATATGTCCAAGAAAATTGTTGTATGCAGTACAGGTCACATGCAAAATATGCCATGTTTTTTTACATTTTCACCTGTTTTTGCCATTTTATCAGTATGATAACCCCACATCCAATAACCGGATCGGTTCACCGCCGCTTAAGGGAGTGAAGCTATCTGCCGCCTCATTATATATTATATGTAATCGGGCGTGGTTAGTTACCCTAATCGGCCTGCATCAGAGGAATGATGGAGCCGATATCCGTGATTGCTTCGGAAGAAAGCTCAGTTACAGACTTCTTTCTTTGTGAAAGGAAGGAAAGCATTGGTTCAAAGCATTTGATACCGCTGATCCTGCCGTTGACGGCGCACAGTATATCGGAGATCATACCGCAGGCTCCGCCTATAAAACCATGGTCGAGGCCGGGCAGCCGTATACTGTTTCCGGTCTCCAGCAGAAATACATCGATCCCCTTATTTTCAGCAGCCCTGGCTATCCCGGCATCTGTTGTGATGACAGAGTTGCCGTCAACGGGAAGGACGGAGCATTTTGCATAGCCCTGAGCCACATGGACAGGCTCGATGCCCAGCCGATCCAGATATTCTTTTATGGTTCTGTCGGTATGCTTGAGATTATGAAAATACCATTTGCCTACCCGCGCAACATTATATGCAATGTCATGGGGATATTCAGGCTTCAGCAGGCTTTCACCCCTGATCATCCGAAATCCTGATCCGGCAAGCCGGGCAACCGCTTCAGGGTCGGTGCCGGGGGCATATATAATGATGTTTCCGCCGATATGGTGGAGCATCATATCAGGATGACAGCAAACCGCTCCGTAAAGATCCGGGTGCGGCCTCAGTTTCACGATACCGACCCCCAGTTCTTCCAGCATATCAGCGGCTTTTTCGGAAATCCGGCTGTCGACTGCCGCAAGACACACCGATCCGCTTGGAAGGTTTGGACTTTCAACAAATTTCATACAGCTGCTCCGCAAGTGAATTTCTTACATAATATATTCTACGCTTATCTTTCATTTATTTCATATTGAAATTATACAATAAAACGTTCGTCGATTTGAATAAAGTTAGTTTTATATGGCACAAATAAAAATGTATGTACATAATATACAGGGCGGAATGAAAATCAGTACTAACCGTCGCCTGCCGCGGCTGGCGCCGGTTATTTAAATAAAAGGCCGGCGGCTCTATGCCCCGGTCCTTTTGTTTGCCAATGAATGAACTATTGATTTTTTGAAATAATAATTCAAGGAGGTTTAACATGACGACGATCAACTGCTCCCTGAACTGCAAACATCAGCATGACGGCAAATGCATGCTTGATGACGCCGTTTCCGATACGCTGTCCGTTGATACGGACTGTGTTTTTTTTGAAGAGAGGCCCGGCAAAGTCAAAGTCGATGAGAAACCTCGGAATGGTTTTGAATGATTATCGAAACTGCGGGAATAATATAGCAATAAAAAGCAAAGGAGATGTATGAATGAATAGGACACCTATGGACAGACTGGCTCTTGTACTTGTCATCATCGGTGCTTTAAATTGGCTGTTGGTAGGGATCGCAGGCTATGATCTGGTAACGGCGATTTTCGGAGGCAACTTATTCTCAGGCGACATGTCCGTTTTCAGCAGGATCATTTTTGCTCTGGTCGGTATTGCAGGATTGTATACGATATCTCTGCTGTTCAGGGCAAGCCCCGCTGCTGAAAGAGATTAACAGGGTTTCCATAACATTATTTGCCGTAATAAATCCGGCTTGCGATACAAATCATAATAATGCGCTGCAGAGTAAAAACGGCGGCGATAATAATTCGAGGAGGGAACTATATGGCAAACAACAGGAGCAAAACAGCTTTTGAAAACATGAAGTATGAAATAGCCAGCCAGGTTGGCGTAAACCTGAAGCAGGGCTACAATGGCGACCTCGCATCGAGAGACGCCGGAAAGATAGGCGGCAATATTGTTAAGAAAGTATTTGAAGCTTACACTGGGAACACTTATCAACTCGAAAAGAAGTAATGTATTCAAAAGCTAATAAAGTATTCTAAACACAAGGGCTGTCGTTATTCGGCAGCCCTTGTGCTATACTGCTGCGGTATTACTTTATTATGATGCTTTATATGAATGTCTCAAGCAGAAAGGTGATTCTGCTATGAATAGCGGTCGTCAGATCCCCTGCACGATAGTTTTCTGCATAATGTCCCAGGCCGCAAAATAATCTTAATTGGGGGCGTTTTTATGAACAAGTTTTTGCTGCTGGTCATCATATTTCTGGTAATCCTGTTTTTTCTGTACATACCTGATATGTTCCCTCTGTGTTCATGCTGCAACAGGAAGAAGTTCAGGCCTTTCTTCCGGATACACAAGGCAGTGCGCATAAACCCGGGGTACAAGGGCTGCCGCTCAGTCTGCACAAAATGCTGCAGAAAGTATGATCTGAAAGACCTGAATGACCTGGACAGATTAATGCACATAAGCAGGAAAGTCAAAATAGGCCGGCTCTCGGATGATCTTTGATTTGTATTTCGGAATCACTCTTTTTTCTTAATGATATTGCTGAACACAACTACCAAGCTGGCATTATCTATTCCATTTATTGTACTGGTGTAGTCAGTCTCTGTCCTTCATTGTATCCTGTGTTTTTTTCGTATTCAGGGGGCAAGAAGAAATTTATCACCGGTAATGTCTATCAGTTCGGGTGAGAATAAATAATCAGAATCACCAAGGACAGTATCAACTTCAGACAATATCGAAACTGCGACTACTTCATCAGGATAAAGATCCAACAATCTATATAGTACATTTCTGGATTCATGATTATAACTTAGCCTGTTTTCAATAGGATGTCATTTTAATCTTTCGATAACACTTCTGCAAATATTTTTACACGTTTTCAA
>CAZQUQ010000228.1:0-4073 GCA_964596445.1 uncultured Oscillospiraceae bacterium
CCCAGCCCGGCGACCAGAAATCACCGTTTTCATCACGGATGTAGAAATACCTGCCCCCATTATCCACCGGCACATTGTTGTATCTGTACCTGGTGATCCTCCTGAGCCTTGCATCCTTGTAGAAGCAATAGCCGCCTGCAGTGTTGGAAATAAGAGAGAAGAACTCCTGGTTTCCTGAGTAGTTGATCCATGGGCTTGGGGTTTCCGGTGTTGTAATGACATACTCTCTGTTTGTATCATCAAAATAACCGTATTTCATACATAACCTCCCACATAATAGCAACATTATTGGCACAATTATCTTTATTATAGATTACGCCCCTGCCGGGCGCAACATCAAACAAGGACGGGATGAAATTTTCCCGTCCTTGTTCAATCTTTTCAGTACCAGGATTTACCCGTTTAATGTGTCAGTTGTGACTTATTTTTTATTCTTGAGGAACTCATCGTATTGAGCCTGCATAGCTGCAATTACTTCATCCACTTTTGCAGCGTTCAATTCGTCAGACATCTTCTTGACTGTCGGATCTACTTCAACTGCACCTGTGAACAACTGCTTGTAGTAAGTCTGAATGACCTGCTTGCAAGCTGCCAGCTGGGGTTCGACACTGCTTCTGTCAAAGCTGAAGCCGAGGCTGTTAAGGCCTATCGCGCTCTTATTGAACTCAGCGAATTGTGTCCACTTGTTAGGATCTTCATTATCCATCAGGTAGTTTTTCAACTGATCGCCGAATCTCCAGCCATTGCCTGCTCTATATGGAGTCGGGGCATCGAGCAGCGTTACGACATTGTCGGATATCTTCTTGTAATGGACATTCTCGATGCCGTATACAAACATATTGACAAGAGTCTTGTCGGTATACAGCATGTTGATGAACTTCCATGCCAGGTCCTTATTCTTTGAAGCGGTCGGAATTGCAAGCAGAGCGCCGCCGCTGGCATCACGGTTGCTCGTCATTACCGGTGTGAGTCCTACCTGCACCCACTCAATTCCGTCTGTGGACGCCTTCATTTCAGCATCTTTTCCAGGCTTCAGCGACTGAACGCATGCGAAATATTTGCCGGTCTTCAGCTGATCGTTGAAGTTGGTCATTGTTGCTGCGTCAGCAGACAGATAACCTTTCTGTGCATATGTGCGCATCAGCTTGTAATGGTCAATAGACTCGGGAGCCGTAAACTGGTTGACAACCTTAGTGCTGTCGTTTCTGGGGTATAATGCACCCGGAGCATCGTCATCAGCGAAGTTATCCCAGTCAAGGAGCTTGAAGGGAGCTTCCATTTCTACTGAAAGCAGAGGGGTTACACCGGGTTCACCGGCCAGGATTGCATCAAACCAGGGTTCAAGATCTTCCAGCTTCTTAATCGTGCTTAAATCGATCTGATACTTGTCGACAAGGTCCTTCTTGAGGAGGACGCCCCAGTTATGAGCCAATTCCTTGTTGCAGGGAACAGCATACGTCTTTCCATTGATCTTTATACCCTCCATGAAGGCTTGCCCGATGATCTCACTAATAGTAGGATCTTTCTCAAGATAACTATCGAGCTCAGTAAAGTAACCTTTGGATGAATTCAGCTTGATGTCAGCCGCCCAACCTGCAGTAAAGCAGATATCGAACGGATCACCCGCCGACAGCATGGTGTTTACTTTTTGGTTATAAGTATCACCGTAAGCGAGTACATTCATCTTGATTGTGACATTCAGCTTGTCTGCCAGGTATTTATTCACTTCCGCTAATACAGCGTCAGTATCCGGTTCCTGACCAGGGCCTACGCAATACCATACTAGTTCTGTAGGCGGTTCTGAAGAAGCGACATCTTTAGTTGTGTCAGCTGCAGGTGCCCCCGTATCTGTATTTGCAGGTGCATCTTTGCCTTCCGTTTCCTGAGTGCCGCATCCGGTCAATGCAACCGACAGAACTAATGCGATTGCCAGGACCATACATGCTAACCTTTTCATTTTTGACATTGAAAAACCTCCTTTTAATATACTATTTTTATATGATCCGCATGAATACTTGCGGGATCATCCTTTAACAGCACCTACAGTAAGGCCTTTAATGAAATACTTCTGGAAGAAGGGATAGGCAAGCACGATCGGCCCTATTGAAATCACTGCTATGGCCATCCTTGCGCCCTCGCTCGGCATCCCTCCGAGAGCTGCTGCCGCTCCGCTGAAATTGCCGCCGCTGCTCAGGTACTGTATGCTCATCAGAGTCTGGTACATTAAAAACTGTATGTTGTAAAGCTTTGGTTCACTCAGGAATACCAACGGCAGATACCAGTCGTTCCAATATGCAAGAGTGCTGAACAGCCCGATCGTTGCAAGACCTGCTTTGCACAATGGCAGCGCAATCACGAAAAAGGTCCTGAATTCCCCCGCGCCATCGATGCGTGCCGACTCAAGTATCGATTCCGGTATGGTTGTCTTGAAAAAAGTCCTCATGATCAATACATTCCACGCGTTCATAAGATAGGGAACTATGAGGATCCAGACAGAGTTTTTTATCGGCACAAGATGCGTATATACCATATACCACGGTACAAGTCCGCCGCCGAATATCATTGTAAAATAAACGATGAAAGCGAACTGGGATTTGTATCTGAAGCCCTGCCTTGAAAGCGGATAAGCGTACATGCATATCGTCATCATGCTCAGAATGGTACCGACAACCGTAACGAATATGGAAACGCCATATGCCCTCCAGATGATTACTCCGCTTTCCAGTAAGTATTCATATGCTCTTGTCGAAAACTTCCTTGGGAAAAAATTATAACCGTTTAGCAATATCTCCATTTCATCGGTAAACGAAGTCGCTATTACCAGAATAAGCGGTATTATGCATAATATTACACATACAAGGAACATTACGTTCAGAAGTAAGTTGACGCCGAAGGATATTCTGTTTAAATCCTTTTTTGTGCTTTTATTGATAATACTCATGGAGTCCTCCTCAGAACAATGCCTTTTCACTATCGATCTTTCTGACAACAAAGTTTGCTATAAATACGGTTATGCTTCCGACCACGGCCTGATAAGCACCGGCGGCGGCAGCCATTCCGAGATTGTTGGTATCCCTCAGTGTTTTGTAAACGTATGTGTCGATAACGTTCGTAACCGTATGCAGTGCCCCGCTGTTTCTCGGAACATTGTAGAAAAGGCCGAAATCAGCATTGAATATCCTTCCGACGGCAAACAGCGTCATAATTATCATGATAGGCTGCAGCAACGGCAATGTAATATGCTTGATCTGCTGCCACTTGGTCGCTCCGTCTATTGCAGCCGCTTCGTAGTATTCGGAATCGATGCCGGAAATTGCAGCAAGGTAAACGACCGCATTATAACCTGTATATTTCCACACCTGGAAAAACGTTAATATGAACGGCCAATATACCGGTTCAAAATACCATCTGACAGGTTCGATCCCCAATGGGGCGAGTATGCTGACATTTATGTAGCCATGCTCTATACTGAAAAGAGAGTAGGCCAGATAGCTTACTATGATCCACGACAGAAAATAGGGAAGAAACAAAAAGCTTTGATAGATCTTTGCCATTCTCTTATTCGTCAGCTCGTTCAGCGCTACTGCAAAGCCGACCGGAATTACAAGGCCCAAAATAATAAATACCAGATTGTAGGCTATTGTGTTGAAAGTAATATTAAACGCGTAAGGTGTTGCAAAGAAAAACTCAAAATTCGTAAAACCTACCCATTTGCTCTTGATCAGATTTGTGATAAAATTGCCATAATATCTGTAATCCTTGAACGCAATTACAATACCGAACATCGGTATATAATTGTTAATGAGCAAAATAACAAGTCCTGGAGACAGCAGAACGAAAAGCGGCCAATCATGCCTTAATTCTTTAATAAATCCGGTTTTTGGCTTAAAGCTGCGTTGTGCAGAAACATTAACTAATGAATCCATAATAAGCCTCACACTTCCATGATCATATCCTGATTGAGCGCATAAACGCGCTAATTATTTGCTATTTATATGTTACAATGTATGGAAGTGAAGGTTAATGGAATGAGTTGCATATTTGTGCACATAATTGACCGATGCAGCAGGCAA
>CAZQUQ010000229.1:0-4060 GCA_964596445.1 uncultured Oscillospiraceae bacterium
ATGATCCATCGACGCTGATTGTTTTCCCTGTTGATTTGAAGAGGTCCCACAACTTCCTTGATTTGCGCAACTTGCGAAAGCGGCACCTGAAACCCATCGGCAGTGTGGATAAGAATATTACCGATTACTTCGGTATCATGCCTGTGATGCTCATCCAGCCGTACTTGTATACCGAACCGGCGTGTATTCAGGAACACCTGATCAACTGTTTCACCACCAATAGCGACTTCAACCACTTCAAGAATATCCGAAACATTCACGCCATAACGGGCACAAGCTTCACGGTCTGCAATAATCTGTACCTGCGGTTGCCCAAAGCTTTGTTCTGTAGAAAGATCGACTAATCCTTGCACCGGCGCGATAATCTCTTTAATCTCCTCGGCTTTTGTCTTGAGCACGTTAATATCATCACCATACAGTTTGACAGCAAGCTGCGTTTTAATACCTGAAAGCAGCTCATCGAACATGCTCTGTATCGGTTGGGAGAAATTGAGTTGCACGCCGGGGTAACCGGATAGTGTTTTGTTGAGCGATTCGACTAATTCGGCTTTACTTCTATGGTTTTTCCATTGCTTAACAGGCTTGAGCATGAGCTGTATATGTGCAGAATTGACCGGATGCGGATGGCTTCCAGCCTCCGGACGTCCGATCTTTGCCACGGTCATATCGACTTCATCGAATATCTTGATCCTTCGCTCCAATTTCATCACCGTTTCGGTAGCCTTTTCAAGCGATATCGAAGGGGCCATTGCAACGTTAAGCTGTATAACTCCTTCTTCCAGTGTTGGGATGAATTCTGTTCCCAATCGAGGGATCAGAGAAAGCGATAGAGCAAATATCACCAGTGTCAAAACAATCACTATCATTTTATGTTGTAAAGCAATGTTTAATACAGGTTGATACGCCTTTTTTAGGAACACTACAAGTGCAAATTCCTTTTGTACACCCTGCTTTAGCAGTAATGATGAGAGTACTGGAGCAAACAACAGTGCGGCAATGAGTGAGCCCAGAAGTGCAAATGAAATTGTAAATGCCATCGTGACTAACATGTTGCCTTGAACTCCTTCAAGGGTAAAAAGCGGAAGGAACACGATCACAATGATCGCAACAGAGAAGATGATAGGGCGTGCCACTTCACTGCATGCAGAGATGATTATCTCGATCTTGTTGCGCGATTTATGCTTTTCATCCGCTAAATGCCTGAATACATTCTCAACAATCACAATTGAAGCATCTCCGAGCATACCGATTGCGATTGCAATACCGCCAAGAGACATGAGATTAGCCGACATTCCAGCCGTTCCCATACAGATCACTGCAACCAGGGCGCAAATCGGAAGGGCCAGTGCCACGATGAAGGCGCTTCGGATATTGCCTAAAAAGAGCGCCAGAATTGCGATAACAAGTATTCCGCCCTGCCAGAGTGCATCCTGAACGGTTTTCACGGCATTATGTACTAGTGAACTCTGGTTATAGTAGGGAACAAGCTTAACACCTTCAGGTAGAGATCGTTGTACTTCGGGTATCTTATTGTCAAGTCGCTTTATTACATCGGATGTGTTCTGGCCATATAGTTTCATGACAATTCCGGCAACAACCTCCTCAGTCCCGTTACGGGTAACTACACCGCGGCGGATCTCTTTACCGAAGTCAACATCTGCTACATCGTTCAGTCGAACAGGAATACCATTGATCGATTTGACCTGTATGTTGCGCAAGTCCTCCAGTTTATCGATGAGGCCGATTCCCCGTACGAGATACTCCTCCGACCCGACTACCAGAAATTGTCCTCCGGCGTTGCGATTATTGGAGGTCACTGCAGTAACGACATCATTAAGTGTAAGGTGAAATTTATTGAGTGCAACAGGATTGACCTTGATCTGGTATTGCAGAACATGGCCACCCATAGAGAGAATTTCTGTGACACCTGGAACTGTTTGAAGCTGGTATTTCACTGTCCAGTCATTAATTTCACGCAGGTATGTATCAAGTGACTTTCCTTCGGTGTCAACGTTCTTATCCGCTATCAAATAGTACATGAAAACTTCACCCAAACCGGTGGAGATTGGCCCAAGAACGGGGCGTTCTTCCAACTCGGGAAGTTCGGCACTTGCGAGCCGTTCCGCAACAATTTGACGGGCGAAATAGATGTCTACATTATCTTTGAAGTACACGTACACTACCGCCATACCGAATGCCGATGTGGATTTAATTTGTTGCACACCGGGAAGTCCATTCATCGCTGACTCGATCGGAAAGGTGATCAGACGTTCCACTTCCTCCGGAGCCATACCGTGTGCTTCAGCAAAAACGGGAACCATAATGGGGGATATGTCAGGAAATGCATCTGTCGGCAATTTTGTATATTGAAAAGCGCCTGCTACGATGATTCCGAGCATGCCTAGTACAATCAGCAGCCTGTTTTTTATGAAAATTCGAAGTAACTTTTCCATTTGTAATCCTTGTTCAAATATCTTAGTCTGCTTGTTTCTCTTTTGTCATCAAATTTCAGCTGTTCAGCTGTTTAGCTATTCAGCTGTTCAGCTGTTCAGCTTCCTCTACTTTCTCACAAATTAATGTCCATGTCCGGCATGAGCGCCCAGTGAACTGGTGACAATTTTCGCCTTAAGTTCGAACGCGCCTTTATTTACATAATCCTGGCCCTCTTTTAGACCGGCAAGAATCTTTATATTACGGGAGTTCTTATCACCTGTCGTAACCGGAACCGGCTTGAATCTTCCTGGTTCGTGCTGAACGAAAACAACACTTTTATTATCGAGAATCTGAACTGCGCTTCTATCCACGACAAGTCCCGGTTCTCCTTCACCCATTTCAATATGTGCATTGACAAAAGTGCCAGGTCGCCAGGTATTGTTTCCATTAGGAAGCATAACTCTGGCGGTGATTTTCCGTGTTTGCGCATCCATAACAGGTGTAACTTAGCTGATAGTACCGTTCGTACTATTCCCGGAGCCTACCGCTACTACAGTTGCTTTCTGGCCTTGTTTTACTTTATCAGCATCTTTGGGGTAAACCGACAGGTTAACCCAGACAGTAGACAGATCGGCAAGAAGATACAGGCTTTCTTCTTCCGATACATGCTCACCCGCAGAAGCGTGTTTCTCGATAATCCGGCCTGATATCGGTGCTTTGAGCGAATAGGATGTCATGCTTTCATTACTCTCGATTATTGCAACGGTTTCTCCGGCTTTGACATATTCACCGATTCTATACCGAACCTCTTTGACAATACCCGCAAAGCGGGGGGTAATATGTACCAGGCGATCTTCATTGAATCCAATTTCTCCGGATAGATCGAGTGATGTACTGATTCTACCCATTTCCACCTTAGCGGTTGTGATCTCTGCCATTTCCATGTCTTCAGGTCCCAGGGCGATTTCTTCTTCATCTTCGTGTTCATGTCCACTATGATCATCTGTTTCTTCGCTTTCTTGATCATGATCAGAGGACGAAGTAGATCTGCTTGATTTTTCACTATGGGCATGGTCGCTATGATCTCCATGATCATTTTTACCACACCCGGCCCATACCAGTATTGTAAAAAAGGCTGCTATTGTCAATAGTAATCTCATGTCATTTTCCTCCTATTTGACGATTTGAATGGTTGTAGCAGTTGTTTGCATCAGATCAGCCAGTCTCAATGCTCGGTCTTGCTGGATGTCAAGCAACTCCAGCTTCAGTCGAAGCATTTCTGCCTGCGCTTCTGCGAGGTCAAGGAATCCCGCATTTCCTGCATTGTAGTATTCCTGAAGCATTGTATAAACCCGCTGTGCTTTTGGTATGGTGCTGGACTGAAGAGATCGCTGTTTCCGGTCGATCACCTCTAATTGACTATGAATTTGCTGAATATCGGCCACAAGCAAACGAAGAACATTTTCCCGCTGTTCTCCAATAGCTTTGTGATTTAGCTCAGCCTGTTTTTGGGCAGCCTTATTTGTGTTGAAAAGGGGAAGAGACATCGATATACCAAAAGTTGGCGAATTGGAATTATCTTCATTACTGCGAAGATATCCGGCAGAGAGATTGAGGTCCGGAATCG
>CAZQUQ010000230.1:0-4016 GCA_964596445.1 uncultured Oscillospiraceae bacterium
CATTACCTTTGCGCAATGGAAGGGAGAGTATGAAAAAGCCAATCGTAATACGATCATAACCTTGATTGTACTTGTTATATTGAATGTGATCCTGATTGCAACGTCAGGGTATGTGTTTTGGGGAGGCATCATACTCGTAATTGTTATCGGCGGCTTCTGGAGCAAGCCGAACAAGCTGCTCAAGGAAATGGGGCTTACTTCGAAGGCTATCAGGCAAGCCCGCAAAAGAAGAAATACTGCGAATGAGTCCAGTAGCGATCAAAGCCGGAATATATGATAATGTGATCGGAGGGCAGAGAAATGAAAAAAAAGCTTATTGCAATTGTTTTGATATGCACAACGTTATTTTGTCTTGCTGCAACACCCATTTTTGCAGCGTCAGATGATATCTGTGCGAAAATCGATTTTGTCAACGGATATCTGAAGGATAAATATAAGATAGAGAACATGACTAACACAAGAGTCAGTGGTGTTGCGGATATTGTAAAATACAATTATTCGGGGACAGTCCTGATGACAAGTGAATATAATGTCGGAAATGACGAGTGGATCACAGTGGCACACAATGACTATGGTTTCCCGTTCATAGCAGCATATGGTTCATATAGTGATGAGGAATATTCCAAGGTAAGGAGCAGACTTAACAGCGCTTTTAATGAAATATTCGACGGCACTTACGATTTTTCAAAAAATGAAGCTAACATAGCATGGATATATCTTGACGGGACAGACTGTGAAAAGCTTGATTCCGACAAATTGGAGACGATATGCGCAAATAGCATGGTTACTGACGAATTTCTGAAAGCAGCATCGGAAGTTTCATATTCTGCAATGAAAATTGTGCCGTACATAATAGTAGGTTATGAAAAGACCCCTGACAAGAATGATGGCAACAAGGTATATGCAAGTGCAGCCGAGACTTTCAGGTACGGTATGTATTATGCAACATCAAATACCGATAATTTCGGCAGCTTTACCTTTGAACCGGCAACAAATTCCGGCGGGGGCTCGGATAATAAGAATGCGGATCCTACGCTGCCCGGGTCCAAGCCGAAACAGCCGGCTCCCGAAACTAAGCCCATCTGCGTGACCATAGACGGAAAAGCTGTCAGTTTTGATGTGCAGCCGGTTATGGTAAATAGCAGGGTCATGGTACCGTTCAGAAAAATTTTCGAAGCTCTCGGCGCACAAGTGAGCTGGGACGCCAGTACAAGAACAGCTACCGGCACGAAGGGGGGTACTGTTGTTACATTGGTGATCGACAGTACGCAGGCTTCAGTAAACGGAGAGACAAAGATACTTGATTCCCCCGCTATAATAATGGACGGCAGGACTCTTGTCCCTGCAAGGTTCATATCCGAAAGCCTCGGCTATAACGTCCAATGGGACAACAGCTCAAGGACAGTTGTCATAACATCGGGAAATTGATAATGAGCAGTTTTATCAGGTTGTTAATGGAGAGTATGAAATGAAAGACATAAAAAAGAAGATTGTTTGTATTCTTATTGCTGCGGTTTTGATAACAATAGTATCTGGCTGCGGTGCAGACCGTGACGGTGGATCGGAGAATAAACCCGCAAACAGCGAGGCAGGCAGTCAGACGGCTAATGAAGGCCTGACCGATGAAGAGAAGGTTAAAGAACTTATAGATAAGGCCAAGGGTGAGCAGCATGATCCCGGCAATTACCCTAAAGTGTTCGAAGGCGTGATCGATATAAAGGAGAATGCAGGGGGCGGTTCCATATCTTTTTCAATGTCTGATGACGGGAAAAAGCTTACCAATGTGCAAGTCACATTTTCGGATATCATGTGCAACTCAGTATCCGGCGACACGCTCAGACAGCTTCAGATGGCTGAGCAGGGGATAACACTCAATGGGATTTATGAAATAAAAGATAACGCTTTCACGATCAAACTTGATGAAATGGAATTGATAGGTCAATTAATTGATAACACAAAAGCAGAAGGTACTATACATTATATTGTTGAGGTTTCTTCCAGCAGCACGGATAGAGAGAAATATGATCTCGGGACCTGGGACTGGAGCGCTGAGATAAAGCAATAAGGCATTAGAGGTAATAAATATGAATAGGATCATTTGTATCATATTATCTGTTCTTCTGTTGACTATGACCGGGTGTTCAGATGAAAACCAACCGGATAGATCTGATGCTGAGGGTAATACGACCGGTATGTCAACAGATGAAGTTGCTCAGGAGCCAGACGCTTCGGGAATACCGGATGTGGAAGGAGCAGCAGTATCCTCAGACAACAAGGAGGCAAATGGAGCTGCAGCTCCGGCCGTATCCGCAGCCGATCCGGGCATATCCGGCAACGGGACTTACGATAAGCAGGCTGCGCAAACAGAAGAGTGTAGTGATTTGGATGGTTTAAGTCCTGCAGAGCTTATTGAACTGATAAAAAACGGAAACGAGCGTGAGTCGGTATCTGCACAGGAGTACTTGTCGCTGCATGGGGCTCCGGATGTGGAGGAAGTAGTACGTACTTATATTGATGCATGTAAAATCATAACAAACAAGGAAATGGGTGAAGATGAAGAAGCAGAAAAGCTGCTGAAGAAATTCGGGGATCCTAAAAATGATCCTGCCGAGATAAGAAGCAGTATCGGCAATGTACTGTCAAGGCTGGGTGAACCCTCGGTCCGTCCGCTGCTCAAGGCTATCAACAATAGTGATTTGGATATCGTTCGAAATGATGTGACAAGTGTTATCCAAAATATCGGTGAACCGGCAGTAGAAACGCTTATAGCAAGTATGGACCCGGATCAATATGAGGTAAGCCTATGCATAATTGAAGCCCTTGGGTATATAGGCGATCCCAGGGCAATAGACCCGCTTATGTCCGTCGTCAAGGGCGAAGAAGGCTGGGGTGAATATGAGAGCGAGATAGCCATGTATTCACTTGAAGTGATAGGCAAACCGGCAGTTGAACCGCTTATCGAGCTGCTGCAAAGCAAAATGCATTATGCTAATGAATCGGTACAGGCTGATGCCGCAGAAGCCCTCGGAATAATTGGAGATACAAGCGCCGTCGATCCACTTGTGGAGATGCTGGATAGCAAAAGTACCGAGATGCGCATGGCAGCGGCTAAGGGACTGGCATATTTCAATGATATCAGGGCTGTAAAAGTTCTGGAAGGAGCCATGTCGGATAGCCGTCTTGACATAATCGCAGGAGCATGCATGTATTTCATCCGAAAAGGAGAACCATCCTCTGAGGATACGCTTATTAAGGCTTTGAATAAATATGGCGACTCGGATACGGCAGTAGACTTTTTGAACAGCGGGAATGAAAAGCTTGAGGAGGCCGGCCGCAAATGGGCGGATGACAACGGATATTTTATTACAACCATCCCTGGGGTTGGAGGAAGCGGAACATGGGGCAGCGGCTATTAGCATCAAATCAATGGGCCCGCATATATATTGAGATAGAGAGAGTGGGAGGATTGCAGCGATTTTTGGGCGCAATCATATGATGCGAACCGCATAGCATATATTACCGTAAAAAAAGTTAGCTATATCGCTTGCATAATTAGGGTTACGGTGTTATACTGTATAAGCGCGGTTGAGATTGGAGCAGTTCACTTCGAGCGATCTCAACAGTGAAATATATCGCGGGGTGGAGCAGTCCGGTAGCTCGTCGGGCTCATAACCCGAAGGTCGGAGGTTCAAATCCTCCTCCCGCAACCAAGATGATAAAAGGCTTTCAGAAATCGATCTGAAGGCCTTTTTCTATGAAATAATAACTTGATGTTCCTGTGCTTCCTAATCTGCTATTTTATCTGATGTGTTCTCATCTTTTTCTGATGGAGTTTAATCAGCTGGATCCACTTAAAATAGATCTGTCAGTACTGATATTTGTCAGGAAAATAAATGTAAGGAAGGCCATAATGCTTGACTTGTAAATTAGCATTATATACTATTAATTACAAGCAATATATGCAACGGAGCAAAAGATATGTTTGAAATTATATTTTATTTTGTTTTACTTGCAAT
>CAZQUQ010000231.1:0-4006 GCA_964596445.1 uncultured Oscillospiraceae bacterium
CATAAAAATGATATGTGAACACTATATTTTCGTCATACGGCGCATCCAGCAGCTGGAGACTGCTGGCACTGTTCCAGCGGATGCCCCCGACTACTATTTTTGTTACAGGAGCAAATTCCCGGATCGCACTGATCGTCCTTCGGATCAGATCATTCCACAGGCTTGTATCTGCGTCGACTACCTCGTTCAGCAGTTCGAATGAAACGAAATCGCTGTATTTTCCGTATCTTGCAGCAAACTCCTTCCAGAGATATACAAAGGTGTCCTGTACCCCTGGGTCTTCAAACAATGTGTTTGCCGTTCCGTAAAATGCATATCCCGGTGCTTTATGCAGATCGAGTATTATATTCAATCCGCTGTCTTTGCACCATTGGATGCAGTTATCGACATGCTTGATGCCTTCAGGCAGGAAATGCCCCTGCTCATCGGAGATAATGTCATTATCGATCGGCAGGCGGACATGATCGAGTCCCCATGATGCTATCATCCTTATGTCCTTTTCCTTAATGAATTCGTCATAGTGAGACCGTTCACGCGGACACTGGGAGATCCAGCCTCCAAGATTTACCCCTCTCATATACCCTTCCCATGCTCTCATATGCAGATCCTCCTTATAAAACTGATCGGTTACTGGAATAGTCTCAATTTCTGTCTATCCTGTGAAGAAGCGCAAATCACGCCGGATGGTACTGGAGACCGTACATAACAGGAAAATGCGTCGGTCTGTTCCATAATATAACATGGCGAAAAATGCCGGTTAACTTAATTTTATGCTCATCACATATTATTGTCAAACAATTGGATTCCTGCCTGCAATTTTGATTTTATTCTTTTTGATTATGATTTACTTTATCTGCAGCTATACTTATACTATAACTATACGGTTACATATAGCTTTTTCAGATGAATTTACCAATCAAAACATAAAACCTGCGGAGGTGTATCGATTTGAACGGCAGCATGCTCAAGAATATTAAGAGACTGCTTTCACTGCTTATCGTTGTTTCGATGATCACGGTGTTAATGACTGCCTGCGGCCAGGAAACTAAAGACGGCGGGAATGATGCCGGCCAGGAGGTCAGCACGGGCCAGGGGGTCGGAACAGGCCAGGAGGATAGTACAGAAGGTGCTGCTGCCAACGGGTCTGAAGGCAATACAGGAAGTGACGGCGGTGCAGCCGCAGACGAAAGCAGTGAAGCCGCAGACAAAGGCGGGCAGGGGGATCAGCCTGTTTCAGTCGATTCTCCATCCATGGCTGAAGAGTTCAAGGCTATCAACTTTGAAAATAAAACGACACAGGGATTTTCAGGCAGAGGAGGATCCGAGATCCTTACCGTTACAGACGAGGCAAATCGTACCGAGGGCGGCAAATACTCGCTCAAAGTCGCGAACAGGACAGAAACATGGCACGGACCTTCCCTCAGAGTAGAGAAATATGTGGAAGAGGGTGCGGAGTATAAGATCACGGCTCATGTCAGGCTGATCGAGCCGTCAAGTGCGCAGATCCAGCTTTCAACACAGATCGGCAGCGGGAGTGGTGCAAGTTATATAAACATCGCACAGCTGACTGTCGGGACCGAGGATGGTTGGGTCAGTCTTGAGGGAACATACCGTTATACTATGGACAGCGACTATATTACGATATATGTCGAAAGTTCCAGCAGTGCACAGGCGTCTTTCTATATCGACGATATCACCTTCGAGAAGACAGGTACGGCTATGAAGGGTGTACAGACAGGCCTGACTGCTATAAAAGACGTATATAGAAACGATTTTCTTATCGGAAATGCGATCGCATTGGAGGATACTTACGGTATCAGATTCGATCTGCTGACAATGCATCATAATGTTGCCACAGCGGGAAATGCAATGAAACCGGATGCTCTGCAGCGTACGAAGGGTAATTTCTCGTTCAGTACTGCAGACAAGATCGTCAGCAAAATGCTTGACGCAGGCCTGAAAATGCATGGCCATACGCTTGTATGGCACAACCAGTCTCCCATGTGGATGAACCAGTCGTCAATGGGTGTATATCTTAGCCGCGATGAAGCGCTGGAAAACCTGAGGACCCATATAAAGACAGTCGTTGAGCATTTCGGCAACAGAGTCATTTCATGGGATGTGGTCAACGAAGGCATGAGTGATAATCCATCAAAACCTGAGGATTGGAGGAAAGCACTCCGGAAATCCCCGTGGTACCATGCTGTCGGTGAAGATTATATCGAGCAGGCGTTCCTTGCTGCCAGAGAAGTGCTGGATGAACATCCCGACTGGGATATCAAGCTTTATTACAATGATTACAATCTTGACAATCAGAACAAATCCAAAGCAGTCTACAGCATGGTCAAGGAGTTGAATGAGGAGTACCAGAAGAAGCATCCGGGCAAGCTGCTTATTGACGGTGTCGGGATGCAGGGCCATTATTCGATCAACACAAATCCCGCTAATGTGAAAGCTTCATTGGAAAGGTTCATTTCCCTTGGTGTGGAGGTGAGCATTACAGAACTTGACATCCAGGCGGGATCCAAACATAAGATGACAGAAAAGGAAACAATACAGCAGGCTTACCTGTATGCTCAGCTGTTCAAGCTGTTCAGGGAGTATGCAGACAACATTGCGCGTGTGACCTTCTGGGGCATGGACGACGGTACGAGCTGGAGATCGGCCACGAACCCGACGCTGTTCGACAGGTATCTTCAGGTAAAACCCGCCTATTACGGGGTAATAGATCCGGATAAGTTCATGCGGGAAAACAAGCCTGAGTATGTTGAAGCAAATCGGTCCGTTGCCAGATACGGAACTCCGGTCATAGACGGAGAAACGGACTCCGTTTGGAGCAAAGCGCCTGCGCTGCCTGTCAACCGGTATCAGCTTGCATGGCAGGGGGCGGCCGGGACAGCGAGAGTACTCTGGGATGAGAAAAATCTATATGTACTGATATACGTGAATGATTCACAGCTCGATAAGGTCAATGTGAATCCGTGGGAACAGGATTCCGTCGAAGTATTCGTGGACGAGAACAATGAAAAAACTACATTCTACCAGGAGGATGACGGCCAGTACAGGGTCAACTACGAGAATACTGCGACATTCAACCCTGAAGGCATAAATAATGGATTTGAATCTGCCGCCAAGGTAAAAGGTTCAAACTATGTCGTTGAGATGAAAATCCCGTTCAGATCAATAACTCCGGAAGCAAACATGCAGATCGGATTTGATGCGCAGATCAATGATGCAAAGGGCGGGGCCCGCCAGAGCGTCGCTACCTGGAATGACGTTACCGGCAATGGATACCAGGATACATCTGTCTATGGTGTCCTTACATTAAAGAAATAGCATAACGGGCCGGCCTGTTTTGTCCTGTTGCATGAAATATACTGAAAGAAATTGATTTTAGTAGTATAATAAGTAATGGTACGTTGCTGTGTTTGTTTACTTTTCCATGGTGAGGCGGGTGGAAAATGGTGAATAATGCAGAACAAGGGCACAACAGCATTATAGAATCATTCCGGGCGCTTTCGGGAAAGGAAGAGCTTCTCGCCAAAGTCATCGATTTCTTTCCTTATCCGATTCAGGTTTATGCTCCGGACGGAACGTCGGTATTGGTGAATAAGGCATTACTGGACGAATACCATTTAGCCGGCCCGGAGTTTATCGTGGGGAAATACAATGTACTAAAAGATCCCTCTGTTATAGCGACGGGCAAGTATGATTTGATAAAGCGCGCATTTCGGGGCGAGACAGTATTCGTACAGGACATCAGAGTGCCCATTGAGGATATAACGGAGAGATATGGCATACATGATCTGGATATACTGGCTGCGTATCAGGATATAACGATTTTTCCCATTTTCGACGATCAGAAGCAGGTGATATATGTTGCCGCGTTATTGATCAACCGAAGAGTATACCGGGGCAAGGATGAGATCGAAAAGGCAAAGGAGTATATAGAGAACCATTGGATGGAGCCGTTCAGCATCAGCGAAACAGCAAAGGCCGCATGTCT
>CAZQUQ010000232.1:0-3971 GCA_964596445.1 uncultured Oscillospiraceae bacterium
GCGGAGCTTCCTCAAGTGTGAAATTCAGTATCATAGGATCCGACCATGTATTTTCAATATCTCTGACAAAGTAGTGCAATTCATATGTTCCAGGCTGAAGTCTGTCAGGGATCGTGTATATCCATTCTCCTCCGGCAGCTCTGTACATTACCTTTCTTTCTGCGATGCCCTTATCTGCTCTGCTGTACTGGTGATCCGGATCATAAGATCCATCCTCCCAGCTTGTCCGGTATACATGAAGTTCCTGATCATAATCCCAATCCAGGACGGCGTTAGCTATCGGTTTTCTGTGAGCATATATTTCTACGAAAGGTGTCCCTGAGTATCTGGCAAAGCTATCGAAAGCTGGATTATCCGAAGGGTCATCCTTTACTCTTCTGTATATTGTGTATTTACCTGGTTTATTCAGTCTGGTGACAATTGTGTCTACCCATCCTTTATCTTCCGAGTAGCTGTTTACCGCAAAGGTTTCCATTCCTTCTCCATTGTCAAAATAGTCAGGGTCGTGTACATAAAGGAGTTTTTTCTCAGTAATTTTATCATTTTCTTCGTCGAAATCAGAAACACTCAGCAATAAATCATCAATACCCGCCAAAAGTGTATACTTCTCCGCTTCACCTGTATCTGCTATTATATCGAGTGCTTCCGATATTAATTCAGCAATATTGCCTGTGTTTTCAATAAAATATTCGTGTCCGACTTGCTGCCTTATGTCATGATGACCAATGATTATAAGCCCGGCACCACTCTTATTCAATACAAAGCTTAAATCGTTCATGTCACGTACTCTGTCATTTGTCAAATAGATAATGTACTTCTTTGATGTTGGTCTGAAAGGATCTGTGAACGGCTGCTTGACTTCTTTGCTGATAATGCCGGAATAAAAACCGGTATAATCATCATGCCAGACCACGTTAGGGATCCATACCCGCACCTCCCTTGATACCTCTCCGCTATAATAACCAGTGTATGTCCTTATCCGCGTATAGGTCTCTCCTATATAGCCCGGCCTTGCCGGAATGCCATTATCGGTATCAGTCGTAAACCCAACTTTACTGAGTGTACCGGTAAAACCACCTTCACTATATTGCATGACCGGCTGGTCCGTTTGATAACAAGATACCATCTTCCAACCACCTGCAGTATATACATATTCTACTGAGCTCCAGCCCGAGAGAGTACCTGTGACAGTTTTCGTCTCCCTTTTTGTCACATATCCTCCCTCATCGGTTTGATACCTGTTATTTGAAACACTGATTCTGTTAAGGATGCCATGATAACCATTATTTGTATACTCCTTTGTTGCAGGCGGGTAACTTCCCCCGCTGCGGACGGATATGCTGGCCTCCTGTTCATATCTATATGTGCGCAGATCCCAAACATCGACATTTGATTGAATATTGGCCGAGCGCAGATAATTGTTGATCTCGATTCTATTTTCCTTTATATACCTTACACTTTCGTCCTCCAGCCCTGAATCCAGCATTATAAATGTATCCACTTGCGGCCTGTTTACAGGTATCTGGACATAAAGTCCAGCCATCGGCTGTATGTTGTCTACAAGGATTTCTCTCTCCAGTGTCCTGGTAACACGGTCTTCGTCTGTAATAAATTCATTGATCGTCTCCTCACCAAAGCTCTCCTCTATAATATTGACATACTTGTACCTGCCCAGGCCGACCGGGCTGAACTCAGGAAAGCCTTTACTGCCGTCATATGTTTCAAGAAGCTTATCATAAACCCCGTCATTGTCGCTGTCATACCAAAGTTCGATTGTATTTTTACTTATAATATCATTATCTGTACTGCATGCGTTGTAATTCCATGCAGTGACTTTTTCAAGTCTTGAAATCACTGAGTTGTCCAGGTCGATTTCCAATGCAGGCATATAATCCGGAAATATCTCAAATCTGACGATATATGGTTCAGATACTCTCCCAAGCGAATTAGTTACAGTAAGCTCTGCCTCATATGAACCAGGCGTTTTAAAAAGAAGGTCCTTTTGTGTAGTGCTTATATCTTTCTTTCTAATAGATTCTGCTTTCCCGCTCACAGCTCTGAACTTCCAGGAGTATGATTTTATCGGGTAAACACTGTTGACAATATCACATCCTGCAATATTTGATATATCTGTCACAGTTAGCTTCCTGTTCTGCTTGAAAGTACCTGAGAACCTGAATTGCGCAGTAGGCTTGGTATTATATATGTATGTCCATGCGGTATGGAATGCCGTTTTGCCTTCACTATCGGTATAGTACACATCTATTCTTTTCAGGCCATCCTGACCATCACCAAAAATATATTCTCCACTGAAAAATCTGTCGTCATCAACCTCGGACCCATTTATATAAACCTTACGGTCAGCTATTCCAGCCATATCGGTTTTATCGCACGCATCGAACTTCACTATATCGAAACCCGTCGTCGGTATAATACATTTGGGCTCCATCAAAAATGGAGGTTCATCTTCAATAATATATTGATCAATCAAAAATTCTGCACTGCCATGATTGCTGCCCTCATCATATCGTCCATCAAAATATATACAGCGTGCTGTCGCCCTGAAATTTATGCTCTGCCCGTTCAAAGCTTTTATCTGGCCTTTTGTCATTGGTATATTGAATATTGCCTTTGCCATATTATCATAAATCTGTATTTCATCAGCTCCCGCAGCTTCCCCATTAAGCGTGATTTCCCATCGTTCCCTGTCTTCCCTTGTATAATAAACCGCCCTTGCCAAAGGATCCTTCATATGTTCTTCGTCTTTGAGGCTTGCAGTCACCTCTACCTCTACATTTATAGTTTGCATCTCAAAGTCCTTCGGGTTATCCTCACCATAATCCATGAAACTTAGATCATCTTCATTTATCACATTTCCCGATCCCGCTACAGGTGTGTGCTCCTTTGGGTATTTTTTTATGGTAAAGCCCATATAGAACAGCTTCCCGGTTTTATCAAACCTGAACATACGGCCTTCACCATTAAACTTGGCAGACGGTGCCGACTGTACATTCAAGAAATTGTGGAAGTCCCATGTTCCATCCGGCTTTTGATCAGGAGCAGGGTTGTTTAGTCCGGTGTCCATAACTCCGTTTCTGATTTTGAATTCAGTCATTCCATTGTTGATCCATTCACGAGTTTTTCTGCCAACATTTGATGGATCCGAAATCGCTGCCTTGGTATAAATGCTCTCCTTCATTGTTGGTTCACCTTTAAATAAATTGCTAATATAGTTACTATTCCAGTAATGATATATCCACGCAATATCTTCTAGAGGTGTAATGCGCTTAACATCAAGAGGAAAATTTATAATTGCATATAAGTTCCCTTCTATGGTAAACCCATCATATCTGTATTCACCACGTTTGTATCCGGCCTTTTTATAAAAGCCGACGCCATTCTCATTCAAAGTATCTTCTTTGTAGTTAGTTCTATAGTTGTCATTTGAGTTTGCCTGCTCAGGGGTACCATATACAACGATGCCCTTGCCGAACCAAATACGGTAGTTGAATGGTCTACCTTTGGCTACAGGTACAGCTCCATACGGCAAGCCTGACAGTCTGTCGAACAGTTCCGGATTATCATAATAGGTCTCCCATTTGCAGCTGGTTTCATAATATCTAGTATCATCCTTTGCTGTGGTAAATTTTAAAAGCAACAAAGCTGAAATAAGTATACAGATGAAAAATTTCTTTTTCATAGCAACTAACCTCATTAAGTATGATAAATTTACTTTTTTGTGTGGATATTGAGCGTAAAACCATTATCACCGCCGATTTTGTGGAAGAACATTAATCGGCCATTATATATGATTTCGTCAATACGGTGTTCCTGGTCTTCATCAATAGCATATCCAAGGTATCTGTCAAACTCAGCCATTGCCTTGTCTACTTCATCCTCAAACCAGAACTTGAACATATCATATATAACATCTCTATGCAGCCGCTTAACAGCCTCTGCATCATAAAGCG
>CAZQUQ010000233.1:0-3917 GCA_964596445.1 uncultured Oscillospiraceae bacterium
TGGTAGGCGGAACAGGGTTTGAACCTGTGACCCTCGGCTTGTAAGGCCGATGCTCTCCCGCTGAGCTACCCGCCCTGAATCTAATATGCTATTTCTTATTAACAGCTTCCTTGAATGATTTCCCGGCTCTGAAGCGTGGAGATTTGGATGCTTTAATTTTTATAACCTTTCTTGTCCTTGGATTTACGCCCTGACGCTCTGCCCTTTTCACAATTTCGAACGTTCCAAAGCCGACCAGTGTTACCTTATTGCCTCTGGTAAGGGCTTCGGTGATCGCCTCTGTGGCTGCATTTATCGCTTTTTCAGCTGCAGCCTTGGGCAATCCGGCTTTACCTGCAACGACCGCTATCAATTCAGTTTTAGTCAAGGCATACCTCCTGTGGAAATAATGTTTTTTATTATTGCTTTCACCCGCGTCAGTACCTAACAGCTATTGCAGGTGGTGTCAATACCTTAAATGCTCTGTTTATCACATTTTACAGGCAAAATGAATTAATATTATTTTGCCCTGTCCATGCAACTCTTATGCCTGCTTCGTGTTTCTCTCGAAAACAATTAAAGGCTGTATGCCTTTTAATATTACTTCCTGCGATATATGGCATTCCTTGACGCCATTCATATCGGGAATATCGTACATTATGTTCAGCATTACGCTTTCCATGATCGACCTGAGACCTCTTGCACCTGACTTGCGTTTCATCGCCTGTTCAGCGACAGTCTTCAGCGCATCCTTGCTGAAAGTGAGTTCGACTCCTTCCATTTTCATCAGCGCCTGATACTGCTTTACCAGTGCGCTCTTGGGTTCGGTAAGTATTGCAATCAGGGCTTCCTGATCAAGCTCGTGAAGTGTGGAAATGACTGGCACCCTGCCAACAAATTCAGGAATCATACCGAATTTGATGAGGTCTTCCGGCTGTATATTTTTCAATATGTCACCGATGTTTTTATCTTTCCTGCCCTTGACCTCGGCGACAAAACCAATTGTTTTCTGGTCCATCCGCTGTGATATTATCTTGTCGAGCCCTATAAAAGCGCCGCCGCAGATGAACAGGATGTTCGAGGTGTCAACCCTTATGAATTCCTGCTGCGGGTGCTTTCTCCCACCTTTTGGCGGAATTGAAGCCAGAGTCCCCTCAATAAGTTTCAGAAGGGCCTGCTGGACACCCTCTCCGGACACATCGCGCGTGATGGAAGGGTTGTCGCTTTTCGATGCTATCTTGTCTATTTCATCTATATAGACGATGCCCCTCTGCGCACGGTCAATATCGTAATCGGCGTTCTGAAGAAGGTTGACGATGATATTCTCGACATCCTCTCCGACATAGCCCGCCTCTGTCAATGTCGTGGCGTCGGCGATGGTAAAAGGAACGTCGAGTATTTTCGCCAGCGTCTGCGCAAGAAGCGTTTTGCCTGAGCCGGTGGGTCCGATTAGCATTATGTTGCTCTTGTTGATCTCGATTCCGCCGATATTCGTACCCGCTTCTATCCTCTTGTAATGGTTGTATACGGCAACGGAAAGTATTTTCTTCGCAGACTCCTGGCCAATCACATATTCATCAAGCACGTTCTTTATTTCTGAAGGTTTCGGAATCTGGGATGAAGATGAAAAATGTGTGTATTCACCTTCCTCTTCGGTCAGTATCTCGTTGCACAGAGATATGCACTCATCGCAGATATAAACATCAGGGCCTGCAATCAGCTTCCTGACTTCTTCCTGTGACTTGCCGCAGAAAGAGCATCTCAGGCCCGGCCTGAAATGGTCATTTATCTTTGGCATCTGTCTTGCCTCCTTCTGTTGCCAGCTGTCTCTTGGCAATCACGCTGTCCAGTATACCATATTCTTTGGCATCCTGGGGAGTCATGAAATAATCCCTGTCAGTATCCAGTACAACCTTTTCAATCGGCTGTCCGGTATGATGGGATATTATGCTGTTCAACTCGTCCTTCATCCGCTGCATCTCTTTAGCCTGTATGGCGACATCGGTCACCTGCCCCTGTACTCCTCCCAGCGGCTGGTGAATCAGAATGCGGGAATGCGGCAGGGCATACCTCATGCCCGGCTCGCCGGCTGCCAGAAGCACCGCTGCCATGGATGCCGCCTGGCCTATGCAGATTGTCGATACCTTGGACTTTATGAACTGCATGGTGTCATAGACTGCCATTCCGGCCGTCACCGAGCCGCCCGGCGAATTGATATAGAAGTAAATGTCCTTGTCGGGGTCTTCCGACTCGAGAAAAAGCAGCTGCGCAACCAGCAAGTTTGCTATGTCATCGTTTATATCGCTTCCGAGAAGAACAATCCTGTCCTTCAGGAGCCTTGAGTATATATCGTATGACCTTTCTCCCCTGTTAGTTTGTTCCACTACTATCGGAACCAGCATCACCTTCTCCTTCTGCTGAAGCTGCAGTGTCTTCTGTTACATTGGAATTTTCGATAACGTAGTCGAATACCTTCCCCTCCAGGAGCTGGAACCGAATTTCATCGAGCCTGCCGCTTTCCTCGAGGCCTTTTCTTATATCCTCAAGCGGCATATTATAAGTATTCGCCATCTCCTGTAGTTCTTTATCGACATCCTCTTCGTCAACCTTAATATCAAGTTTTTTCGCAATGGCTTCAACAAGAAGCGATTGCTTTAAAATCTGCTCGGCCGAAGAGAGGGTCTCCTCTCTTAGGGCATTCGTATCAGGATAGACATCCTGAAGCTTTACTCCCTGGGACGCGAACCTTTTCGCCATTCCCTGAACCATCATTGTGGCCTGAAGTTTAATCATGGATTCGGGCACTTCCACTTTATTCTCCTCGACAAGCTTTGCGGCGACCCTTGAATAGACTATGCCCTTCAGTTTTTCAGCCGCCCTTTTCTCAAGCTCGGTCCTTATCATTTTTTTAAGATCTTCCACGGTCGGGGTATCTTCCCTTACCTTTTTCGCGAAATCATCATTAAGTTCAGGCATTACCCTGTGTTTTATGGAAACCACCTTCAGGGTGAGGCTTACGTCCTTTCCCCTCAGCTCTTCGATATAATGATTATCCGTTATTTTCGTTTCGTATGTCTTCTCCGCGCCCGTCTTCATTCCGAGAACCATATCCTGTGCGCCCGGAACAAAGCTCCTGTTACCGGCATCTACGGTAACTTTTGTCCAGTTCAGCTTTTCATGATCTGCCGATGATATATCTGATATTACATAGTCGCCCTTTTGGACTTCATAATTCTCATCCGTAACATCTTCCATTGTCGAGTATGATTCCATGAGTGATGTTATGGCCGTATCCACATCCTCGTCCTTCACTTCGAAAACGGGCTTTTTCAGATCGAATCCTGTATATTTTTCAGGGTTGATTTCGGGTTTTACGTCGAATTTTGCAGTGAAGGTGAAATCCTCGTCATCTTTAGGGTCTTCGTTATCGATCTCAGGCATGGATACGACAAACAGCTCCTGCTCCCTGACGGCATTGTCATAGTTTTCTGAAACGAGCTTTTTCGTGAGTTCGCCTTTTATATAGCCGCCGTAATATGTATCAATAATATTCTTCGGGGCCTTGCCTTTTCTGAATCCCTTTATAACCACTTCCTGGGCAACTTCCCTGTAGATATCATTTTTTACTTTCTGAACTTCTTCCTTCGGGACCGTTACGGTCATTTCTTTCTTGGTGCCGGAAATTTCTTTGATTTCTACTTTCATTTTGCATCCTTTCCACTTTTTCTTTTCAAACAGACTGAGTTTTACACCTACTATTTACATTTGCCGACAAGGTCAAGGTTTTTTCGGCGCTTTTATGAAGATGTTGTATTCTTTTGCTTGGGGAATGGATACGTCTTATTCGACTTATTAAGAAATATTAATAACCCGTTTCTCTATTCGAGTCTCGTACTATGAAAGATATTGTAAAAAATGATCGATTCCTAAATGTCCAT
>CAZQUQ010000234.1:0-3892 GCA_964596445.1 uncultured Oscillospiraceae bacterium
GTGGTGCCTGTCACCACAGTTAGACAGTTATTATAAAAAAAACACGGGATTTCTCCCGTGTTCTCTATTTTTGCATATATCAGCCGTTTGCCAGCCTCTTGTACGTCTCGTAGCGCTCCTTTGCATCCTTTTCTGCTTCTGCGAACAGTTCCTCGGCCTTGTCGGGGAATGTCCTCGTCAGCGACGAGTACCTGACCTCGCTCATGAGGAAGTCTTTGTACGATGCAGTAGGCTCCTTGGAATCCAGGACGAACGGATTCTTGCCTTCCTGCTTAAGCAGCGGGTTGTACCTGTAAAGGTGCCAGTAACCTGCTTCGACCGCATTCTTCTCTTCGAGCTGGGACTGTCCCATACCAAGCTTGAGTCCATGGTTTATGCACGGTGCGTATGCGATGATCAGTGACGGGCCATTGTACTTCTCGGCTTCGAGCAATGCTTTGATCAGCTGCGACTGGTTCGCGCCCATTGCCACCTGTGCGACATAGACGTATCCATAGGACATTGCTATCATGCCAAGATCCTTCTTCTTCGTCTTCTTTCCTGCGGCTGCAAACTGTGCGACTGCACCTGCAGGAGTAGCCTTCGAAGACTGTCCGCCCGTATTTGAATATACCTCGGTATCAAATACGAGTATGTTGATATCCTCATTGGAAGCCAGAACATGGTCCAGACCGCCAAAGCCTATATCATAAGCCCAGCCGTCTCCGCCGAGTATCCACTGTGATTTCTTGACCAGGAACTCGCTGTTGTCAAGAATGTCATTGATCAATGCCTTGGCTTCTGCATTTACACTTCCGACATATGCGCTCAATGCCGATTTCAGCTGAGCTGATGCCTTTTTGGAGCCGTCGCCGTCATTCATGTTTTCAAGCCAGCCTTCGATCGCTGCCTTGACATCCTCCGGCACTCCTATTTCAAGCAGTTTTCCGCAGTTGTCTGCTATCTTGCTTCTGATCTGTTTTACAGCAAGATACATGCCGTATCCGAATTCAGCATTGTCCTCAAACAGAGAGTTGGCCCAGGACGGTCCGAAGCCCTTCTTGTTTGCGCAATAAGGCATGGATGGCGCGCTGCCTCCCCAGATCGACGAGCATCCGGTTGCATTTGCGATCATCATCCTGTCTCCGAACAACTGAGTAATCAGCTTCGCATACGGAGTCTCGCCGCAGCCTGCACATGCGCCAGAGAACTCGAGCAGAGGCTCCTGGAACTGGCTTCCCTTGACGGTCGTCTCGCCCATTGGATTTTTAGGCTCTATAGTCATTGCGTATTCCCAGTTCTTAACCTGCTCGTACTGTGTCTCGATGGGTTTCATTATCAATGCTTTTTCCTTGGCCGGACATACATTTGCACAGCTTCCGCAGCCCTGGCAGTCGAGCACGGAAACCTGGATCCTGAAGTTCAGTTCTTCAAAGCCTTTGCCTAAAGCCTTCTTGGAAGTGAATCCTTCAGGAGCATTTTTAACTTCATCCTCATTGAGGAGGAAAGGCCTTATAGCAGCGTGCGGGCATACATATGAACATTGATTGCACTGTATGCACTTGTCCATCTGCCATTCGGGAACGTCAACAGCAATTCCCCTCTTCTCATATCTGGATGTGCCGTTCGGGAATGATCCGTCCTCCCTGCCGACGAATGCACTGACAGGCAGCTTGTCTCCCTCTTGTCTGTTCATAGGCTCGAGTATCTTGCTGATGAACTCAGGAACATCACTGGTCGCTGCAGCTTCATCCGCAGCATCGCTCCAGTCGGCCGGTATGTCTATCTTCCTGAGCGCTTCGATACCCTTGTCTACAGCAAGATAGTTCATGTTGACGATCTTCTCGCCCTTCTTGCCGTATGTTTTGAGTATAGCGTCTTTCATGTATTTGACTGCATCTTCAAGCGGGATGATATTAGCAAGTTTGAAGAAGGCAGACTGCATTATCATATTGATCCTGCTGCCAAGTCCGATCTCCTTGCCGATTGCAACGCCGTCGATAGTATACAGCTTGATGTTGTGTTTTGCTATAAAGCGCTTCATATCTGCAGGCAGCTTTTCGTTAAGCTCTTCAGCAGACCATCCGCAGTTGAGCAGGAATGTGCCGTTGTCCTTGAGATCGCTTATCATATCGTATTTGCCGATGTATGACGGATTGTGGCACGCCACGAAGTCCGCCTTGTTTATGAGATAAGTGGAACGTATCGGCTTCTTTCCGAATCTGAGGTGCGAAATGGTTACGCCGCCGGACTTCTTTGAATCATACGCAAAGTATGCCTGTGCATACATATCCGTATGGTCGCCGATAATTTTGATGGAGTTTTTGTTTGCACCGACCGTACCGTCGGAGCCGAATCCCCAGAACTTGCAGCTGACAGTGCCTTCTGATGCAATGTCCAGTTCTTCTCCGACAGGGAGCGAAAGATTCGTCACATCATCCACTATTCCAATCGTAAAGTGGTTCTTCGGAGCGTTTGCCTTGAGATTGTCATACACTGCAACGATCTGCGCCGGAGTAGTATCCTTCGAACCGAGTCCGTAACGTCCAGCCACTATGACAGGTGTTTTTCCATTCTCGTAAAGAGCAGTGCAGACATCCTGATACAAGGGTTCTCCGAGTGCTCCGGGTTCTTTTGTCCTGTCCAGAACTGCTATTTTCCTGACGGTGTCCGGAATAACCGCAAGGAGGTGTTTGGCGGAGAATGGCCTGTAAAGGTGGACCTTGACGACGCCTACCTTCTGACCTGCCGCCATCAGGTAGTCTATAGTCTCTTCAATGGTTTCGCATACAGAACCCATGGCAATGATTATCCTGTCTGCATCCGGTGCTCCGTAGTAGTTGAAAAGTCCATATTTTCTGCCTGTGAGCTCACTGATCCTGTTCATATATTCTTCGACGATCTCAGGCAGCGCATTGTAGTATACGTTTGAAGCCTCGCGGGCCTGGAAGAATATATCCGGATTCTGTGCCGTACCTCTTACGGAAGGACGTTCGGGATTGAGGGCTCTTTTCCTGAATTCCCTGACTGCCTCATAATCCAGCATCTTTGCCAGATCTTCATAATCCAGGACCTCAATTTTCTGGATCTCATGCGAGGTTCTGAAACCGTCAAAGAAGTTGATGAATGGAACTCTGCCCTTTATCGCGCTCAGATGTGCCACGGGCGCCAGATCCATTACCTCCTGCACGCTTCCCTCAGCCAGCAGCGCGGCGCCGGTCTGACGACATGCCATTACGTCGGAATGGTCACCAAATATGGACAGCGCATGACTTGCGACTGCTCTTGCACTTACATGGAATACTCCAGGCAAAAGCTCTCCTGCGATCTTGTATAAGTTCGGTATCATAAGGAGCAGTCCCTGAGATGCCGTAAATGTGGTGGTCAAGGCACCTGCAGTCAGTGATCCGTGTACGGTTCCGGCTGCGCCGGCCTCGGACTGCATTTCTACGACCCTGACTTCCTGTCCGAAAATGTTTTTTCTGCCGTTGGCAGACCATTCGTCGACAAGTTCCGCCATGACAGACGACGGAGTGATCGGGTAAATGCCGGCGACATCAGTGAAGGCATATGCGATATGAGCCGCTGCGGAATTTCCGTCCATTGTTTTCATGTTCTTAGCCATTTGAATCTCCCCTTTACTTTTCCCCTTTATTTCTTTTTTCACTGCTGATTTTTTTATCACTGCTGATCATTTGATAGAAAATTCACAGTACAAGATGATCAGGGGCTTGTCAATATTTTCATCACAGTTATAATTGTATACTGTATACAATATTATAACACATATCTGATATTATTTTAACATTGCCAGATAATTTTGTGAAGGGGCAATCGGGGTCAGGCTTGAATTATTCCTTTTCGGGGTCAGGCTTGAGTTTTACTTTTTTTATGTATAACAGAAAATTAAAAA
>CAZQUQ010000235.1:0-3816 GCA_964596445.1 uncultured Oscillospiraceae bacterium
CCCCGGACCAACCGGTTATGAGCCGGTTGCTCTAACCAACTGAGCTAAAGGCCCTTATGGCTCCTCAAGTAGGACTCGAACCTACGACCCTGCGGTTAACAGCCGCATGCTCTACCGACTGAGCTATTGAGGAACGAAACAAATATTATTATACTTACGCAGTCAATACAGGTCAAGAGCTTTTTGCAAAAATTCAGTCGAGATAATCCTTCAATTTTTTGCTTCTGCTTGGATGTCTCAATTTACGTAAAGCTTTCGCCTCTATCTGTCTTATCCTCTCTCTCGTTACATTGAATTCCTTGCCGACTTCCTCAAGAGTTCGGGCGCGTCCGTCGTCGAGACCGAATCTGAGCCTCAGTACCTTCTCCTCTCTTGGAGTCAGCGTGTCGAGCACGCCAAGCAGCTGTTCCTTCAGAAGAGTAAATGCAGCAGCTTCTGCCGGTGCAGGTATATCCTCGTCCGGGATAAAATCGCCCAGATGGCTGTCTTCTTCCTCTCCTATAGGAGTCTCAAGTGATACAGGTTCCTGAGAGATTTTCATTATCTCCCTTACCTTATCGACCGACATATTCATTTCCTTGGCGATCTCCTCAGGGTGAGGGTCTCTGCCAAGTTCCTGCAGCAGCTGTCTTGATACTCGTATAAGCTTGTTTATCGTTTCCACCATATGCACAGGTATCCTGATAGTCCTTGCCTGGTCGGCTATGGCTCTTGTAATGGCCTGCCTTATCCACCAGGTGGCATAAGTGCTGAACTTGAAGCCTTTTCTGTAATCAAACTTCTCTACGGCCTTTATCAGTCCGAGATTACCTTCCTGGATTAGATCAAGGAAAAGCATCCCCCTGCCAACATAACGCTTTGCTATACTTACAACAAGCCTGAGGTTCGCCTCGGCAAGCCTTCTTTTTGCCTCGTTGTCTCCCTTTTCCATCCTCAGGGCCAGATCGATCTCTTCCTCAGCAGTCAGAAGGGGCACTTTGCCTATTTCCTTCAGATACATCCTTACCGGATCATCGATGCTGATGCCTTCCGGGAGAGACAGATCCAGCTCTTCCTCGGCATTCTGCATTTCCTGTATTTCAGCATCGATATCGCCAACCACATCGATGCCCATATTTTCCACAGTTTCATATATCTTTTCGATCTGCTCGGGTTCAAGCTCGACTTCTTCAAAGGCATCCATGATTTCTTTATACGTCAGCATGCCTTTTGATTTTCCCTTCTCCACAAGCTCCTTCAGGATCGATTTTCTGTTCGTGTTTACAGTTTCGTTATCCTGCATCTTCATTATCAGCCCCTCCTTTCTTTCTTATATTCCGGCATATTTTTTATCCTGTTTATCTCTTCGATCAATTTTTTCAACTCCAGTTTCAGTCTTTCTGCTTCGCCCGGAGGCAGTCCTTTTTCATTCTTCAGCATCTCGATTATCCGACTGCGCTTCATTTCAGCTTTAAGCAGTTCTACATCCCTAATTTTACCCAAAATCGCCTTTTGATTATCATCACAATGACATTCTTCGTTCAGAATCCTCGCAAATACACCAGATTCGTCACCGGAAACCAAATTGAGCTACTCTGCCGGTGTTATTCCTTTTCCTTCTGCTATCCTTTGATAACATATGTCAGCTAAGCTGTTATTCTCCTCACCTACATACTGACCAATCTTAAAATGCTCTTTTACAACGCTATATATACTGTTGTCAACACATAATAACGACAGTATGAATTTTTCATTGTTAATAATCCTGTCCTTAACGCTTTCTGCAGGTGAAGTGCTTTTCCCGGCTGCTTCCACAGCTCTGGTTATCTTCAGGCTTTGCTTCGATGCAGGTCTTGTTCTGCGTATTACTTCAGAAAGCATTGCCTCTTCTGATATTTCATATTCCCGGGATAATTTTTTTATGTACATTTCCCGTTCCATGACATTCTCTACTTTTGCCATCACTGCTGCAGCTTTATTGAGAAATTTTACCTTTTCTTCGGTTATCGAAAGGTTATGTTCCCCCCTTAATACTTTGATCTTATACTCTACAAGCGGAAGAGCATTTTCCGCCAGCTTCCTGAATTTGTCCGGACCATTTTTCCTAATATATTCGTCAGGATCCTTCCCGTCAGGAACAGTCAATACACGGACATTGCAGCCTATATCTCTCAGCAGATCAAGACCACGTTGTGTAGCAGCTTGTCCGGCTGTGTCAGCGTCATATGATATGATGATCTCATCCGCATATTTTTTCAAAATTCTTCCCTGGTTCTCAGTCAGGGCAGTACCCAGAGATGCTACTGCATTGCTGATGCCGCTTTGATGCAGAGAGATAACGTCCATATAGCCTTCTACCACTATAAGGCTGCTGCTGCCCGAATTTTTTGCGAAGTTGAGCGCATATAGATGCTTGCCTTTGTTGTATACTGCTGTTTCCGGAGAATTCATGTATTTGGGGAGTGAGTCGTCCAGTACCCTGCCTCCGAATCCAATGACATTTCCTCGAACATCAAAGATCGGAAACATGAGTCTTCCCTTGAAACGGTCATAAAGGTGTCCGGAACTGCTTTGCAGTATCAGACCGCTTTTGAGTAAAACTTCATCGCTGAACCTTCCGGATTTCAGATATCTGTAAAGGTCATTCCACTCATCATTGGAATATCCGAGTCCAAACTTTCTGACAGTACTGTCCGAGATTCCCCGCTTCTTCAAATATGCATCTGCTGCTTTCCCTTTGTTTGATCTCAGCGCTTCGCTGAAATATCTTGCAGATGCAAGGTTTATATCCAGTATTTGCTGCTTTAGCTCAGCCTTTTGTTTCTCCTGCGGATCGTCGCTTTCAGGAAGAATAATTTTTGCTCTGTCTGCGAGCAGCCTGACAGCTTCGATAAAGTCCAGCTTTTCTGCAAGAGATATGAACTGAATTACATTTCCCCCTTTTCCGCATCCAAAACAGTAAAATATCTGCTTACCGGCTTCTACACTGAACGAGGGCGTCTTCTCCCTGTGGAACGGACAGAGTCCGAAGTAATTCTTTCCTCGTTTTTCAAGCCGCACATATTCAGATACAACATCCACTATATCATTGCTGATCCTGATTTCTTCTATCAGTTCATCCGAATATCTTATGGGGCCATCATCCTTTTACCGCAATGCGGAGTATTTAATATGTGATATTACGGGTACCCAAGCAGTCATATTATTGATTAGTATACGGTCATACCCGGTAAAAATACTCTAATAATCTTCGACATAATTATTCGTATTCCTTCTTTTTTAGTAACTTTTTAACTTTCTGGATCTATATCCTGAACAGTAAAACCTCACTCCAAGTATAAACTCAGATGAGGTTTTATCGACCGGCTGTTATTTATTCTACATTCATTAATGATATTCCTTCACAGATATGAAAATATTCTGAGGATAATTGCAGGCTGCCGAATAAGGAAGCTGTTTATGCGCCTAAGAGATCATCGAGTATATATGGCAGTGAGAGAGGTGTGACAATATTGGCTGCAAGTACATCAATCAGTTCATGGACCTTTTGCTTGTTTGTGTATATATCTTCATACCGCATATTCTCGATTGACCCGTCATACATCCTTTTTACGATTTCGATTCCATAAACCTTCTGAATTGCTCCATTATCGTCCAACTCATTTTCAATAAGATAGTATTCGAGCTCGAATTTGCTCTTCGTCTCATGGCTCTCACTTTCACTTCCTACATTGATACACTTCTCCAAAAATCTGTTTGCCATTGATGTAACCCCCTTATTATTAAAGCGTGCCGCATTGGTAATTATAACTTATTTGAACCTCCTGTCCCATAAAA
>CAZQUQ010000236.1:0-3806 GCA_964596445.1 uncultured Oscillospiraceae bacterium
GATGCTCTCAGTGTTGCGGCTGCATCCCTCCTTGCAGCACCGCTCGGCCCCCCTGAGACATGTGACGTCCGGCGGGTAGTCATCGAGCAGTTCGCAGGTGAGCTGTTTTTTCCTGGCATCGAGCAGGTCGCGGTTTACTATCTCGATGCTGTTTATATCCCCTGTACCCAACCCAGTTGATGCAGCCAGTTCCAGGTGCCTGACGTCCTTGAGATCAAAACCCATCAGGGCTGCGCCGACCACATCTGTTGCAAGAGGGTCGATGCCGCCGATCAGAAGATCCATCGGAACGACGCACTTGCCTGCATTGTATCCGGTAGGGTAATGGCCGTGATTGGTGGCGATCAGACCGTCGATCAGTGCGAAGTCTGGCCTGATAACCCGGTAGATGTCCGCGAACTTCTGATGGATGCGATAGTTGTGGTCCGCTATGCGGCTCTTCTGGTGTACTAGCCCGAACTGATTTTTGATTGAGAGCGTGACCTGAGACATGGAATGCGTCTTGAGCTTCGGGATCGAGAGGTAGAAGTTGCCGGCGCGTTCATTTATAAGCCGTTCACTGACAAAAGCAGAGATATCGATAAATTCCTCGAGCCCTTCCAGAAAAACCGGAACACTCGCTGTTTCGTCAAGGTAGACAGGCGTGGCACCGGTTTCCCTGCAGACATCGTTATAGCCGGTGACATGAAAAACCAGACGGGTGAAGTTGGCCTGGGTGCAGTTATCCATCACATAGACATCACGCGCACCGCAGCTTTTGAAATAGAAGATGGTCTGCCGCAGCACCTCCGGGTCGGTATATACAAAGGGCTCTGAGCCCACGCCGTTTACCTTGATGTAAACATCGCGGCTGGAGCGCAGAAGTCTGGCTCCTCCTCCGAAATGTTCGAAAATCGCACGCACGGCAGCGGCAATACCCGGCCTGGTGTCGGCAAGCATGACCTCTGTCTTTGGTTCATATGTTTTTATGGATTTCATCATATTTGACTCCTTCAAAAGTATTTTTATTTCATCAGTCAACTCTACTTACATCTGTTTGTGTTTGACGGCCAGAATTTCCTTCATATGTTTGCTCATACGGCGGGACTTCATGCATTACACATTGATCGGCATCTGATTTCCGTTCATTTACAGCGAAAAATCTTATGATGGAACCTGATTGATATACGTATATTACGCTCTTTATTTAGGTGAATAATTTCAGGACGATTACATAGACAATCTACAGGATGAGCTTGTAGCCGATCCCGTATACAGAGCAGATAATCTCCCTGTCCGGTATGCACACCATGATCTTTTTCCTGAGATTCTTGATATGGGAATCGATGGTTCTGTCATATCCCTCATAATCATATCCCTGAATCATGCTTATGAGTTCATTACGGGAAAAGACCCGGCCCGGAGACTTGATGAGAATCCTCAAGAGGTTGAATTCGATAGGCGTCAGTTTAAGCAGTTGTCCGGCGGCAACAGCCTCATGCGTGTCCTCTTTCAGGATTATATCATCTTGTGTCTTTGCCGTAAGCCCTGCTGCTTCGAAGGTTGTTCTACGCAACGCGGCCTTGACGCGTGCCACCACTTCCCTTGGACTGAATGGTTTGCATATATAATCATCCGCTCCGATTTCTAGTCCAAGCACCCGGTCGACTTCATCCACGAGGGCCGTGATCATAAGAATCGGCACTTTGCTGAATGATCTTATCTCCCTCATGATATCCAGACCGTCTTTCCCGGGGAGCATGATGTCCAGCAAAACAAGGTCAGGTGTTGTTTGTCTGAAAGATTCGACAGCCTTTTCCCCGCTGGCAAGGCAGGTTACCTTAAAGCCGGCCTTTTCAAGGTAGTCTCTTAGTATCTCCCTCATTTTATCTTCGTCTTCTACGATCATTATATGGTTCATTATCTTTCACCCCTTCCTTTATCACTGTTCGGATATTGGCAGTATGATTCTGATCTTCAATCCGCCGAGATTTGAGGTTTCTGCAATGATCCTGCCTTTCATGGCCTCTATGATACCCTTGCTGATGGATAGACCAAGTCCGCTTCCGCCTTTCTGTCTTGAACGGGAAATGTCTGATTTATACAGGCGTTCAAACAGATAAGGCATTGATTGGGCAGGAACACCGGGGGGCGAGTCCTCGAAGATCATATGAAGTTCATCGTCCTCGATTGAGAGGCCAGTTTTCAGTGTGCCGGGAGAATCCGTATATTTAAGGGTGTTTTCAAGTATGTTTGAAAAGACCTGTGCAAGCCTTTCGGAATCCCCCATTACCCTGATTTCAGGGCGGCAATCCGGGAATGGCAGAACCTTGATCCCTGACTGTTCGAACCGGGATTTGAACGCGGCTATCAAATTTCCGGCAATTTCAACAGGGTTGATATTTTCCATTCTCAAGGTAAGCACATTGCTGTCGATTATGGAAAGTGAATGAAGGTCATCAACGATCCTGCTTAAAAGCATCACTTCCGAATGTAGTGACTGGAGCGTTTCATTGCTTAAATCCCTTATTCCATCCTGAGCTGCTTCGATTTCGGCCCGCATCACTGCAAGCGGTGTTCGGAGTTCGTGTGATATGTCCGTTATCCACTGTTTGCGCATGAATTCGTAACGCTCCAGCGTATCGGCCATTTGGTTGAATTCCATGGACAGCTGGCCCAGTTCATCTGAAGAATGTATATCGATTCGGGTGTCGAACCTTCGTGATGTCAGAGCATGAGCGCCTTCTGCGAGCCTTTTAACGGGCAGCAGTATCTGTCTGGAAAGAAACAGGGATACCAGAGTTGCGAGGATAAGTATTATTATCCCGATAATTATAAAGGCCCGCGACTGGCGGTACAGGAATTTCATTTGAAGCGGGTCTGAGATGTGTTCAGGACGATGCAGACCAATCCATCCTACAGTTTTACTGTCAACGGCTATTGCCTTAAAAAAGTAATTTCCGGTCGAGTCCGTTTTGCCGAATACGGGATGTTTGTCTTTGTCAAAAAGCATTAGCCTTGGAATCATATCCAGGTGTGGAGGAGGGGGAATCTTTCCTGAGAGAGGCTGCCTGAACGATTCATCATCAGGCATAGGAGGGGGAGCCATCTTTATTCTATGGGATTCCATTACTGAACGAAGGATTCCGTTCCATATCGAAGGGTTTGTCCGAATATGTTCCCAGTTTCCGTATCTTTTATACTCGGTTTCAAGACTTGCAATTGTATCATTCAACTGTTTAAGCTCAACATCACGGATATAATCTGAAAAATTGCGGATTGCATAGTAATGCATAATTCCGGACATAAGGACTACTATTATGATATAACTCAATAAAAATGCAAAAAACAATTTGGTGTTAAGCTTCATGCAAATAATATTGTCTTCAACTCCCGGTTAATGTCCAGTTGTTTTTACGAAATTCACAGCAACCACATTTTTTCTCCATAGTATCTCCACAGTCTTATGGCATAACCGGGTCAAAATTAGAAAAGGGGTAGGGTGCTTATGAAAAGATCGTTTGTCATATTGGCGGTGATTCTTGCGGGGGGCTTTATATTTTCGATATTGGCATTTGGTTTTGATCCACCGACAGGACCGCCTCAGATGTCAGCAGCGAATATTGCACCTCCATTAAATAACGGGAAAATGATTCCGCCAGCTAATCCGGGCATAAAACTTATTTATGATTATATACAGATGAATGTATTAGCAGAACTTACCGGATTAACGCAGGAAAACGTAAAGCAACATCTTATAAGCAGCCCGCCCCAGGCTATACTTGAGGCATATGCGGGTTCGCCCGATGCATTTGGATCGGAAATGG
>CAZQUQ010000237.1:0-3795 GCA_964596445.1 uncultured Oscillospiraceae bacterium
AAACGCTGTCCGGATGTTGCCGGAATCAGTGTCCGGATGCGGCCGAAATATGCATAATGTCATATAAATCGGGGTAGATGGGATGAGGTTACTAAAGGAAATATATAGAAACGACAACTTGGACCCGCTTGGGAAAACGGTCTTCAGAGAAGCTGTCAGAGGAATCATTAAGAAAGGGAATAAATTATTGATGGTACACTCTTCGAAGGAAGGTGACTATAAATTCCCCGGCGGGGGTATTAATGACGGAGAGACCCATGAGGAAGCGCTTGTGAGGGAAATCCGGGAAGAATGTGGGGCCAGGGTTCTCGACATCAGCTCTGATTTTGGCAAAGTAATTGAGTATGGTAAACCCAAGGAGAAAGATTATGACGTTTTCAAGATGGTATCCTACTATTATGTTTGTAACGTTGACCCTGTTTTAGGAGAAAAATCTTTGGATGATTACGAGGAAAAGTTGGGATTTGAACCTGCATGGATCGATATCGACAGTGCTATAGAAGCAAATAAAGCGATAATCAGTACAAAGAAGCATAATGTACCCAAGTGGACTCAAAGAGAACTTTTTGTACTTGAGCTGATTAAAGAAGAGTTCACTTGATGTACGATTTGAAGTCATAAGCTATGATAAGCAATGAAATATGGAAAACGAGAGCAATTGCGATAACTGGGAGATTCGAAGGCTTAACACGTTGATATCCTGCGCAAATGCAGTGGAGGGGTCAAGCTGCTTTTTGATAAAATTGAATCAGATTTAAAAGAATGGCAAGACAGAAAAACATTGCTGAGAGGGAGGAACATAACCGATATGACGAACATAACCCAATACATAAAAGATGAGTTATTATCGCATGGAGCCGACCTGGTTGGAATAGGCGATCTTTCCGAATTGCCGCCGGACATTCGCTGCGATTTGCCCATTGGCATCAGTATTGCTGTCAGATATTCAAAAGACGTTATTCGTGGGATTTCTGAACTTCCGACCAAGGAATATTATAACGAGCATGACAAGCTTAACGAAAAGCTTGATATGCTGGCCGCTCTTGGTGCGGATGCTCTGAAGTCCTTTGGACATAAAGCCGTACCGCAGACAAGAGAATACGTTAACTATTTTAGATCAAAATTTGGATCACTGCTTCCTCACAAAACAGTTGCAACCCGTGCAGGGGTCGGCTGGATCGGTAAAAGTGCGCTTCTTGTTACAGAGGAGTTTGGCTCTATGGTACGTTTATCTTCCATTCTGACAGATGCGCCGCTTGTGGCCGCAGAACCTGTAAACAAGTCAAGATGTGGTAATTGCAAAGCTTGTACCGAAGCCTGTCCTGCCGGAGCAAATACCGGCAAGCTTTGGGAGGTCGGCATCTCCCATGATGGGTTTTACAATGCAGCCGCCTGCCGACAGACAATGCTGGAACGCTCTAAAAAGGGATTCGGCATCGAGACAACTATATGCGGCAAATGTATAGAAGCTTGCCCATATACGAGACGGTATATAAATAGAGGTTGATTTATGCGAAGCGAGCAGGAAATGATGGAACTGATTATAGGCGTGGCCAAGGCGGACGAGCGCATCCGGGCGGTACTGCTGTCCGGTTCGCGGGCGAACCCCGCCGTGCCAAAGGATATTTACCAGGATTACGACATCACTTACTATGTTACGGATATAACGCCATTCTACAATAACCCTGCATGGGTCGAAGAACGCTTCGGCAAACCTCTGATAATGCAGATGCCGGAAGCTATGCGTTATCCGGAAGGAGACGGGCATTTTTGCTATATGATGGTTTATCCGGATGGAGTTCGTATCGACCTCTCTTTCAGGTTTAAAAAACATGTAGATGACGGAGAACCTGCTGTGACTCTGCTGGATAAAGACAACGGGAACGGCTTTTTGCCGCCTCTGCCGGATCCAAGCGACAAGTGCTGGCATATAAAGCCGCCATCGCCTCTCTTCTATTACTCTTGCTGCAATAACTTCTGGTGGTGTCTGAATAATGTGGCAAAAGGCATCGCACGGGATGAGCTTCCCTATGTCATGCAAATGCTGAACGAAGTAGTTCGGTCTGAGCTGCACGATATGATCAATTACTATATCGGCACTCAGTATGGATTCAATCTTTCAACAGGAAAAGACGGCAAATATTTTAAGAAATATCTGCCTCCTGAGTTATATGAGCAGTACGCCGCTACCTATTCCGGCAGCAATTACGCTGACATTTGGGCCTCGGTTGATGTGATGTGTGATTTGTTCCATACTCTTGCAACTGCTGTAGCAGCACATTTTGGCTTCACTTATCGGCAGGAGGAGGAAGACGGGATGCGTGAGTACTTGAGAATGGTGAGGACCAGTGCCTGGGGAGCTTAGAGCAAATGATCCGGAAAGGCGGGTTTGTATTAACGAGGCTTCGCAGAATTGCGATAGAGGCCTTATATCAAGTATTGGCATGATAATCAGGTTTGCCGTCATGGGAATGTTGGTCAATATTTTGTCGCTGATTACTGCTTCTTTATTTGTATCATCTATATTGCTGCTGAGTTTACGGCTAACGTCTATTAGCAGCCATACATAATTCATTAACGAACATTAATGAAAGTTCACGATTTTCTCAAGTATTTATTTACAATCATTAACAAACATGATATAATGTGAATAAGGATGAATCAGTGTCGACACTGTATTACCTTATTATCTTGCAAAGGAGCATGTTTATGTTTATTGAAGAAAGGCATCAGGCAATTTTGGACATCATATCTGCAAACGGCAGAATATCGATCGGTGAGATACAGGAGAGGTTCAATGTTTCTGTTGATTCTGCAAGAAGGGACCTTAGGATACTTGAAGAAAAAGGGATGCTGAAAAGAACACATGGAGGTGCGATACCTGCAAGGCAGGTCGCTTTTAGCAAGCCGCCGAAAACTACATGCAAGGATATTACGGAAGTAAAAGAGAACTATCTGGCAATAGCGAAAAAGGCAGTTTCAATGATAAGGGACAATGACGTAGTATTTATTCTTCAAGCGACTTTGGGATATTTTATGGCACAGAACATGCCGACTGATATTCGTATCCGTGTAGTAACAAACTCGATAATTATAGCGGAAGAACTAAGAGTAAAGGATAATATCTCCGTAATCCTATTAGGCGGCGAAATGGACAACAAAGGAACATGCTATGACGCATTTGCAATAGATATGATAAAACGATTAAGATTTGATAAAGCTTTTATCACTGCCGCCGGCATATCACCGAGGTTTGGCCTGTCTATTCAAAAATCACAGGCAATAAGCTTCTGGAACGCAGTAATTGACAGTTCAAAAGAAGTGATCGGTTTGTTCCCGACAGAAAAAATAGGATTTGATTCAATAGTCAGCATCTGCCCCGCAAATAAACTAGGCACACTGATTACCGATTGGGACGCATCGGAGGAAGACTTGCAGGCATTTGATGAACAGGGGATCGACGTCGCTATAGTTGAAAAAGAGTGATCAGGATTCAAGCACTGTTTGTTTGACAACATTAACAGGCCTATGCTGATGTGATATCATAGAAACAGGCATGATATGTCAGACAGACGGAGGTTGACAATGATTCCTTCTTTATTGCCTGCAAAAATTACTTCCCGCATCTTAGGATATAACTGCATAAGAGATCATGTGGGCTGCTCGTCCGCTGGTGTATTTCGATATGATCGCAGCGGAGATACACTGTATTTGAAAATTACAAAAGTTTCGGATGAGATCCGGCGGGAACGGGATCTGTTGATCTGGCTCAGAGACAAGCTGCCTGTGCCGGAG
>CAZQUQ010000238.1:0-3753 GCA_964596445.1 uncultured Oscillospiraceae bacterium
CAACAGACTTTATCTTAACTGGCCTGATAATTATGCAGATTTTCAATTCATACAAGCAATGTCTTTACTGCCCGATAAATTTATGATCTCTCCTATCCCTGTACACTACCGGCCTTATTGATCTGCAAGCCGTTTATAAGCTTCGTAGCGGTCGCGGGCATGGTTTTCCGATTCCTCGAAGAGCTTCTCTGCCAGGTCGGGGAATACATTCATAAGCTGCGTATAGCGCACCTCTCCTGTGAGGAAGTCTCTGTAAGGCCGCTCAGGCTTTTTGGATTCAAGCTGGAACGGGTTTTTGCCGACGGCACGCAGTTCCGGGTTATAGCGGTAGAGATGCCAATAGCCCGTGTCAACGGCTTTGCGTTCCTCGGATATGCTGGTGCCCATACCTGATTTTATACCGTGGGAGATGCAGGGGGCATAAGCGATTATCAGAGAAGGCCCTTTATAGCTTTCAGCCTCTGTAAGCGCTTTTATGGTCTGGTTCATATTGGCGCCCATGGCGATCTGGGCTACATAGACATACCCATAGCTCATCGCCATCATGCCGAGATCCTTTTTCCGCAGCTTTTTGCCCGCCGATGCGAATTTTGCTACCGCTCCGGCAGGGGTTGCCTTAGACGACTGACCACCGGTATTGGAGTAAACCTCGGTATCCATTACAAACAGGTTGACATCAGCGCCGGTGGCCAACACATGGTCTAAGCCGCCGTATCCGATATCATATGCCCAGCCGTCTCCACCGATGATCCAGATGGATCTTTTGACCAGATAATCCTTCTTGTTCAGGATCTCCTCCAGCATCCGGCTTCCGTTAAGGTCAATGCTCGACAGCACTTTGATCACATTGGCGGAGGCTGCTTTGGATGCTTCTCCGTCATCCTTTGAATCCAGCCATTGCCTGAATGCTTCTATGACAGCATCCGGCAGTTCCTCCTGCTCCATGCTCCTGTGCATGAGATCGGCCAGGTGCTCTCTGATCTGATTGACTCCAAGATACATCCCGAAGCCGTATTCGGCGTTGTCCTCAAACAGTGAGTTCGCCCATGCAGGCCCTTTGCCCTGTGAGTTGGTCGTATACGCGATGGAAGGCGAGCTTGCGCTCCAGATGGATGAACAGCCTGTGGCGTTTGCAATCATCATCCTGTCGCCGAACAACTGTGTGATCAGCCGTACATAAGGCGTCTCGCCGCAGCCAGGGCATGCTCCGTTGTATTCCAGCAGCGGCTGCACAAACTGGCTACCCTTGAGGGTCTTCTTGTCCATGACATCTTCCTTCGCAGAAAGAGACAACGAAAACTCCCAGTTGCCGTCCTGAGCTTCTATTTCTTCTTCCGCAGGAACCATTACCAGAGCTTTTTCAGATGTCGGACAGACGTCGGCACAGTTGCCGCAGCCGGTACAGTCAAGCGTACTGACTTGGACTCGGAAGCGCATATTCTCCAGACCCTTGCCCGCAGCCTTCAGCGTTGTATAATTTTCCGGCGCAGCGGATGCTTCCTGCTCGTTGAGCAGGAACAGCCGTATAGTCGCATGCGGGCATACATATGAGCATCTCCCGCACTGTATGCAGTTTTCGGGATGCCATTGGGGCAGCATTACCGCAATGCCTCTTTTTTCATATGCCGTTGTGCCAAGAGGATGCGTACCGTCCTCAATGCCCTCGAATGCGCTCACGGGAAGCTCGTCGCCTTCATGGCGCGCCATGGGTCTCTGGATCCTGTGCACGAAATCGGGCAATGTCTCCGGCTCCTTCGCCTCATCTGCCGCATTGGCCCATGCCTCCGGAACAGTTACCTTATGGAGAGCATCAAGGGCGTGATCCACTGCCTGATTGTTCATTTCAACGATTTTCCTGCCCTTCTTGCCGTAGGCCTCTTCTATCGATTCCTTGAGATACCTTATGGCATCGTCCACCGGTATGATATTTGCCAGCTTGAAGAACACGGTCTGCATGATCATGTTGATCCTGTTGCCAAGTCCGATATCGCCTGCGATCCTGACGGCGTCGATGGTGTAGAAGCTGATATCGTTTTTGGCGATATACCTCTTGAAATGTGCCGGCAGATTACTCTCAAGCCCTTCCCGGTCCCACGGACAGTTCAGAACAAAAACGCCTTTCTTCTTCAGACCCTTCAATATATCGTAATTGTACAGAAACGATTTGTTATGGCATGCCACATAGTCGGCGTTATATACAAGATACGGGCTTCTGATGGGCTTTGGGCCGAACCTCAGATGAGACACCGTCGTGCCTCCTGATTTCTTGCTGTCATATGAAAAATATGCCTGGGCGTACAGGTCGGTGTTGTCTCCTATTATCTTGATGGCCGACTTGTTCGCCCCCACTGTCCCGTCGGACCCGAGTCCCCAGAACTTGCAGCTGATCGTGCCTGCAGGCGTCGTTTCTATAATATCGCCTTCCGGAAGCGACGTATTCGTCAGATCGTCAACTATGCCAATAGTGAAATGGTTCTTTGGGCTGTCGCTCATAAGGTTTTCGAATACAGCAACGATCTGTGAAGGACGTGTATCCTTCGAACCAAGGCCGTATCTTCCGCCGACAATGACCGGTTTTTGGCCTTCCCGGCCATACCATGCCTTGCATACGTCAAGGTATAACGGCTCGCCCGGAGCGCCCGGCTCTTTTGTACGGTCGAGCACGGCAATTTTTTTGACCGTATCCGGTATGGCATCCAACAGGTGCTTTTCAGAGAAAGGCCTGTAGAGCCTGACTCTTACCGTGCCGGTTTTGCGCCCTTTGGAATTCAGATAATCCACCGTTTCATTTATCGTATCGCATACCGAACCCATTGCAATGATCACATATTCAGCATCCGGAGCGCCGTAATAGTCGAAAAGATGGTAGCTCCTGCCGGTTATCCGTTCTATTTCCTTCATGTATCCCTCGACAATGGAGGGTACCCTGTCATAGAACCTGTTGGCGGCTTCCCTGCCCTGGAAGTAAATATCGGGGTTCTGTGCGGTTCCCCTGACAACAGGGTGTTCGGGATTCAGCGCCCTGTTCCTGAAATCCTTCACGGCCTGCATATCAATGATGCCGGCCAGGTCGGAATAATCTATCGTGCTTATTTTCTGATATTCATGAGAAGTCCGGAAGCCGTCAAAAAAATGTATGAAGGGGATCCTGGACCTGATCGAGGACAGATGCGCGATACAGCCGAGATCCATGACCTCCTGCACGTTTGCCGATGCAAGAAGGGCGGCGCCGGTCTGCCTGCAGGCCATGACATCCTGGTGGTCGCCGAATATGGATAATGCATGAGCTGCAATTGCTCTTGCGGAAACATGAAGCACGCCCGGCAGCAGTTCGCCTGCCATTTTGTATATGTTCGGTATCATCAGCAGCAGGCCCTGCGACGCAGTGTATGTGGTGGTCAGCGCACCTGCCTGCAGCGAACCGTGCATAGCACCGGCTGCGCCTGCTTCAGACTGCATCTCCACCACATTGACTACCTGTCCGAATATGTTCTTCTTTCCATGTGATGCCCATTCATCAGCCAATTCGGCCATCGGTGATGAAGGCGTTATCGGGAATATGGCTGCGACTTCGGTGAATGCATATGAAGCATATGCCGCAGCATGATTGCCATCCATTGTTGACATTTTCATCAAACAGCACTCCTTGTACGATCGATTTGGTTATTTCACCGGCAGATTTGATAACAAAGCTGCCATTATTCGTATTATTTCAAATAATAAATTAATAATGTATCGACACATTCGATATGC
>CAZQUQ010000239.1:0-3747 GCA_964596445.1 uncultured Oscillospiraceae bacterium
TATAGCAATAAATGATGCTCCAGAATAATTAATAACGAGGTGAAAGATGCATGGGAACGATTGACAAGATCAATGATCTCCACGCCCGCAAGCAAATGCTGGAGGCAGGAGGCGGTGCCGACAGGATCGCAAAGCAGCACGATGCCGGAAAGCAGACGGCGAGGGAGAGACTTGAAAAGTTGTTCGATGAAAATTCATTTGTTGAAGTCGATGCATTTGTAGAAACCAGAGCCATCGATTTCGATATGCAAAAAAAGAAGGTACCCGGAGACGGTGTGGTCACAGGCTATGGAACGATCGACGGCAGACTGGTGTTCGTATCGTCGCAGGACTTCACAGTTATCGGAGGATCGCTAGGAGAAGCTCATGCCCGTAAGATCACAAAAGTGATGGACATGGCTATGAAAGTTGGGGCCCCTTTTATCAGCATCAATGATTCAGGCGGTGCCAGGATCGAAGAAGGGATAGATGCTTTGAGCGGGTATGGCGAGATATTTTTCCGAAACACTCTGGCATCGGGAGTTATACCACAGATCTCCGTAATCATGGGACCTTGTGCAGGCGGCGCTGTATATTCGCCTGCAATAACTGACTTTGTCTTTATGGTGGACAAAACCAGCTATATGTTCATTACAGGACCTCAGGTCATCAAGTCTGTAACCGGTGAGGATGTTACTTTCGAAACTCTGGGAGGTTCGGAGGTACATAATGAGAAGAGCGGCGTAGCGCACTTCAGAAGTGCAAATGAGGATGAGTGCATCAGTGAAATCAGAAGGCTCATCAGTTTTCTGCCCGACAATAATCTGACGGATCCTGAAGTATGTCTTTCAAACGATGACCTCAACAGGATCGACGAAGGACTCCTTGAGCTGGTGCCGGATACTTCCAACAAGCCATATGACATGAAGGATATCATCACAAGAGTACTGGACAACGGCGATTTCATGGAAGTACAGAAGCATTTTGCAAAGAATATCGTTGTTGGTTTTGGAAGACTCAACGGAAAGACGGTGGGTATCATTGCAAACCAGCCTCAGGTCATGGCCGGCGTGCTCGATGTCAACTCAGCCGATAAGGGTGCAAGATTCATTCGTTTCTGTGACGCCTTCAACATACCACTCGTAACATTCACAGATACTGCAGGCTATTTGCCGGGAACGGACCAGGAGTACAGCGGAGTTATCAGGCATGGAGCCAAACTGCTTTTTGCATTCTCAGAAGCTACTGTGCCGAAGATCAATGTCATTGTGAGAAAAGCATACGGCGGAGCATATATTGCAATGAACAGCAAGCATCTTGGCGCTGATGTCGTATTTGCATGGCCGAGTGCCGAAATAGCCGTCATGGGACCCGATGGCGCCGCAAACATAATATTCCGCAAGGAAATTGCTGCAGCAGAAGATGCGATCGCCGCGCGGGAGCAGAAAATAGAAGAGTACAGGAGCAAGTTCTCCAATCCGTATATTGCGGCTGCAAGGGGTTATGTGGATGATGTCATCGATCCGGCTACTACTAGGGCGAGGATCATAAATGCCCTTGAAATGCTTGCCGGAAAGAGGGAGAACAGACCAGCCAAGAAACACGGAAATATTCCGCTGTAAAACATGGAGGTGCAGGTATGGCATCAAATGAGAATGTATATATCGATGATGAACTGCTGGCTGTTATTTCGGCAGCAGTAGCGGCGATGGAGACCAGACCGGGCTACAGGCTCGTAGTACGATCTATGAGGCAGATCCCGCAGTCTTCGCCGGTTTGGAATACAACAGGCAGGATCGAACGTCTCAACCGCGATCTGAATTCATAGAGCGTTTCTAAACCGCATATGTTTTATCTGTAATTGCAAATTCGGTCGTTTATTCATTAAAGTGATTTAATCAAAAACGGGAGGGTAATATTTATGAAGAAGTTTCTGATAAAGGTAAATGGGAACCAATATGAAGTAGAAGTAGAAGAGGTCAGAGACGGTGCAGTACAGTATTATGCAGCGCCGGCTCCGGTGCAGCCCGTGAGTGCTCCTGTTGCTGCGGCAGCACCATCTCCGGCACCTGCTCCTGCGCCTGTACCTGCCCCAGCACCAGCTCCGGCAGCCGAGAAAAAAGTTGAAACAGGCGGCACTACTGGCGCAGTAAAGGTTACAGCACCAATGCCTGGAACGATCCTCAAGGTTGTGGCTTCAATTGGCGACAGGGTAAAGAGAGGTCAGGTGCTGGTCATATTGGAAGCAATGAAGATGGAAAATGAGATAGTTGCACCGTCAGACGGAACCGTTGCATCAATCAATGTGACAAAAGGAACTTCCGTAAATGCCGGTGATCTTTTAGCATCACTAAATTAGGAGGAAATATAATGGGTAAAGTCAGAATAACAGAAACAGTACTTAGAGATGCGCATCAATCACTGATTGCAACAAGAATGTCAACAGATGATATACTGCCGGTAGTCGAGAAGCTTGACGAAATCGGTTATCAATCTCTCGAATGCTGGGGAGGCGCTACATTCGACTCATGTCTCCGCTTCCTCAATGAGGATCCCTGGGAAAGACTCAGGAAAATAAGGGCAAAAGCAAAAAAGTCCAAACTCCAGATGCTGCTCAGAGGACAGAACCTTTTGGGATACAAGCACTATGCGGATGATGTTGTCGAGTATTTCGTGAAGAAATCAATTGCGAATGGTATAGACATTATCAGGATATTCGACGCACTGAACGATGTAAGAAATATTGAAGCGGCAATAAAAGCTTGTAAGAAAGAGGGAGGTCATGCTCAGGGAACAGTCTGCTATACCATCAGTCCTGTCCATAATCTCGAGCTTTTTGTAAAGGATGCACGCAGACTTCAGGAAATGGGAGCTGACAGCATATGCATCAAGGATATGGCCGGTCTTCTGGTACCATACGCTGCTTACGAACTTGTCAAAGCGCTCAAGGAAAATGTCAGCATACCGATACAGCTGCATACTCACTATACAAGCGGGGTTGCATCGATGACATATCTGAAGGCCATCGAAGCAGGCGTCGATATAGTCGACTGTGCTATTTCACCGATGGCTATGGGAACATCGCAGCCTCCGACAGAGCCGCTGGTTGCTACTTTGAAGGATACGGAGTTCGATACGGGACTCGATCTTGAAAAGCTCAGCGAAATCGCCGATTATTTCAGGCCGATCAAAGAAAAATATGTCAAGTCAGGCTTGCTCGATATAAAGGTCATGGGTGTTGACGTAAATACACTGATATATCAGGTACCGGGCGGAATGCTCTCGAACCTTGTTTCTCAGCTTAAGCAGGCAGGCAAGCAGGATAAATTCGAGGAAGTTCTGAAGGAAGTCCCGAAAGTAAGAGAAGACTTCGGATATCCTCCGCTGGTCACGCCTACGAGCCAGATCGTCGGTACTCAGGCTGTTATGAATGTTATAACAGGCGAAAGATACAAAATGGTACCGAAGGAATCAAAAGCGCTCGTTAAAGGTGAATATGGCAAAACACCTGCCCCGATACCGGAAGAGATCAAAAAGAAGATACTCGGCGACGAAGAGCAGATAACCTGCAGGCCGGCAGATCTTATAGAACCGGAACTGGACAATATCAGGAAGCAGGTCGGCCAGTATATCGAGCAGGATGAGGATGTACTCTCATATGCTCTGTTCCCGCAGGTAGCCGAGAACTTCTTCAAACTGCGCCAGGCGGGCAAATATATGATAGACGGCAATATGGTGGACTACGAATTCAAGACCTATCCCGTGTGA
>CAZQUQ010000240.1:0-3744 GCA_964596445.1 uncultured Oscillospiraceae bacterium
TCTATATATTCCGCAGTACCTTCTCCATCGGCCTGCCTTTTGCCAGTTCGTCCACCAATTTGTCCAACCAGCGTATCTTCTGCATAAGCGGGTCGTCGATTTCCTCGACACGGATCCCGCAGATCACACCGGTAATTTTGGATGCGTTCGGATTGATTTGGGGGGCTTCGGCAAAGAATGTCTCAAAGTCCGTTTCCTTATCGATTTGAGACTGCAATCTCTTATCATCGTAGCCTGTCAGCCATTTGATGACGGTATCGACCTCCTCCTTCGTGCGTCCTTTACGCTCAGCCTTTTGGATGTACAGAGGATAAACACTGGAGAATTTCATCCTGTAGACACGTTCCTTATTCATTATTCATCCCTCCGGGGTCAGGCTTGAATTTTTACTTTACCTGATCTTTATTATAACATTGCAGCGTAAAAATTCCTAATATGCAACTCGGGTAAGGATAAAGACGATTTACTATCCTGGATTTCCCGTTATCTCCATTTTCGCCGCAGCATCAGTAATTCCTGGCAATAGCCGATGACAGACATGGGGCTCATCAGCATCTGGTATGCAAGAACATAAAGGACGAATCCAAAACGGTTGCGCCGGATCCGCAGATCAAGCTTTTTAAACACTTCACGCTGATAGCTGTAAAGTATATAGTTTTGGATCAGCGCAAGAGGAATTACAAATAAAGTTGCAGGGCCTACGATCCAGTACTTGCCGAAGAAAGCAAGGATCAGCCCTGGCATCCAGCAAAATGTGTAGACAATATCCAAATAGGGCATGATCAGGTTTATGCCTGTAAGATATCTGACATATTTGACCGGCTGCTGCCATGGCTTGAACATCTTCAGTGCTTCGATCATCCCCCGAGCCCAGCGGCTTCTCTGGCGCAGCAGATGCTTAGTTGTCACGGGAGCTTCCGTAAAGGCCACGGCTAACGGTTCAAAAAATACTTTTCTCTCACTGTTCAGGAGCTTCCAGGTCAGGACGATGTCTTCGCCGATGGCGTCAGGCCAGCCGCCTGCATCCTGCAATACTTCCGTCCTGTACAGGGAGTAAGCCCCCTGTGCAACCAGCGTGCCCTGATACAGGCCTTGCATTCGCTTGATGCTGGCAATACCCAAAAAGTAGTCCCATTCCTGGAGACGAGTCAGCATATTTTTTCGGCTGTTTCTGACCAGCACCGTCCCGGCTACGGCACATACTTCTCCGGGAGCCGTATTAACGCGGGAAACCAGATACCGGATCGCTGATCTGTGCAGTATAGTATCGGCATCGAGGCTTATAACATACTCGGTATCCACATATTCCAATCCTTTATTAAGCGCATTGAATTTCCCGGGCTTTTCTTCATGCAGGACATGTATGTCTATCCCGAGATCTTCTCCCGCTTTTTGCGCTGTTTCCGCAGTTTTATCTGTCGATGCATTGTCCACCACGATTACCCGGATCGATCCCTGATAATCCTGATTTTTGATATAGCTAAGCGTATGTGCAATGTTTTTTTCTTCGTTATGGCAGGCAATGATGACAGCAATAGTGTCAGTGGGGTCGGTAGTCCTGAATTTAGGCTGCCAGTCAAAAATCAGACTAACTGCAATAAACATATTGATGTATCCGGGGATGTATCCAATTCCGGCAATAATGATAAAAGCAAGCGGTTTGCCAACAATGGCCCCGAGGTCGTTCAGCCATGGAACAGATACTGCGATCGAGAAAAGCAGCCAAAGGAAAGCTGCACCATGCCCGATCCAAAACTTCCTGGTTACATCAATATAACGGCGCTTTTTAACAGTAGCTTCCATTGTCTGCTGTCCCAGCGGCACATTGGACATATCCATACAGTAAAAACGCCTCCTTTCTGCCATCACTGACCGGTATAAGGAAAAAACCTGCGGTGTAAATGAAGCAATGCTTAATGAAACAATACTCATGACCGCAAATGATGCTTAAAAGAGCATTATAGCAATTCATTGATAATTTTCAATAGATTTTCAGTTTTTTACCGCTGCCTTGTTTTTCCACGTAAAAAAAGGCTGGCGTCATGCCATCTGAATGCATGAACCGCCAGCCCTATATGTATATATCCGTCAGTTTATTTGAGCTTTTCCTCAGTATCGATCTTATTCACGAAGTCCAGATTATAGCGAACAGCACCGTGATCTACGATTACTGTGGCATTTGTGATGCGGATCGCTAAAATAGCACAGTTTTCATCATTTTCATTGTTCGCATAGTCGTACCACTCAGCAAAAGCCTTGCGGAGCTTTTCCCTCAGTTCAGCGTTTTTCGGCTCCATGACCCATCCGAGATTTTCACCGATGCCGTTTCCGGAAATCCACTTGTTGCATGCTGCAAAAGCGACCTCCGGGTTTTGGGCAATCTGCTGCATTTTGGTTGATTTCGCCCAGGTAGTTACATAAAACACTCCGTCTTCATAAAGAGCATCCACTTCACGGACGTAAGGGCGTGGTTTGCCGTTTGCGTTCGGCTCCATTGCAATAGTCGCCAGCGATATTAGATTATCCTTTCCGTCGCCGCACCTTTCATCGATGATTTTCAACCCTTCTTCATACCTGCTCATTCGTTACTCCTCCTCGTTTTATAATAATTTAGTAAAATCCTTTGTGTTTATATCATTTTGCTTCAGCCTGGATCTCCTTCTTTAGAAGTTCAATACAATAACCGGCAGTATCTTCATTGATGTGATCGAACACAAAGGAACCACAGCGGCATTTGTTGTATGCCACGTTTTCATAGACGAATGAAAACGGGCCGGCACAAGTGCTCCGGCAATGACCGCAGTCCCATCCGCTTTTCCTGATTGCCGTTCTGATCTCTTCAGGGTATTGCTTCAAATCGTCGGCATATTGGCCTATATGTGCCAGGTTTAACTTTACAGAGAGGTTTTCCTGCACAATATTCAAGGACATAATAACTTTTTTGCTGGTGTTGAGGTTATATACGCAGGACCAGTCATTCCGGCTGAATCCTCCCATCCTTATGGAAGGCTTTGCATATTTTTTGATGAAATCGTTGAATATCCTGGCTACCCTCCTTTTATCCTCATCCAGCGCATGATATATGTAATCGACCGTGAGCTTCGGCGCTTTCGGTTTATCATGCTCAAGGATCCGATAGTCCATCATGTAGAAGAAGTTTTTCGCTTTTTTAAGATCATTTTTATTAATGGCAGCCATCGCCTCGGACATGGATTTCAGTGCGGGAATCAGATAACGGTTCTGCGGGAATCCGACACATATCGTATCTTCCGTACGAAGTGTTTTTGACATACCATCCGTTTCAAATCCGTAATCTGCCAGTTTGTTGAGCAAAGCCTGTATTTTGGTCACTTTCAGCTCTTTTGCACCGCTCAGCAGCTTGTCCCCAGGGATGATAAGGGTCATATCCGGCTGCAGTTCACCATAGCAGCCTATCAGAAACAAAAGGTGCGGAACTCTTAAAAAACTGGCATGACTTTGTGTATAGTCGGCATTTTTTGCATCCGGATCGGTAATTTGCTTCAGTGGCATGTCAAATCCCTTCGGATCAGCAACAATGTCCGAATATATCATTCTGACTATCGATAGAAGCTCGCAATACCCGCTATGAAACTCATCGTCTTCCAGGCCGCGCAAATGCGATCTGGAAACATTCATATGAGACGGCTTATCGACCAGGTTCTTCAGATAATTGGCTGCAATAACCTGTACATAGTATTGATACATTCTAATGACCCCCCCTGT
>CAZQUQ010000241.1:0-1058 GCA_964596445.1 uncultured Oscillospiraceae bacterium
GGGTCAAGTATGTCCGGCCTGTTGGTCGCTGCCAGAATAATGACGCCTTCGTTTACCCCAAAGCCATCCATCTCGACCAGCAGCTGGTTGAGGGTCTGTTCGCGCTCGTCATGGCCGCCGCCAAGGCCTGCGCCTCTGTGACGTCCGACTGCATCTATTTCGTCTATGAAAACTATGCATGGCGCACTTTTCTTCGCCTGTTCAAACAGGTCTCTTACCCTTGAAGCGCCTACACCGACAAACATTTCGACAAAATCGGAACCGCTGATGCTGAAGAACGGGACACCGGCTTCTCCCGAAACAGCCCTTGCCAGAAGCGTCTTTCCCGTACCGGGAGGTCCCACCAGCAGGACGCCTTTCGGTATCCTTGCCCCAAGTTCGATAAACTTCTTGGGAGATTTGAGAAACTCAACGATCTCTTTAAGTTCTTCCTTTTCCTCATCAGCGCCGGCCACATCCTCAAACGTCACCTTGCGCTTTTCGTCCGTGCTGATTCTTGCCCGGCTTTTCCCGAACGACATCACTCTGTTGCCCCCGCCTCCCTGAGACTGCTGGAGGAAAAAGACCCAGAAAATTATGAATACAACTATCAGACCGATAGTAGGCAGGATCGATACCCACCATGGAGGCGTCAGCGGCCTGTCTACCCTGAAATCCTTCACCTGGCCCTTTTGCCATGCCTCCGTCACCAAATCGGTAAAAGAATCAACTGATGATATATAAACGACATACACCTTCGTTTTGGATCCCTTGTTTGGGTTGATCAGCTCAACCGTTGCTTCGTCAGCCTTTAAAGTGATGCTTTGCACATTGCTGTTCTCGATCTGTGAAAGCAGCTGCGTATAACTGAGCTGTGCCGGATTTCCGCTGCTTGTATAAAGCATCACGATGAACAGCGCCAATACAAATATCACTATATAAAAGCTCAAACCCTTAAAATACTTCAAATATCTCCCTCCCGGAACCGCTAAATACCTGCCATGATTTCCAGATTATATTATATTAACATAAACCTTCTTAAAACACAATAAATGCGGATTTTAACCAATATACCTTTT
>CAZQUQ010000241.1:1158-3723 GCA_964596445.1 uncultured Oscillospiraceae bacterium
TCCCTCATGAGATCCGCAAGGAAAATGAAGCCTCCCTTCAGTACACCCACAAGGACCAGATCGCTCCCGCGATAGTCCTCCGATATGCGCTTTCCGAGCCTCTTGACCATATCACTGATCTGCTCGCGCGGCACCAGAATCTTTTCAATATCCCTCATCATGTTGACCCCTCCGGTTGAATTCAATTTTCAGCACATTTTTAGTATTTTCAGTTACCTTAAATTTATCACTTATTTTATATCCGATGACCCATACTGTTTCATTTCCTTTGCTGATGAGCGGTATTTCGTCTCTCGCTTCACGTGGAATTTTGCAATCGATGAAATATTCCTTAAGTTTTTTTGTGCCGCTTGAACCCAAAGGCTTGAAAAGGTCACCATTACGGCGATTTCTAATATATATTCCCTCGATGAGTTTATCATAATCAAAAAACTGCACTTTAGGATTATAACCTAACCTGCCATAATTATCAATATTTGCAGGCTTCACGACCTCAGTCGTGACTGAAGCGCCGATCTCAGGCACATGCGTTACGCCTGGAACCTCGATCTTTCTGGAAAATGCGGCAGTGCTCCTGAACTGTTCTTCTGCGGAGCTTTTTGAATAAATGGCAAGGATCCCGTATGAAACGACAGCTCTGATGCCCTTCGGCAGTTCCGACCGCGCTCCGGTCTCCCCTCTGACGATCAGATCGGATAAAGCCTGATAATGAACGCTTCCCAGTCCCTTTACACTGCCTGCCGCATCTCTGACAGCCATCCTCAGCACCCTCATCCGTACTGCGGGATCCAGGCTGCGAAGCTTATCGTTATCCAGACGAACAAATCCATCGCCTTTATCACGCAGGGCCTTTATATATGCTTCGCCTGAATATCTCTCCATAAAGCTTTCGTCCATGGCCGCATTTTCCGCCAGACGGCAAAGACTATCCGTTATGTCCGCTCCGAATTTTTCATTTATATAAGGTATCAGTGCAAGACGCACTTTATTGCGCGTGTAATCCTCATGCAGGTTGGAGCTGTCGATCCTGGGCGACAGGCCGGCCAGCGCGCAGTACTGTTCTATCTCGTCCCTTCCGGCGCAAAGAAGAGGTCTTATTATACCATCCCTCATATACTCCATACCGGCAAGACCTGTAACTCCCGTTCCCCTTATTATGTTCAGCATAACGGTTTCAGCCTGGTCGTTCCTGTTATGCGCAACTGCAATTTTTGCCGCTCCCGTCTCCTTTGCAAATTTTCTGAACTCGCGGTATCGGATCTCCCTTCCCGCTTCTTCAATTGAAATGCCTTTGATTTTTGCTTCGGCTGCCGCATCGATGCGTACTACATGCAGAGGCACGCCAAGCTCCCTGCAAATACTGACGGTGTACTCCTCGTCTAGATCTGCCTCTTCAGCCCGCAGCATATGGTTTACATGGACCGCATACAGATTTATTCCGAGAGTTTGGCGCAAAGAATACAGCACATGGAGAAGGCATACGGAATCAGGTCCTCCCGACACGCCCGCAGCTATGCTTTCTCCAGGTGCTGTAAGCTGATGCTTCCGAATGGTTTCGAATATACTGTTCTGAAATTTTCTTAAAAAATCGTCAGCCTTGTTCATCCTTCTTCAGATTTGCGAACTTCGTGTACTCGCCAAACCATCTCAGCTCCACCGTCCCGGTAGATCCGTTCCTGTGCTTGGCTATTATGACTTCCGCAATATTTTTCTTTTCGGTGTCCGGATTATAGTAATCATCTCTGTAAAGGAACATTACTATGTCGGCATCCTGCTCAATTGCTCCCGATTCTCTGAGGTCGCTGAGCATCGGACGGTGGTCAGTTCTCGACTCCGGTCCCCTGCTTAGCTGAGACATGGTTATCACAGGCACATTAAGTTCCTTGGCAAGTATTTTCAGCGAACGCGATATCTCCGCAACTTCCTGCTGCCTGCTTTCAGCCTTCCCTCTTCCCTGCATCAGCTGCAGATAGTCTATTACTACAAGCCCCAGATTTCTCTCAAGCTTCAGTCTTCGGCATTTTGCCCTGATATCCATTACGGAGATTCCAGGAGTGTCGTCGATATATATCGGAGCCTCGGACAGCGGCGCCAATGCCTGCGCTATCTTGTTCCAGTCGTCGTCGTCCAGCTTGCCGGTCCTCATTTTGTGGCTGTCCACCATGACCTCGCTGCACAGCATCCTGTTGACCAGCTGATCCTTCGACATTTCCAGATTGAAAAGCGCTACCGGCACATGCTTCTGTACTGCAGCATACTGTGCTATATTCAGCGCCATCGCAGTCTTGCCCATACCAGGCCGTGCAGCTATCAGTATCAGGTCTGAATTCTGCAGGCCTGCTGTCTTAAAGTCAAGATCGGTAAATCCCGTTGGGACTCCCGTAATAAAACTCTTGCTGTTGTAAAGCTCCTCAAGGCGGTTGAACGTTTCGAGAAGGACATCCTTTATGTGTGTGAATCCCTGTGTACTCCTTCTCTCCAGTATGTCGAATATGCTTTTTTCAGCCTTGTCCAATACATATGCCGCTTCCTCTGAGGCCTCATAACTCATGCCTGATATCTCGG
>CAZQUQ010000242.1:0-3675 GCA_964596445.1 uncultured Oscillospiraceae bacterium
ATTTCTGCTGCATCTCAGTGCTGGTTACAGCTGCAAGCGCATTGGAATTGAGGTTAAACTTAAAGTCGATCTTGAACTGAACAGTCCATGCATTTGTCATTTGAAACTGATCAGCACCAAGGTTGGGGCCGTATATTGTGTATTCTTTTACAATAGGTGCAGTTGTCGCGGTATCCAACCACCTGACCAGATAAGGTTTAGGGGTCAACGTGTCCTGATAGAAGTCTCCAGCCCAGAAATATGATCCTATCAATGATACATCAAGACCCGGGAAAAGGTTATATGTAAGCCAGCCGGTAAGCTCTGTTCCCAGATAGGGGGACACATTGGTCTTATACTGTACATCATCCTTCATAAATAAAAACGGGACAATCTCATGACCCGTCGTAGGGTCAGTATATTTAAACCATAAGGCATAATTTACCGGGAAAGCTGACCAGTATTCATCCTTAAAATAATTTACATTGGAACGCCATGCCATGACTGCCTGCCCCATGAACTCCCATTTGTCGGCAAAACGGTATTTCGCACCGAGCCTTCCCAACGTCATGTTGTTGAAGCATATATCATTCTGGTCAAATGCCTCTTTTGTTGCAATATTAACAAGTGCGTTAAAGTATTTATCTTCAACTTCACCAAGAAGAATGACATTCAGAATTGATGGCGTCCTATATCCTTTAGGATTATATTCATCCCACAAAAAACCATTTATTTCAGTCCAATGGCTGATGCCTGTGGTATATACCGCTGATGCAAAAGGAGTAACTTTACCTATGTCATAAGCCACATCAAAAAGGGCAATACCCACTTTCCCTTCGACAGGGCCCATGTCTTTTATAGGCAGATAATGTTCAGCCCCTGGTTCATAATAAGGATATGAATACCCGGCCGGGGCCTGTTGATATCCATTGCTCATAAGGGCTTGAAGATCACTGCCGATAGGACCTTTTGTTATCTCGGCCAGAGTACCCATTCCAGTTCCGAGATAATGGAAATAATGGAGGTTTCCTTTGTTATAGTTGAACTTCCATTGAGGAAGGCATATCCTCATATTTGTGGCTGCCGAGTGGGAATAGCCAAGACGAAAATCAAGCCACTGCTCGGATTTTAATGTCTTATCAGGCTTTTCATATATCGTTACAAGCCTTATTTCGTCCATGTCGTCTCTATCCAGATAATCACCGTTTCTGGTATTCTGGTTGTAATAAGGTACATCAGGGTCTTCATAGTTCAATTTCTGTTCACCATTTTTGTTCCATGCAACTGCAAAACTCCAGCCCGGTAATGCTTCATCAAACTGTGCAGCCCAAACAAGGCCATTGCTGCCATCATTAAACCGGCCGGCGACAAAGAGCCCGACAGGAGTAATCATCTGTACAAAGGCTTCAGTAAGCCTTATTGTCTGGTCAGCCTTTTTTGTTGAAAGAAGTGTATAGCCGGCCCCTGAATCTACAGGCTCATACAAAACTTTTGTGTTATTGTCGGAATCAAATATCAGATAATCAATATCAATACGCGCCTGGAATGTCAGTTTGTCGCTGAAAGCTATCGACGGAACAAGAAAAAGCTCGTTTTCAAGCCATGCCTCGATTTTATCCGTCTGGCCGTTTGTTGCATTGTCAGCTTCTTCATCTGTGGGTGGAGGAGAAATATTATATTTTGCTTTCTGGTTGCCGTCGTAGCTGTTGATATCGCGTTCATTATAATATTTACCGAACATCTGGTAATCGCCCTCAAGCCCTATTTTAACGTCTTTCCAGTTCCACTGGGCTGCTTCATTAACGGCAAATGCGGTACTTGAGATAACCATGAGAGTAATCAGGATAAGAAATAGCTTATAAAGGAACCTCATGTAATCCTCCTCAAATTTTGTTTATCTATGCAATCAAAGCAGGGCCTGTTTGGCCCTGCTTTGATTTTATAACGATATGCCCTAAATGTTCAATGATTAAATTAATTTTATTCTGATGTTGCCGTGTTGATGAAGCATAGTCCTGCTTTACTTATGTCTACATCGTCGGTGGCCATTTTCAGGAAGCAGCGGCCTGCGCCGTCTGATACTGCAGAGGCGCCGCCTTCTGTCAGTATCATACCGAATCCGTCATCAGTTACAGTCGACCCCTGTAGGGCGCCTGTTGTTATGGACAACATCAGGTCACCTTTTTGGGGGTTATTGGTACGAAGCATATCCTTGAGACCGTCAACAAGCAGTGAAGGGAAATCTTTGTGGTCGAACATCGTGATGCCCATATCATCTTTTAATACTGCACAATGGGAATAATAAGGCACCAGTGTAAGATAGATATCAAGGAAAGATTCCGTATCCTTATTTGCATTTTCTATGACAGGGGCCTGATGCGAGCCCGCATCGAGCTTGAATGCCAAGTCAAGAGACATCATCCATAATGCCTTGCCGTTTTCCAGGTATTCGATCCTTAGGTCATTTATTATCAGAAGAGGATTTGCAGTTTTGAAATCAAAGGCAATACCGTTCTTGTTAAAGGATATTTTCATCTGCTGCAGAACAGCAGGTTTTACATCTTTGTATGAAGGAACAGCCGTAGGAATATCAAGGGCTGGAATGACAACATTACCGTTTAGCAGTTCACTTACGAACTGTGTCATGTTTTCCTGCGAGAGGCTCACCTCTATTGCTGAGGGGTCATCAGAGGTCTGGGTAAGAGGTATGGCAGCGTTGCTTCCCGGATAAAGCGTTACACCACTGGGGAATGTCCCTTGTACTCCTTTTGCCATGAAAAGTCCTATGCTGAGTGCTGACATATTGGATGTTGTACTTTTCGGTATGCCGTTTATATCAAGGTAAAGGGGTTTTGCTGCGAGGTTAAGGCCGCTCATATCCGCACCCAGATCTCCGGCCATGCCGCCAAGCAGATCATCAAGCAGTAATGAGTTTATTCCCATATCTATGTTTAAAATACCCGACTTGAGTTTTAGTGTCGGCGCCACTTCATCAGCTGCTCCTTCATTTCCAGAAAGTCCGTCAACAAGGTTAAAGGGAAGTGAAATTATGCCGGAAGTAAGCTTCATTATGTTAGTCTTATTAACGCCGGCAAATGGAATCAGGTCATCGACTGTAAGTCCACTGAGCGACATGCCCCTAGCGCTCTGGAGAATTTCCTTGCCGACGAGCACCCCGAGTCCGTTCCTGATAAGCTGCGAAGACTTTGCGAATTCTTCTGTTCTAAAAACATATTTTGCCTTTGAGGCCTGACCGTTCGGATGAATAGCCTGTATAAGCACCGGCATCAATCTGTCAGTATCAGATACAGGATATTTGCATAGGAAAAGATTGCTTGCCGCATCATATGTTGTTTTTATCTGATTTCCGCCGCCGTCACTTACCAGAACTTGATTAACTGAGTATTTGCCGCCTTCGACTCTAACGCCCAGTTTTACTTTTGAGCCGGCTTCGAAGGTTGCCCCGTCTTCAACAATCTGATAGCCGGCACCTGTCTCCGAATCTTTAAGAAGTGTTATGCTCGATGCATCGGCATAGGTTGTTGCAGCGACTGCTGCACCCGGAGTATCGTATGACTCGCTCTTTGTCGTTACATCAGATTCACTGCCGCCTCCTGAGCAGCCAGTCATGATAAGCAGAATCAGTGCAATCATGATTGAAGGAATCAAGTTAGCCAGTTTATTCATTGCAATCCC
>CAZQUQ010000243.1:0-3664 GCA_964596445.1 uncultured Oscillospiraceae bacterium
GCGCACATTTTTCTTCAGTCCGGAGCTGTGATATCACTTTATCTACTTCAGTATAAAGGGCTGTCCTGTTCGGAAGTCCCGTAAGCTGATCCCTGAAAGCCAGCTCCCTTATCTTTTCTTCCTTCGCAGCAAGCTCATCATACACTACGGTGAGCTCCTCAAAGCTGTCCTGAAGGATGTTTTCCTGGATAACCCTCTCGGTAATATCGATACCAAATAACTCAATAATGTCGGCATTATCCCTGTCGGTGACAGCATTGCAATAGATATGTACGACTTTGCTGTCACCCCTGCTCAGCGCAAGTTCAAAGCTGGTGCTGCTGTCGTTTTCCAGCGTTTCGCCGACAGTGTCCTGAAGCGATAATCTATCCTTTTCGGAAACAAGATCAAATATGTTCTTTACTTTTTCATCGCCAAATTTATCGAAATACAGAAGCAGATCTTCCGCATATCTGTTCGTTGTCAGAATTGTACCGTCATTCTTTACAGTTAAAGCTATAAGACTGGTAAAATCCGCGATTCTGTGGGAGTTGACCTGATGCCTTTGCAGATCTATCTTCAGAAGTTTTGAACGCGACATGATAATCGCGATTATAAATGAAGCCGCAAGTATCAATAAGAACAATATTATCGAAACGATATTCAGCTTGCTGAAAACAGCGCTCTTAGGTGCAGTTACTGCTATCGACCAGCCGGTGTTTTCAATTGGACAGAAACCCATATATCTGGCTTCACCCTGATAATTATATTCTCCAGTACCCCTTTCTCCTGCTATCATTCTCTTTTCGAGCTCGGCAAGTCTGCTGAGTTCAGGGTCCTCCAAAGAGCTTCTGATATCATTGACCATATCATATACGAGCTGTCTGTTCACATGTGCAATAATATCGCCATTTTCATTTATAATAAAGGTATAACCGCTGTCGCTCAACCTAATATCATCAGTGATGATGCTCAAAACATCCGCATCATACGTAACATACAGAACACCGGTAACATTATCACCATCATAGATGGGCACGGCAAATACAATTACCATGGTGCCGTCGGCACGGCTTTTTATCGGATCCGACACACTGGGCTTCCCATTCACGGCTTCCTGGAAATATTCCCTGTCCTTCACATTGAGTTTTACACCGTCCGTAGTAATGGCATTTCCATCCAGGTCCGCAATGCTGAGCCTTCGGTAGCTGTCAAGCTTAAGCTGCGCTCTGAGCTCTTCAAGACGCTTTTCGATCGGTAGCCTGGAGTTCTTTATAATGCTGTTTTCAGCCATTGACTTGGTTTCGGCCATACGCCCGTTCACATACTCCCGGACAGTGGCGGCTCCCTGCTCGGCAAACCTGATCAGTGAATTTTCCAGATCATTCACAAGAATCCCCGTAACAGCCCAATACAGTATCAATCCCGCTATAAGCGCTATCGATGCCATCTGTATGGTTTTCTTTATAATAGGATATTTCTTTATACCGAGTTTCAGAAAATCACCCCTGATCAATAACGAATCTGCACTCATTGTTCAATAAAGCGAATTTCACATCATAGAAGCAACTTGTCCAAGACAAGCCTGGACAAATTGCTTCCAGGTGAAGACATCATATAAAGGTACGACGCCATTTTAGCCTTTCAGTTCTTTCATACAAGCTTGACATATGTTCTTGCCCCTGTAGTTGATCACATCTTTGGCATCACCGCAGAATATGCAAGCCGGTTCATATTTCTTCAATATAATATTTGCTCCTTCAATGAAGATCTCGAGAGCATCCTTCTCCGCAATATCCAACGTCCTTCTGAGCTCGATCGGCAGAACTACCCTGCCCAGCTCATCGACCTTTCTTACTATACCTGTCGACTTCATTACGTCACCCCCTTTCAGTTCTCAGCATCGGTTATACCGTTGTATTCCCGGCAAGCTTCGCTAAACCAAGTACCTGCCTTACGACCTCCGGCAGATCTGCTATCCTTTCTTTCGGAAGATAAGAATCGCAGCCCCTTTGGAAAGCTTCATCAAGTTCCTTCTGGCTAACGTCTTCGGAAACTATAACGAACGGAGTATCACTGCACATGTTGTTTACGATCTCCAATGCTCCCAGAGCGCTGAAACCGGGCATAACATTGTCGCTGAGGATAATATCGGCCCTGTCCTCCCTTAGTGCTTTCTGCAGCGCAGTCCTGGTCGACACTATCCGACTCTTAAGGCTCAGTCCGCTTCTTTTTAGTATCCTTATGGCCAGATCAGCAAAATATTGAGAATCTTCCACAACGATAACCGACAGTACTGTCCCATTGTTCATATGCAATCCACCATTCTATTTATCAGCCTCAGTGAAAAAACGATAAAAAATCAAGATATCATTTTCACCTTGTATATGATACCTTGTAGAAAATTGTAGTAGAATGAAATATTTCCTGTGTTTACCTAGAAATTTGTCAGATTTCTGTATTCACTGGGGGTAATGCCCATATGCTTTTTGAATAATTTACTGAAGTACTCCGTATCTTTGTAACCCAGCTGCAACGCTATTTCATAGGTTTTCCTGCTGCTTTCGCACAACAGCCGCGCAGCTCTGGCCATCTTGACCCTGGTGATGTAATCTATCAGAAGTTCACCTGTTTTTTGCCTGAAAACCTCGCTGATATACTTGCGATTCATAAATATGGCCCTGGATATGCCTTCAATTGAGACATCATTATCGACATTTTCCAACACATAGCGACAGATCCTGTTTTCGATCTGTTCTTCCGAGTTACCATAACCAAGTCTTTTTATTTCGTTATAAAGTCCAGAAACTGCTTCTTTGAAGACTGATTCCGGAGAAGGATGCGCATCGTCTTTCCTGACAAAGTCCTGACCCTTGTACTTATTGATGTCGATAAACTTTACGATCCATTCATGGTGTATTTTAAGCTGTGTTATCAGCTCCGACATCGATTTTTTGAAAGCGGTGCCGACCTTCACAGGATCATTCCCGAAAAGTGCGGCGACAGCAAATGAAAGCCGTTCGATATCCTTTTCTATATCCAGCTTTTTAGTCAAGGCGGCCTCTATCATCTGTTCAAGCTCAGCCGATGGAAATGAGTCCTCCAGCTTCTCCTCCAGCTTTTCAGAGAGGCTTTTTATCAGTTCGTCCTCATTCTTCTTCTTTAGCAGGAACTCCTCCGCTCTTCTGAGCAGATCCCGCATGCTGCCGTATTCCGGCGGCTTGCCGAGATAATCGAATGCCCCGAATCGTATCCCTTGCTTCGCAAATGAGAAATCCTCGTAATCACTAAGAAGCACAATGCATGGGCATAATCCGTTTGCGGCAGTCTCCCTGAGCAACTCTATGCCGTCGATTTTGGGCATTTTTATATCTGTGATCAAAAGGTCGAAGTGCTCCTGCTTCAAAATCTCAAGAGCTTCCTGTCCGTTCTGTGCCTCTGCCGCGATGGTGAAATTTGTCTCACCGTTCCACAGGTTGAGTCTTTTTACCTGTCTGCGGCTTATTTCCATATCGTCAACAAGTATTACTCTGAACAATGTCCCACCTCATTGACCCCGACCGTACATGCATCGGTTTTTCTGCTGCCGCCGATCTTCTGCTCCATTTATATATTATCATAAGTATTGTCATATTTATATAAAAATTGTAATCATCAATTGCCTGCTTGTACATCTGTATATTCT
>CAZQUQ010000244.1:0-3643 GCA_964596445.1 uncultured Oscillospiraceae bacterium
ACAAGATAGTTGATATTCGGACTGTACTTTTCTTCGCTTACCCTGACGCCGCCGTCTAAAGTAATGCCGGATTCGGGCTTGTATACCTGACGCCCTTTTCTGTCCATGTAGAACATCCTCTGGTCGATGTTTGCATAGATAAGTCCATCAAGTATTTCCATCTGCCCCGATCCTTCCGCAGAAGGAAGCTCCTCCATCCTTTTGCCCGATGTGTCGATAAAATATGTCGAGGTGTTGTCCGTCGCAGATGCAGCACCATCACGGAAAGGTTCTACAGAGTAGAATATGAAATCCGTCAGCAGCTTTCCGTCAGTATCTGCCAGTGCATATTTGAAGCCAAAGAAAACATGGTTGGGATCCTTTGCTATGCCCAATGCCGCCCTGTCTTCTCCGAGCATCAGTATTTCATCGTACTGAGGCTCAATTACAAATTGGCCGGACTCATCAATCAAACCATAGACCATTCTTCCGGGACCTCCGTAAACAGACACGACTGCCTTGCCGTTCCTGAACCCGCCCGCATACAGGAACGACGGCCGTATGATCTCGTTCCCGCTGCTGTCGATATACCCATATTTACCTTCCGGACCTGTCTTAAATGCTGCCTTTCCGTCTGAAAAGCCTGATACATCCCAGTATTCAATGGTCCTGATCGTATTGCCCGACCTGTCTATAATCGCAAACTGGCCATCAATTAGCTTTACCACTGCCCTATTGTTCTCAAAATCCGAAGCATATCCATAAACAGGCTGTATCACCGGCTTCCCGTTTTCATCAAGGTAACCGTAAAGCGCTGAGTAATCCTGTTTATAAACAGAGTAAACTGCTCTTCCGTTCTTGTAGTTTCCAATATACTGATATTTTTCAGAGATGACTTTACCGTTCTCATCAAGCACTACATGACTATTCTGATCCACCGCAACAGCAAGTCCCTCGCTGTACGGGTTTATGTACGTATAGACCGGTTCGGCAATAAAACTGCCGGCCCGGTCAATGATGCCGACACTGTCGCCTCTGCCGGCAATGGCTCTTCCATTGGGCTGGAATCTGAAGGCCTGTGAAAAGGAAGGCTGGATCACAAACATACCGGAACTGTCTATATAACCCCATTTGGACTTGCTGAGATAGTTATCTCTCGCAGGGTAAATGCCAGGCTGCTTCGCATTTGATGAACCGATGGCCGTGCTTCCTTCAGCAGACGGTTCATCCCTGACATCCCGGGGACTGCCCGACACCCCGGACTTATCTCCGCTGTCGGGATCCCCGCTTTTATTTTCGAGCGGACCGCATGATGCGAAAACCATCATCATTGCAGCCATCAGGATGCAAGCCGCCTTTTTCATGTACTGCAAATGCCCCCCTGAAACATAATGCCGTTACAATAATATTATCATAACTTATCAGATAAATATATTTTACGTTATAATATATGCTATAATGTTAAAAACCTTTTTTAGAAAAGAGATACACATGAACAGACTAAAATACGAGACACATTTTCACACGGCTGAAACCAGCCCATGCGTCAATACAAAGGCAAAGGACGGAGTCAGGATATACGCCGGCGCAGGGTATACAGGCATCGTCGTCACAGATCATTATCACAGTGGTTTTTTTGACAGCCTGCTCTTTGGCAGCTGGAAACATAAAATCGATATATACCTCAAAGGCTACCGCAATGCACTTGAGGAAGGCGTCAAAGCTGGTGTTGACATCCACCTGGGCATTGAACTCCGGTTTGATGAAAGTCCAAATGATTATCTGATCTACGGATTTGATGAAGATTTCCTCTACCAGAATAAAAATCTGCACAGACTGGGCCTGAAGGAGTTCAGAAAAATGACGGCCGGTACCGGCATCGTGATCGCACAGGCCCATCCCTTCCGTCCGGATATGAAACCTGCCGATCCGGAACTTATAGATGCGGTAGAGATATATAACGGCAATCCAAGGCATGATTCATCGAACCATCTTGCTCTTGAATATGCTGAAAAAAACGGACTCAGGAAGCTTTCCGGATCAGATTTCCACCGTCTTGAGGATGCTGTGCGGGGCGGCATCATCACATCGGACAGGATAGAACAGGGAAAGTTTGCAGAGATGATAATGGCTGACAGGATAATTGATTTCATACGGGCAGAGCAATAAAATATAGAAACATATTGCGGCAAAAAAATCAGACACATGAGCGCACCTTCCGTATGTTTAGGTGTAAGCTGATACGATGAATAAATACTAAGGAGTGAGCGTTAATGGAAAGAAGAATATATTTGTCGGATACCAATAAAAAAATCGGCGGTGTTTGCGGAGGAGTCGGCGAATACTTCGGTATCGATCCCGTCATCGTCAGGGTCCTCTGGTTCCTGTCCATATTCCTTGATGGGCTCGGTCTGCTTGCATATATAATTGCATGGATCGTGATACCCCGCAAAAGCAGCTGCAAATACAGCAATTGGTAACTACATGCAGCACGTCAGGCGCTGCTGCAGAACTGATTCTCCTGCCATTCGGCATACCGGCGGAAAAACCGGCTATGCCTTTTTTATTTCCGGTTTTGCTTTTGCTAAGATGGTTGAAAAATTATCTGTTTTGCCACTGAGATATTTGGTAAAATGTTTATGGATTCATCTGATATTGGAGGGAAGAAATGGACAGCAAAGCCTGGATCATATCGGCAAATATGGGGCTTGGCCACCAAAGAGCCACGTATCCGCTGAGAAACATGGCTCATAATGGAATCATGCTTTTTGGCGAAGACGATATGTGCCTTAAAAAAGAAAAAAGACAATGGAAAATTTTCCGGAACTCTGTCGAAACGCTATCCAGGACAAGGCAGATACCTTTGATCGGTCCTTATCTGTTCAGCCTGCTGGAAAAGCTCCAGAACATATCGCCTTACTAACCAAGACGCGACCAGTCCGGTCCGTCGCTGCAGGTGAAATCCCTCTATACGCTTATAAACCGCGGTATGGGAAAAGGTATGAGCACGATCCTCGGTACGCAGAAGCTGCCGGTCATAACGTCATTTTACGCCGCCGCCATAGCTGCAGAAGAGCTTACGGATCTTCCGGTCTACTGTATTATCTGCGATGCCGACATCAACCGTGTTTGGGTTGCCGAAAAACCTCAGCAGAGCAGGATAATCTATTTTGCTCCCTGCGGCAGTGCAATGCGGAGGCTCAAGGAGTACGGCGTACCGGATGAGAGGATCTTTCTCACCGGGTTCCCGCTTCCTCAGGAGAACATAGGCAATGACATGAGTATCCTGCGCGGCGACCTTTCAAGAAGACTCATCCGCCTAGATCCGACCAGGCGCTTTCGGATCATACACGGAGAAGAAGCCAGATACTATCTCGGTGAGCATTGGACGCCGGATGCTCCTGGCGGCCCGATAACAGTGACATACGCGGTCGGAGGTGCGGGAGCACAGGCTGAGATCGCAGGCGGAGCAGTTAAAAGCTTGTCCGGCATGATAAAGGAAGGAAAGATAAAGCTCAATCTTGTTGCCGCCCACAGACCGGAGGTCAAAAAGTACTTCGAAAAGCTGCTCAATAAAACTGGACTCGCATCATCAGGCGGAGTACAGATCCTGTACGACCACGACAAGAACGAGTATTTCCGCCGATTCAATGAAATTCTGCGC
>CAZQUQ010000245.1:0-3613 GCA_964596445.1 uncultured Oscillospiraceae bacterium
GCGTAAATCTTTAGAAAGGAATGTATGATTTAGTTGCTAACTATATCATACAAGTGGGCTTATGAGTGAAAAAACCGAACTGCAAAAAATTACTGAAGAGACTGTTCGCTTCATGCGGGGCAAGTATGCTTTGGACGAAGTGCCGGGCAAGTACTACGGGATCGATTGCCTGAAGTTCCGCCAGGGAAAGAAAACCATACTTTCTGTCAACTTGCACGAGGATCATTATGACTTTCAGATTATATACGGCAAAGCTGAGCGGGAGAAGTTCGAAGCGCGGAAGGACGAGTTTCCGGAATCCATCGTTGAACTCTACGAGAAATCGCATACCTATCATGACGGAAAGTGGATGCTGATACGGGTGGATAACCTGGAGACACTTGAAGCTGTCAAAAAAATGATCCTTATCAAGAAAAGGCCAAACCGTAAGCCATTTCCGAAAGAGAACGCCTTTTATGGCAGATGCGGTCACAGGTGCGACTTATGTATCCACTTTACCGACAGGATGATCAGTGAGGAGTTTCGGAAAGAACTGGAGGAAAGACATGCCAGGGTATATAATATTACAGACTGGTCGATGAGGTGTTCAGGATGCAGCACACCGGGATGCCATGCAGGAAGTCATGCAGAATCATGTGATCAGATAAAATGTGCTATGGATAAAGGCTATGCTGACTGCGTATCGTGCAAGCAATACCCATGCTCCAACGCAACGGCCGGATATGCCGGCCTGGAGGCCAAAAACATTCTTGCTGATGATGTGACATGGGCGATCCTGCCATACGTGCCAGACCAATACGGAAATTAATGCCCTGATAAAGGGTATCGATTTCACTGCAATACGAAGAAACGACTGCTTTGCCTGATATGAGTACAATATAACAACAGAAGGTAAATATACTATGGAGAAAGATAATATACTGGATGTAAACAAATCGTACTGGGACGCTTACGCAGATTTTTGGTTTGGGACTACTGCGCTTCCGACATATGGGGTACACTTTGTTACAGAAGATGATTTACATTTATTCGGCGATGTTTCCGGTAAAAAGCTGCTGGAAATCTGCTGCGGCAGCGGCCACTCCCTTAAGTATCATGCCGACAGGAATGCATCCGAGTTGTGGGGCGTAGATATTTCGCACAAGCAAATCGAAAATGCCAAAGCATACTTGAAAGAGCATAGATATACGGCGAAATTCATTTGCTCGCCTATGGAAGCAGAACTGGATATCCCGACGGATTATTTTGACTACGTTTACTCAATATACGGAATCGGCTGGACGACAGACCTTCCCGGCACATTCAGAAAGATAGCATCTTATCTGAAAAAGGACGGCATTTTCATATTCAGCTGGCATCATCCGTTACATTACTGTGTGGCCTGGTCATGCAGCGAGCGCAGAGACGTTATTGAAAATGATGCTTTGGTTTTTACCAGAAGCTATTTTGATGAATCATATTTTACAATGCCGGTTCACGAGAGTGAAATAATATTATGTAATCGAAAAATATCTACATACATCAATGCTTTGGCACAGGCAGGATTTGTGATCGAGCAAATGGTTGAGCAGACTGATAAAGAAACTTTGGAAGCAGTTGGTGATATCAGCGACAAGGCTAAAAAAGCCAAAATGCTTCCGATTTCTTTTTGCTTCAAGGCAAGAAAACTTTGAAGTATACTTCGTACATGAAGCAGATTTGTGAATTCATTTATATATGTGGGGTACATAATGATAAAGATGATTGTAACAGATTTGGATAATACGCTTCTGCGAAGTGATAAATCCATCTCTGAGTACACGATTTCAACACTTGAGAGATGCCGGGAAAAAGGGATCAGGATCGCTGTTGCGACAGCAAGGTCAACAAAAGCGGCATCAAAATTTCTTGCCCGGTTTGATCCCGACATATTTATCGGATATGGGGGTGCTGTTTCATTTGCAGGGGAAGAGGTTATTTCACGTTTCGATATACCCGCTGAAATATCATTTCAACTAATAAGCAGGTGCCTGCAGGAGCCTGAAATTTCATATGTGAACGCTATAAATGAAACAGTTGCCCATACCAGCCGAAAAGATCCGTTTGATCCGAATCTCGACCACTATAAGTATTATGACTTTTCGCAGCAGAGCAGCATCAGCTACCTGAAAGTATCATTGGTCAGTAGTAGTTCCAGTGTTGTCGAGCGTATAGCTTCAGATTTTCCAATGCTCGACTTGCTGCGTTATACAGGCGAAGATCTATACAGGATCGCCGACCGTAACGCTGTAAAGTGGAACGCAGTCAAAGCTGTTGCTGAACATTTTGGTATCGATACAGAGATGGTTGCAGCTTTCGGCGACGATATAAATGATCTTGATATGATAAAGAACTGCGGTATTGGCGTTGCGGTACGAAATGCCGTTGATGAAGTCAAGTCGGCTGCCGGATTCATCTGTGACAGTAACGACAATGACGGCGTTGCAAAGTGGCTGGAGGAAAACATAGAGCTATAATGACGGGAGAATGCTGAAAATGAACGTAAGAAAGCTTATAGAGGTACTGGCAGTAGCAGAGAAGCTAAAGAACAATACGAGGCACTCATGGACATCTTCCAATCGCCATGAAAGTGTAGCAGAGCATAGCTGGAGATTAGCTTTGATGGCATACCTGGTAAAGGATGAATTCCCTGACGCCGATATCAGCAAAGTGATTCTGATGTGCATCTGCCATGACCTGGGTGAAGCGTTCACTGGCGATATACCTGCATTCAGCAAAACTGAGAGCGATGAGGTTAAGGAAAACGATGAAGTACAGCAATTTCTGTTCAATCTGCCTGAACCATATAAAGAAGAGCTTTCTTCATTATTTATAGAAATGCAGTCGCAAAAATCCATAGAATCACGGATCTTTAAGGCTCTTGACAAGATGGAGGCAATAATCCAGCATAATGAGGCTGACATATCGACCTGGCTTCCCCTTGAGTACGAGCTAAACCTGACTTATGGAGAAAAAGAAGTTGAGTTCTCGGAATATATGAAAGAGCTGAAGCAGGCTATAAATGAGGATACGATAAGAAAAATTCAAAACTCAAAAGAATCGGTTTCGTGAGTTCTGTCAAATATTAGTTCAGTTTAGGAAGGTTTAGTTCAGCTTGGGAAGGTGTGGACAGATAAATGGGAAGCGGAATGTTGTCAATTGAACAGATGAAATATGAGCATATCGGTAAAATACTGAGTGCATATGGGGAATCGGCAGACAGCAGCTTTGGCCGGTATATACATAGATGCTTCAAGGAGAATCAGACATCGGAAAGAGTAACATTTGTCGCATCAATAGATAATGAAGCGGCTGGATATGTAAATATAATTTTCAAATCGGAATACCCATACTTTCGGGAGAAGAATATACCGGAAATAAATGATTTGAGAGTAATCCCCAGGCATAGACAAAAAGGCGTCGGCAAAGCGCTCATAGACAAGTGCGAGGAGTATGCGGCAGGCAAATATGAATACATAGGCCTTGGCGTTGGTCTGTATAAGGATTATGGGAGCGCTCAGAGACTATATACTAAAAATGGCTATATTTTTGATGGAAATGGTTTGATTTATAATAATGCTGAAGTCAAACCCGG